>CAZJTM010000263.1:0-7718 GCA_964548925.1 uncultured Verrucomicrobiota bacterium | reverse complement strand
TCACAAAACTTCACCCGCCGGTGCGTCGCTCGAAGCGAACGCCAAGGTCTGGGGATCGTCGCATCGTCGCCGAAATCCTTAGCCAGTCCTGGTGAACGGGAGTGGGAATCATCCCGAGCGTGTGCAAAGGGATCAAAATCGGAGTCCTTGGGGGCGCGGCGGCGGCGGGAGTGCTCCAACCGGTCCGTCCCGAGGGATGGGACTCGGCGACGACCCTCGGTGCGGGATGCGCACCGACCCGGCTCTCCTGACCGGCGCAGTCTCCCGTGCGGTGGGCTCGCTCCGGTCTCCCGCAGGGTGCTCAGCCCGACGCGACCCCCGCGGGCACGCTGGCGCCCGTCCACCACCGGGTTTCCCAGGCCTGCCACCAGCCAGCTCACCGCCTCTTCCCCCCCCGCGCCAACAACCGCCGCGCGTGCCGCAGCAGTTGCCGCAGCAGCGTGCTACCCGTCCAGCGCTGGCATTCGTCTGGCAAGGCAGAGTAGTTGCACGGCTTTCATCTGGTTGTAGGCCTGCGTGCGCAGCGCGCAAAACATCCGGTTGGCCGTCAGGCTTTCGCCGGGCGGATGCTGCCGGTCCAGCCCGCGCAACACGTCATTGAACATCTGTTTCCTCCGCCTCGCGCTCCGTCATTCCAGCAAAGCCGCGCACCGCTGACGCCAGCAAGCTGAGCATTCCGGTGCTTCTGCTCCGCACCCTTGCACTCCCGCGCTCCCGGCTATCGTGGCCGCTGTCATCGGGTCGTGTGTTTTGGGTCGCAGGTGAAAAACAAAACGCCCCGATAACCGGGGCCACTAGAAAGACGAGAATATGAGCAAAACATCCAAACCTGCCTCCGAAACCACCAACAAGCCGGCTCACGAAATTCGCGTGAACGGCATCCGCGTCACGATCTGGGCCAACCCAACCGACAAGGGCGTGCGTTACAATACCACGTTCGAGCGGCGCTACGGGGACGGCGAAGAGTGGAAGACGACCGACAGCCACGGGCGCGATGACCTTTTGGTGCTCGCCCACGTAGCAAAGGAGGCGACCGAATGCCGCTTGCACTTTGTGTGAGGAACGAGAGCCACCGCGCCAAGCTGGTATACTCGACTGCCGTATGCGGGCGGCTCGACATTGACGATCCACAGCCGATCACAACTCTGACGCTGCCGGCGGAGGACTGAAGGGTCCGCCATTCCCCCGCCCCTCTTGAAGGCGCTTTGGATGCTCTATCTTCCCAGCAGATGCTCCCAAGCACTTGTCACCCGGCGAGTCCCCAGCTAGGCTTCTCGCGGTGTGGCCCCATAGCTCAAATGGATAGAGCACGCGTTTCCTAAACGTGTGATCCCTGTTCAATTCAGGGTGGGGCTACCATTGTGCGTCCACAGCCCCCCAAGTGAGCAAAACCTGCCGTTCTTGCCACCTGATAGAGACTGCCACAATCATGTCAAAAAGGCCACGAAACCCGCTTCTGAGGCCGCTTTGGGGCGTTTCCCGGAGAATCTTGTCGGCCCCCAAAATCAGTTTAGCAGACTGCTGCTCTATCCATTTGAACTATGGGGGCGCTCAAGCGGGCGGACAAAAACTAGCGGCTGGAGGACGCGTCGTAAATCTCCTTTCCGGGCTCGCCCGCCGCGTGGCGGTGCTCGCTCTACTCATAGGAGGCTTCCAACTGCTTCACACGGCTGTAAACCGGCGACCCGGGCTTCACTCGCTTCTTCACTTCCGCGAACAATCGCCGGGCCTCCTTCGGGTTGTCGCGCGACACGGCTACGCAGAAGTCCAACTCGATCCAAGCCTTCCGCGGGTCTTGAAGGGATGGACCGTAAACTTCCAGCCACTTGCGGAAGGTGCCGAGCCCCGCCTGCTGCGCGGCTTGCAGCGAGGCCTCCAATTGCGCGGGCATGCCGGCGAGCTGATCGCCGCGCAGCACGACTTTGGCCTCGGCTTCCTTCGCGTCCCGCTCATCGCGCACTTTTTCCCAGTACACGAAAAGGTGATAGGCAACGTAGAGAACAACGAGGATGATCGCTGCGGAGATGAGCTTGGTCATGATTCCTGAACCCGCTCGATGCGGGCGCCCAAGTCCCGCAGCTTGCCGTCAATGTTCTCGTAGCCGCGGTCAATGTGATACACGCGGTTGACGCGCGTCGTGCCGCGCGCGGCCAGGCCGGCGATCACCAGCGCCGCCGACGCGCGCAGATCACTCGCCATCACCGGCGCGCCGCTCAACGGCCGTCCCCCTTTCACAATCGCGCTCGGGCCCTCGATTTCGATGTCCGCCCCCAACCGCCCCAGTTCGCTCACGTGCATGAACCGCGACTCAAAAATCCGTTCGGTGATGATGCTGATGCCCGGCACGAGCGTCAGCAGCGCCATCATTTGCGCCTGCACATCCGTGGGGAAGCCGGCGTAGGGCAGCGTGGTGATGTCCACCGCCTTGAGCTTGCCGTTGCGCCGGGCGATCAGCGCCGCTCCGCTCCGCTCCACCCGCACGCCGGCATCGTGCAGCTTGTCCAATACCGCCGAGAGATGGCTGGCATTGGCCCCTTTGACCGTGACTTCGCCACGCGTCGCGGCACCGGCAATGAGATAAGTCGCGGCTTCGATGCGGTCCGGGATGACTTCATGCTCCGCGCCGTGGAGTTCCTTGACACCGGTAATGGTGATGATGGGGCTGCCGGCGCCGGCAATTTTCGCACCCATGGCGTTGAGGAAGTTGGCCAGATCCACGACCTCGGGTTCGCAGGCGGCGCTTTCGATGACCGTGATGCCCTCCGCCAATGTCGCCGCCATCATGACGTTGGCCGTGCCCAGCACCGTCGAGCCGGCCCGCCCGCCGAGAAAAATGTCGTTACCGACAAGTTTCTTCGCCTTTGCTTGGGCATAACCTCCGGCAATGGTGATGCGCGCCCCGAGGCCTTCAAAGCCTTTCAGATGGAGGTTGATGGGCCGCGCACCGATGACGCAGCCGCCGGGCAGCGACACGCTCGCTGTTTTCAATCGCGCCAGCATTGGCCCCATGATGCAGATCGAGCCGCGCATCTTGCGGATCAAGTCGTAATCGCCGACGCCCTTGATTTTGTTGGCCTGCACCCGCACCACGTCGCCCTCCCAAGTGACCTTGGCGCCCAGCCAGTTGAGAATCTGGCCCATGAAGCGCACGTCCGTGAGCTGCGGCACGCGACGGATGACGCACGGCTCGCGCGTGAGCAGCGCCGCCGCCATGATCGGCAGCACCGCGTTCTTCGCGCCGCCGATCGTCACTTCGCCGTGCAACGGCACGCCGCCTTTGATGAGAAAGCTGTCCATGTTTGTCGGATCGTTGAACCGTTGAATCGTGAACGCATCGGACCGGCGCGACGATCCAACCGGACAACAGTTGAACAGTTCAACGCCGCAGTGACGCGGTCAAAATTTTCTGACGTTGACTGTAATCCTCCCGCACCGCCTCCACAATCCAGTTTTGGTCGTTGAACGGCGCAGAAGGTGACAGGACGTCGTCCGACGGAAGAGGCTGGGCGATCAATGGCCAGCCTGTCAGCCATTCAAGCGCCGCCCAAAACTCGCTTGCAGCAGCTTGGCGGGTGGGCGTATAAGCGGGAGACACCGCTGCCGGAAACCGGATGTTGTTTGCCACCCTGGCGTGCCGACAGTGGTGAGATGCCGGATAGAGCGCGAACGGGGCTGGGAGCGAGAGGACTTGAAGCCGTGCTGGCTTCGGTTCCTTCGCGGCTCTCGACCAATGGTCGGTGCCCGGCAAACGGTTGTGGCTGTGAACCCACGAGTGATCGCTGCGAAAGCGCGGCGGCCAAGCCGCGCGGAGGAGGATTTCGCGCGTCCATCCATTCAAGAGATGTTATGAAAACCCCAGTGTCGGTTCCTTTTATTCCCCCTTTGACCAAGCCGATTCGAGTGCCGTCGGGAAGTTTGCGCGTTTCTCTGGCGATTCTGGTGCTGGTTTCGTTCCTCCCCGCCGTGACCTTTGGACTCGGGATTTCCCCAGGGAGCGCCGAGGTGACAGTCGCGGTTCGCAACACCAACATGGTGTGCTGCGATTTCTTCGTCAGCTTCTGGCCAACCGAAGAGGGACTCACGTATTGGACCACGAACTTCCTTGTGGGCGACGCGGTCACAACCTCGAATTGCTTCGTTTCCTTTGATCCCGTCGTCCGGCTGACCTCGCTCGAAACGGCACCGATCGAAGGCCACGCCACCAACGGCGTTACGGGCTACCTCCTGAGCGTGTACGTGGGGGCGCCTGATGCAGTTCCTTCTCCGCCGGATCAGGTGGTCAATCTGTTCGTTGTTCTGAAGACGAGTGCCGCCACCGGCGGGGGCATTCAGTTTCAGGCGGGCGTTATTGCGCCCATCACGGTGCATGTCGTGCCTTGGCCGGTGGCCATCTCTCAGAACGTCACGACGCCCGAAGACACACCGGTCGAGATTCTCCTGGCGGGCTGGGATCAGGAGGGATCGCCCTTGACTTACAGCGTAGTTCAAGGGCCAACCGCGGGCACGTTGACGGGGACACCGCCACAGCTCACGTATCGCCCCAACACCAACTTCGTGAGCGCCGACCGGTTTACCTTCAAAGTCAACGACGGGACTTGGGACTCGGCGCCGGCTACGGTGAACCTGACCGTGACAGCGATTAACGACGCGCCATTCTTCACCTTTGAGCATCCAGACCTGAGGGTCAACGAAGGGGAGCGGTGCGGCTTTTACGTGGCGGCATGCGATGTGGAGGAATCGTGGCACTTGCTGGATTTCTCTCTGGCGGCGGACGCTCCCGCAGGGCTCGCCAGCAATGTGTATCTGGTGGCCGGCGGCGGCAGTCAGGCCGAGTTCTGGTGGATTCCGGATGAAGATCAGGGCCCCAACACGAACCTCATCAACATCATTGTGTCTGACCACGGGGATCCCCGCCTGAGCGCCACCACCACGGTGAAGGTGGTCGTGGCAGAAGTGAACCAAGCCCCCGTCTGGCAGCCGATGCCGGATCAGGTCGTGGCGGAATTGACGCCGTTGACGCTGACCAATCGCGCAACCGACCCGGACCTTCCCGCCAATCGTCTGACCTACGAATTGCTGGCCGCACCGGTTGGGATGAGCCTGAACCCGACGAATGGTGTCCTGACGTGGACCCCGACGGAAGAACAAGGCCCCAGCACGAAGGTCGTCTCGGTGAGGGTAACCGATAACGGCGAGCCGAGTCTCAGTGCGACCCAGAGCTTCGTCGTGACTGTCTTGGAAGTGAGCCAGGCGCCCAGTCTCCGGCCCGCGGAATTCGGCGCCGACGGACGCTTCCGGTTGTTGCTCACGGCGTTCGAGGGCGAAGCGGGCATCGAGTACGTGATCGAGGCATCCACGAACCTGTGGGATTGGGTTGCCCGGGCCACCAACACGGTTGGCCTGTTGGAGACTTGGGCGTTCGAGGACTTGGAAGCGACCCACTCCCCGCAGTGCTTCTACCGCGCCCGCTACCAGCGAAGGACGCCCCGGGATGTGATCTGGGTGGATGATTCGCTGCCCGCCGGCGCGGTTACGGGCGGCAACGAAGGTTGGAATTGGGTGAGCAGCAACCCGGCCCCGTATTCCGGCAGCTTTGCCAGCCAGTCGGACCTGCGCGCCGGCGAGCACCAGCACTACTTTCATTCGGCCATTGACACCCTCGCGGTTAACGCGGGCGACGTGCTGTTCGCTTACATCTACCTGGACCCGGACCATCTCCCCGGCGAAGTCATGCTGCAGTGGTTTTGGGGGGGCGGTTCGTCGTATGCAAGCCGCGCCTACTGGGGCGCAAACATCATCAACTGGGGTGCCGATGGCACCGCCAGCCGCCGCTACATGGGCCCGTTGCCCGTCGCCGGCCAGTGGGTCCGCCTGCAAGTACCCGCCGCCTTGGTGGACTTGGAAGGCGCCGTCCTCGACGGGTTAGGCTTCACGCTTTGGGACGGTCGCGCCACCTGGGATTGCGCCGGCAAAGCCTCCCCTTGATACGCCCGGGCCGTCACGCGCCGCCTTCAATGGGAAACTGGTCCCTGCTGCCGGATCGTTGAACCGTTGAATCGTCAACGCGTTGAACCGGCGCGACGATCCAACGGGATAACAGTTGAACGGTTCAACGCCTCAGCGATGCGATCAAGAATCTTGGGCGCTGACAGTCATCCTCCCGCACGGCCTCCACAGTCCAGCCTTGCCCGGTGAAGATCTCGCAGGCGGCTTCCGCCTGGCCATCGCCAAATTCCAGCATCAGTTTTCCGTGCGGCGCAAGGAAGTCACCCGCTTCGGCGGCGAGTTGGCGAACGCAGTCCAAGCCGTCCGGCCCGCCATCCAGCGCCGCGCGCGGATCGAAGTCGCGCACCTCGGGTTGCAGCGTCTCGATCTCGGCGGTCGGGATGTAGGGCGGATTGCTGATGATGAGATCAAAGCGGGCCGAAGCAGGCAACGCCGCCAAGCCGTCCCCGTGGAGGACCTGCACGCGCTCCAACAGACCGTGCCGGGCCAGGTTTTGGCGCGCGATGGCCAAGGCTTCAGCCGAAATATCGAGCGCGGTGACGCGCGTGTGCGGGCATTTCGCCGCAAGGGCGACAGCGAGACATCCGCTCCCGGTGCCGAAATCCAGGCAGGTCACGGGCTGGGCGTTGAGAGTGGAGAGGTACTGCCATCCCAACTCGGCGAGGATTTCTGTTTCGGGTCGCGGCACCAGCACGTGACGGTTCACGGCAATCTCAAAGCCGCAAAAGGAAGTTGAGCCGACGATGTGTTGCAGCGGCTCGCGCTGGCCACGGCGTTTCACCAATTCGCGAAGCGTCTCCACCTCGTCCGGCGCCAGCGTCCGCGCGAAGTCCAGGTAGAGTTTCATCCGGGGCAGCTTCAGCACGTGCGCCAGCAAGAGTTCCGCCTGCAATCGCGGCGACTCCACCCCTTTCCTGGCGAGGAAGTCGGCGCTGCGTTGGATGGTTTCCAAAACCGTCACGCGGGAAGTGTAGAGGCTGGCCAGTGGCACGAAAGAGGAAAGCCACTTACTGACCAGCGCTCCCGGCGATCCGTTCGACGTAGGCGTTTCCAAGCGGGACGGCGTGAATCATTTCAAGTCCCCAACTGCGATGCCGGCGCAGAAGAACATGTGCCGCTTCCCGATCGTCGGGTTCATCGGCTTGACGAGCCAACCAGGCTCGTTTCTCGGCAACCGTCGGTGGCATCAGGAGCGAGCAACCCGACAATCGCTGCCGGATGGTAGTCATGGCGTTCAAGACCCACTCGTCGGCTGGGGCGAGGTCCATGCCGACGTTTGTGTCACCGGCCAGGAGTTGCGGGGCTTTCGGATTCATGGCCGGAGGCAAGCCCCATGGCGCGATCCCGGCGTTGCTGGCGCTCTTCAGGCGTCAGCTTGTTCATCTGTGGACGGTACTTCTCCACGATCAGCGCCGCGCATCTTCTGTTCGGCGACGATGGGTTGGTTGGCTTTCACGAGGTTTGTTCGCCACGCCCGCCGATGATGTCAAACCCGTTACCGCCGGGGAACTCGCCGATTACCTCCGCGACATCGCCGTGAACGTGCGCTACCTGCACAGCGAGATTGACGCCATCGAGCGCGTCGAGATTCAGCGTGCGCTCCGCAAAGGTGAGTTCGACGTGCTGGTCGGCATCAAACCTTCTCCGCGAGGAAACTCGCGAACAGGCCGCCGGGGTGTTGCGGGACGCCGGCATGGACGTGGACCTCACCG
>CAZJTM010000262.1:0-7821 GCA_964548925.1 uncultured Verrucomicrobiota bacterium | reverse complement strand
GGTGGCTTGTGGATTCATGGGACTGGAAAGGCCATCGGCTCCGCAGCGGTCGCGGGCGGGCGCTTTCAGATTGAACTTTGCGCGGCGAACCCTGAGTTTTACCCCTGTATGGACAAAGAGAAGGTTGCCGAAGTGCTGGTGGAGATCGGCACGTTGCTGGAGTTGAAGGGCGAGAATCCGTTCAAGACGCGCGCCTACCTAAACGCCGCGCGCACCATCGAGGCCTTGTCCGAACCGCTGGAAACACTCGTGTCCGAGCAGCGGCTCGGAACGATCAAAGGCATTGGCGATGCCCTTCAACAGAAGATCACCGAACTCGTCACGACCGGCAGGCTGGCCTACTTCGAGGATCTCAAGGCCTCTGTTCCGCCGGGCTTGTTGGCGCTGCTCGAAATCTCCGGCCTCGGTCCCAAGAAGATTCAAGCCTTGCGGCAGAAGCTCGGCATCGAATCGGTCGAGGCGCTGGAACAGGCGTGCAAAGACGGCAAGGTGGCGGAACTGACCGGCTTCGGGGAAAAGACCCAGGCGAATTTGCTGGAGGCCATCGAACGCCGCCGGCTCTATGCGTCGAAACACCTGCTGAGTGTGGCCCTGGCGGCGGCGGAACCCTTGCTGGAGGCCTTGCGGGCGCATCCGGACGTGATTCGTTGCAGTGCCGCCGGCAGCCTGCGGCGGAGCAAGGAGGTCATCGGAGACATTGACCTGCTGGCGTCGTCCAAGGAGCCGGCAGGGGTGATCGAGTCTTTCGCGCGGCAGGCGGGCGTGATCAAGGTCCTGGCCAAGGGCGACACCAAGGCGAGCGTGATCCTGGAAGGCGGCCTTCAGGCGGACCTGCGGGTGGTGAGTGATGCGGAGTTTCCCTTCGCTCTGATGTATTTCACGGGGAGCAAGGAGCACAACATCGTCATGCGCCAGCGGGCCATCGCCCGGGGACTGCGGCTCAACGAGTACGGTTTGTTCCGCTCCACAGACGAGACGCGCGATCCCAAGTTGCGGGTGCCTTGCGCGGACGAGGCGGAGGTCTTTGCCGAGTTGGGCCTGGCGTTTGTGCCGCCGGAACTGCGCGAGGACCACGGCGAGTTCGCGGCGGCGGAACGAGGCGACCTGCCGCGCCTCATCGAGTGGACGGACCTGCGCGGCTCACTCCACAATCACTCGACCTGGAGCGACGGCCACAACACGTTGGAAGAAATCGCCGCGCACGCGCAAGAACTCGGGCTGGAATATTGGGCCATCACGGATCACTCGAAGTCCTCCTTTCAGGCGAACGGCCTGGACGCGGCGCGTCTGCGGCGGCAGATCCAGGAGATCAAAACGCTCAACCAACGGCTTGCGGACAGTGGCGCCGACTTCCGGCTGCTCACCGGCACGGAGGTGGACATCCTCCGCGACCGACTCGACTTTGATGATGACCTGCTGGCGGAACTCGACATTGTGATCGCGAGTTTGCACGTCCCGGCCAACAACGAAGCCGAGAATACGAAACGGTTGATCCGCGCCGCCGAAAACCAGTGGGTGCATGCGCTGGGGCATTTGAGCGGCCGCCTCCTGCTCGAACGCGAACCCTATCCCATCAACCAGCAAGCCGTGATAGACGCCTGCGCCGCCACCGGCACCTGGTTGGAGTTGAACTGCAACCCGCGTCGGTTTGATCTCGACTGGCGGCAGTGGCCGTACGCGCGCAGCCGGGGCGTCAAGTGCCTCATCAGCCCGGATGCTCATCGCCGCGAGCATGCCGGCTACCTGCGGTTGGGGGTGGCAGTCGCGCGCAAAGGCTGGCTGACGAAGGCCGAGGTAATGAACGCGCTGCCGTTGGAACGGTTGCGGCGGGAACTGGCCGGGAAGCGCGCCCGCCGGGAGTCCCGGCTCTAACCCGGGGATTTCACACCCCGCTTGAATTGCCAACACTTCGCCGGGTGAGGGCACCCGGCCTACACCACGAAAACCACGGTCCTGTAGCCCAAGTACCCTCACCCGGCGGTGTGGGTATGAGACATTCGGGCTAGCCGGCTCGGCGGAGTCCGCATTTCCGCGGTCACAGCGGCAAGGGCCGTCGGGGCCCCAGCGGGCCGCCTCCATGAGTGCTTTTTCCGCCGCGCAATCACGTGTTGACGCCGCAAGCGGTTCTGCTAGAAATCCCCGAGTCTGATCAGAACAGAGCCGTGTTGGCGTCATGAAGACCGATTGTCAGTCAGAAGAAAGCGAACGCGACATTCAGTGAGCCTGCCAGTGCAGTTCTCCCATCCCGTTTCCGTTTGTTGAGCAGACTTCCAAGTTATGAATCCGACCCGACTATTTGTTGGAAACCTGTCCTACCAGACTGCGGAGAATGATCTCCAGGATTACTTCGCGCAAGCGGGCGTGGTCACTTCGGTCAACGTGATGTGCGACAAGATGACTGGCAAGTCCCGCGGGTTTGCCTTCGTGGAGTTTGCCAGCGCGGAGGAAGCGGCCCGGGCGGTGGAGCAATTCCACAACAAGGAGTTCCAAGGCCGCCCGCTGACCGTCAACATCGCTCGTCCACGGGAAGAGCGGCCGCCCCGCTGGAGCGGCCAGCGCGGCGAGCGTGAGGGCGCGCGTTAACGGATGGGGCGTCAGGCGGCAGCGGGCCGAAAGGGGCGGGGGACTCCGGCCTGCTGTTCTGCGGCGTGCTGTCTGGAGGTCATCGGCAACGCCGAGGGCACGGCAGAAGAGAGATGCGCTGCCGTTGGTGATTTGAGGGTGGGCAAGCCGGCGTGGCGTTCTGCGCGCCGACGCTTTACACTGCTGCGCCAATGTTGACACCACTGAGCAATTCGGAGATTCGGAAGTTCAAGGCTGCGGCGCAGCGTTTGGAGCCTCTGCTCAAAATCGGCAAGGCTGGTTTGAGTGAGGGGTTCATTCGCTCCGTGGATGCCGCGTTGGCGCAACATGAACTGGTCAAGATCAAGTTCTCGGAGTTCAAAGAGAGGAAGAAGGAGCTCGCGCCCGAATTGGCGGAACGCACCTCGAGCCACCTGATCCAGCGCGTCGGCAATGTGCTGGTGCTGCATCGCCCTCGACCGCGCGAGGAGAAGCCCGTCACCTGAGACCGCACCCGGAGACACGATGGCGAGGCGGCACCGCGCGAACTTGCGGCGGGATACTGCTCGCGGGTAGTTGGCACTTGGCGCGAACCTCGCCGGGGAATCGCTCATGTGTCACGAGTTTTGACGACATGTTCAGCCGGGCGCGAGCGGTAAAATTCAATTGCCTGCGGGACCCCTTCCGGGAGTGGCGTCGGGGCCTTGAGAAAGATGCGAAGAGTGGTCTTGCCGAGGAGGCTTGGCGAGTACCGGTAAACGGCCTGAATCTGCTCTGTTGGCCGCAACCGCGTCCAGGCCGAGCATGGCTGAGACGCACACTTGCCAGTGAGGCGTCCGGCAACTACAACTTTCCGGCGAGCCGCAGACGGCCAACACGTTTTCATGACCAAGAACGCATTTCGACAGCGACTGAAACAACTGAAACAGGAGCATCGCAGGCTGCTCCGCCGCCGCAACCGTCCCCAGGTCCAGGGCAACGGCATTTTCGATCGCTACCAGTTTCCGGTGCTGACCGCAGACCACACGCCCCTGACTTGGCGCTACGACCTGAAACCCGCGACCAACCCTCACCTGATGACCCGGCTGGGCGTCAACTCCGTCTTCAATGTTGGCGCGATGGAATGGAACGGGAACGTCGTGCTCGCCGCGCGCGTCGAAGGCTGGGATCGCAAGTCGTTTTTCGCCATCGCCGAGAGCAAGACGGGCGTGGACGGTTTTCGATTCTGGGACTACCCGGTGCGAATGCCGGAACTGGAGGGCAAGGAGACAAATCTTTACGACATGCGCCTCGTCCGGCACGAGGACGGCTGGATTTACGGACTGTTTTGCGCCGAGCGGCATGACGACTCGAAGCCCGGCGATCTCTCGGCGGCCATCGCCCGTTGTGGGATTGCGCGGACCAAGGACCTCGTGAAGTGGGAACGCCTAGCCGACCTCAAGACCGGCGCGTTGCACCAGCGCAATTGCGTGCTGCACCCGGAGTTCGTAAACGGCCAATACGCCTTCTATACCCGGCCGATGGCGGACTTCGCCGCGACCGGTTCGGGGGACGGCATTGGCTGGGGGCTGTGCGACGACATCACGCGCGCAGTCATCAAGCAGGAGAGCATCATTGATCCGCGGTTTTACCACACGATCAAAGAAGGCAAGAACGGCCTCGGCCCGGCGCCCCTCAAGACGAAGGCCGGCTGGCTGCACCTCGCCCACGGCGTGCGTAACACCGCCGCCGGCATGCGTTACGTGCTGTATCTCTTCCTCTGCGACTTGAACGATCCCTCCAAGCTCATCAAGGCGCCGGGCGGCTACTTCATGGCGCCGGAGGGTGACGAGCGCTTGGGCGACGTCTCCAACGTAGTCTTCGCCAACGGCTGGGTGGCGCGTCCAAACGGCGACGTGTTCATCTACTACGGTTCCTCCGACACGCGGACGCATGTGGCGACGAGCACGGTGGAGAAGCTCCTCGATTACGTGCTCAACACGCCGGAGGATGGAATGCGCTCGAGGATTTGTGTGGAGCAACGCTGCGCGCTCATCGAAAAGAACCTCCGGCTGCGCAAGCCCTGAACCCCATAGAAAGAATTGAAAGAACTGTGATGAGAACATCAACCGCACCAGCCCCCTCGCCGATGAGCGACAAACGCATTCAACTCTCACGCCGATCCTTCTTGAAAAACTGCGTCGCCACCGGGGTGGCGACTGCCCTGCCGGCCTGGTTTCTGGAACGCGAAGATGCCCAGGCCGCAACGGCGCGAAAACGGCCCGGGCCCAACGACCGCCCCGCCGTCGCGCTGGTTGGTTGTGGGGGCATGGGAACCGGCGACGCGACGAACGCCTTGCGTTTTGCCGACATCGTCGCAGTGTGTGACGTGGACGAAAGCCACCTGGCCGCCGCAGTTCAGAAGTTCACTCGCGAGGGCAAAGTCCCGCTCAAGTTCTCTGATTTCCGCAAGGTCATGGAGCGCGAGGACATTGACGCGCTCATTCAAGCCACACCGGATCACTGGCACACGCTGGTGAACCTGGCGGCGGCGCAAGCGGGCAAGGATGTCTATGGCGAAAAGCCATTGACCCTGACCATCGCGGAGGGGCAGCGCTTGGTGAAAGCGGTACGTGAGCACAAGACTGTGCTGCAAACCGGCTCGCAACAGCGCAGCGACCGGCGTTTCCGGCTGGCGTGCGAACTGGTGCGCAACGGTCGCATCGGCAAGCTCCAGGAAATCGTTGTCTATCTGCCGGCCGGGTTGCGGGGCGGCCCTTTTGCCGCGTCGCCGGTGCCGCAGGGATTGGACTGGGACTTCTATCTGGGCCAGGCGCCGAAGGTGGATTACGTGAAGGAGCGCTGCCACACGACCTTCCGTTACTGGCTGGACTACTCGGGCGGTACGATGACGGACTGGGGCGCGCATCACAACGACATCGCGCGTTGGGCCATCGGGCTGGACGCGCCGGTCGAAATCGAGTCCCGTGCGCTGACCGAACCCATCCCCGGTGGCTACACCGCGTTCAGCGATTACGAAGTTACCTTCACCTACTCCAACGGCGTGCGGCAGGTGGTGCGCTCCACGCCGGACGACAACATCTATGGTGGTGTGGTGAAGCGGGACGGCCAGCGCAACGGCATCCGCTTTGTGGGCAGCGAGGGTTGGATTTGGGTGAACCGCAGCGATCTCGAAGCCAACAAGGAGGACATCATCTCCACGCCGCTGCCGGCCTCGGCCAGCCGGTTGGAAGTCAGCAACGATCACATGGGAAACTTCTTCGACTGCCTGCGCTCTCGGCGCGATCCCGTCGCCTCGGTGGAGGTGGGCCATCGCTCCGCGTCCGTCTGTCACCTGGGTACCATTTCGGTCCGCTTGCGGCGCAAGCTCCAGTGGGATGCGGCCCAAGAGGTGTTCACCGGCGAATGCGCCCGCGAAGCCAACGAGTTCATCGCCCGGCCCATGCGGAAGCCGTATGACTACGGTTTCGTGGCGTGAGGCCCGGCGGATTGCCTCTCAGCGATTCGCTGCGAACACTTCCACGCAGGACTCTGCCAGCACCTGCACCATCCGTTTGGCCTGGCGGGCGGTCGTGCAATACGGTGGCATCAGGACGACTGCGTTTCCGACCGGCCGCGTCAGCACGCCGCGCCGCGCCATGGCTTCGCACACGCGAATGCCAGCGCGTTCGCGCAACGCGAACGGTTCACGCGTCCGCCAGTCCCGCACGAGTTCAACGCCGACGACCAAGCCGACCTGGCGGATGTCGCCCACTTGTGGGATCGCCCAGAGCTCGCGAAGTTCGCTCTCCAAAGCGCGCTGGAGTTTTGCGCGAGCCAGCGCGGATCGTTTTGAGCGCAAAATGTCCAGGCTCGCCAGCGAAGCCGCCGCGCCGAGCTGGTTGCCCGTGAAGCTGTGGCCGTGGAAGAAGGTCTTGAACTCCTCGTATTCGCCGAGGAACGCGTCGAACACCGCCTGCGTGGTCAGCGTGGCCGCCATCGGCAGGTAGCCCCCCGTCATTCCCTTGGCCAGGCAGAGGAAGTCTGGTTGCACGGACTCGTGCTGACAGGCAAACATCGTCCCGTAGCCGCGTTCGTGAGAACGCGGGCGGCACGCCTTCAATGAAGTGGACCGTGAACTCACCTTCGCAGCCACGCCAGTTCGCCCAAAGCCGGTCATCACTTCGTCGGCGATGAGCAGCGCGCCGTGCGCCCGCGCCAGCTCTGTAACTCGCTTCAGCCACCCCGGCGGTTGCGCGATCATGCCCGCCGCGCCTTGCATCAGCGGTTCGAAGACAAAGCCCGCGTAAGGGTGGCCGCGCCGCTGCCGCCGCCGGAAGGCCTGCTCGACCTTCGCCACGCATTCCCAGTTGCATCGGCGGTAGTCCCGCGCGTCGGCGCGCTCCGGTGTGGCGCGGTTGAACGGGCAGCGGTAGCAGTAGGGCGACGTCACCGCGTCGCTTTTGAAGAGCAAGCCGCCGTAGGCTTTGTGAAAGAGGTCAATGTGGCCGAGCGACACCGCGCCCACGGTGTCGCCGTGGTAAGCGCCTTCCAGCGAAAGAAAGCGAGGACCGGTTTTCGGCCCGCGGGTCCGGCGGGTGAACTCATAAGCCAGCTTGAGCGCCACCTCCAGCGCGGTCGAGCCGTCATCGCTGAAAAAGACCTTGGTCAGTTGGCGAGCCGCGCTTTCGGAAATGCGCGCGGACTTCGCCAACGACGCGTAATTCGCGAATCGCAAATCGCCAATCTCCGCGTTTGCGCAGCGAACCAGTTCCCGGGCCAGCAACGACGCCGGCTCATTGGCGAAGCCCAGCGCCGAACTGTGCGCGATCTTCCCAAGCTGGCGCCGAATGGCGGCGTTAAGTTGCGGGTGGTTGTGTCCGTGAAGGTTTGTCCAGATCGAGGCGTTGGCGTCGAGATACTCGTGTCCGTGAACGTCCCGCAGCACCGCGCCTTTGCCGGCGACGATGACGATCGGTTCGCGCTTCAACCAGTCGCGCATCTGGGTGAAGGGATGCCAGACGTGGGCGTGATCGAGTTGGGCGAGTGGATTCACGGTGATTCCAAATCTGAGATTTCGGACTTCAGGTCGGCTAGGGCGCGCAGCAGCGCCGCCACGTCTTCCGCTGTGTGTGCCGCAGTCAGTGTGATGCGCAATCGCGCCGCGCCGCGGGCGACCGTCGGATAACGGATGGCGGGCACGAAGAAGCCGCGCGCACGCAGCGCAGCCGAAGACTGAACCGCCTTCCGCTCCTCGCCAACGATGTGCGGGATGATGGC
>CAZJTM010000261.1:0-7849 GCA_964548925.1 uncultured Verrucomicrobiota bacterium | reverse complement strand
CTCTTGGAGAGTCCAATGCGCGAAACACCGAATATAAGCAGCAGCAAACAGCAATCTGGCGCTTACCGTAGCTTGCTCATCAGTTTAGCGATTTGTCTGTCGTGGTATGTTCTGGCGATGGTCAGCGACATACCCGGCTTGATTTTGAAAGTGGATCCCGCTAGTGCAGTGGGACAAAGCATTTCTCACGGCGTAAAATTGGCGGGCGGATTGCTTCTCATCTTTGGCTTATTGCCGATTCTCCTGCGTACTTACTATGGGACGTATAAAACATATCTTCGTGCAACCGGCATCTTGTTTCCTCTGGAGAGACATCATAGAATCGTCCTCATCGCATTTTTGCTGGTTGCAAGCCTCCTCCTCGTCGCTGACCTGGCCCCAAATGGGCTGGTAGGACTGGAAGAGCATCACGCAGCATATGGCATTCCCACTCTTAATCTGGCGGCTTTTGCCAGCCTACAAGCTGCCATTGTAGAAGAGTTGATATTTCGTGGAATTGCTTTTAATGTCCTGAAAAGGCGCTTCCCTGTCTGGGTGGCTATTTTGCTGCCTGCAATTCTATTTGGCTTTGCGCATGCCCGGTGGGGACTAGGGCGAGTGACAGTCACTGGATTCATGGGGGTTTTGTTCGCTCTTCTGCGATGGCGAACCGATAACGTGTGGGGGCCGATTGTGGTGCACTTTCTGATAGACTTTGGATTTCCGATACCGGCTTTGGTAGGCTGGTTGATAGCTGTCATATTGACCACCGGGCTGGAAATAGCCCAACGAGTTCGCGGAAAGAATAGTGATGAAGCGGGCTAACCACTCGCTCCAGCCGACTGCTCCCTCGGCGGCTTTGCCGCCTCGGTCGCAGCGGCTTATGCTCACCGTTAGGCGCACTCTTATACAGAAGGATATATAAATGACTAAACCTATTGAAATAAAAGCAGCTGACAGGCATATCCTAATGCCTCTGTTTAAAGACTGCCAATATGATCGAGTTCTCATTGATAGTGTCCTCGAAGGCGATTTTGGCACTGCTTACGCCGATTCGGCTAGTCAACCTATAGTGGCGCGATTGGATTCTGGAGAATTCACAATGCTTGGGGGAAGCCCAGTAGCGGCTGGAGCGAAAGACTTGCTTCACCAAGCCCCTATTTATTATGTGACTCCCCAAAATAATGAATGGCGAAAACTCCTTCAGCGTGAATTTGACACTCGCATTTCTTCAGTACTGACCTTTACTGATTTTTCTTGTAATTCTCTAAATCCGGCATATTTAGCAAAATTAACGAGAAAACTTCCATCCGCCTTCGATCTCATGCGAATCGATAAACCACTAGCAGAACGATTGCCTTCCGATGTTGGAAATGAACATTTCTTTGAAACTTTTCTGTCGGTGGACGATTTCTTGGAACGGGGTATAGGTTTTTGTGTTCTTTATCAAGACAGAATTGTGAGTGCAGCTACTTCCATGGCGAAAAGTAGCAAAGCCATTGACATTGAAATTGAGACAGTGCCAGATTTTCGCAAACAAGGCTTAGGGACCGCCGTAGGCGCAAAGTTGGTATTATATTGCTTGGAACATAAGATTGAACCCCGTTGGCTTGCAGCGAATGAGGTTTCGGTGAAGTTGGCGTTGAAGTTGGGCTATGTCCGGGGAGAAACTTATGAAACCTTTGGGATACAGTAACACAAGTGTGCGCCTAACAAAGCGTGCACTATAAGCAATTCTGTCTTTCCCAAGAAATTCGGCGGCGATATTCAAAAACACTATCACATCCTCACTCAAGAGTTGGCAGCGATTCACGGAAGGTCTGTTCTTGAATTGGGGACAGGAAGTGGAAGTGCAGTACATTTCCTCAGTAGTGATAATCAGTATACGGGAACGGACATAAGCTCTGGTTTACTGAAGCAAGCAGCAAAGCAGTTTATCAAAGCTGGTTTTCCCAACCCAGAATTCTACGTAGTTAGCGCAGATGACTTACCCTTCGAAAGGAGTACTTTTGATGTTTGCCTTTGCATCCTATCGCTGAATTTTATCGGGAATATAGAAAAGGTCTTTGAAGAGATCAGCCGTGTTCTACTTCCCAATGGCTTGTTCGTAACTTCAAGGCAATCAAGCAGAGTTGAGCCGAGAATGGACGGCCTAACAACGGGTTGCAGCCGACGTTGCTCCGCTGCGCTCCGCAACGCGGCTGAAGCGCAGGCCGTTAGCCGCCTTTTTCCGAAAATGGCTGTTCTCTCGCCGAGATTTCAACTATGCGTGTTTGTCTCATTCCTCTGAAAACCGATGTTCGCAACCCATCAGTCAACTTGGAGCGCGTCAAGCAAAGGCTTGAAGAAGCAAACCAATATCGGCCAGATTTGGTGGGCTTCCCAGAATGCACTCTTACAGGCTACTTGTACGAAGAAGGAGATTTCAGGCGATTTGCTGAACCGATACCAGGCCCAACCGTTGAAGAAATGGCACGTCTAGCGCATTCTCACAGGGTCTATCTTTGTTTTGGGCTGTTAGAAGCGACCGATAAGGGTGTCTATAACAGTGCCGTCTTACTGGACAGAGAAGGCAAGGTCATCCACCGTCATCGTAAAGTCAACGAGAAGCCGCCTTTCATAAATGGTGAAGATGTTGGCAGTGTTGATACAGAAATCGGGTGGCTTGGGATACTCATCTGTGGCGATTTGTTCAGCGATGAGGTTATCGAGAAGTTGGACTGCTCGCTGCAATTGCTGATTGTGCCGATGTCACGCAGTTTCGATGGCAGTCCACCCAATGTAGAAGTATGGATGACGGCAGAAGAAAGAGGGTCTTATCTGGAAAGAGTGAAGCAGTTGGGGCGCCCAACGGTTATAGTCAACGCTCTGGACAACATGCCGTCTGATGGGGCTTTTGGGGGTGCTATGGTGGTAAACGCTGATGGCGAGTTGTTGGCAGAGTCGCCGCACGGTACGGATGAAATGTTGGTTTACGATCTTTCCCTAAATGGCGGCGGCTAACACGCGGCTGTAGCCGACAGCGCTCTGCTCGCTCCGCGCTGCGGCTAAGCCGCCTGTCGTTGGGCGCAGAACTACATAACCGAGGAGATGAAACGATGGACAGAAGACAAATGTTCCGGCTGGTATTGACGCTCGTACTCCTGGTGGCAGCATCGGGGATGCCTCCTTTGTCACAAGTTACCGCCACATCACCTCGGCTGTCACCCAACGAGTTGCGCCCGCTGGCAGATCTACTCAACTCCGACGGTAGCCTGAACCTGGAGACCGGCTTTAGCGGGTCGCTCGACCCGGCCGGCTGGCGTATGGAATACGCGGCCGATGGCGCGCCGGTCTTTACTGCTGCAGCGGCCAGCATGCCGGGTCCCTTTGGCAACTGGAAGGCCGTGGGCAGCGGGCTGAACGGCAATGTCGTCGCCATCGCCGTGGCTGGCCCCGATGTGTACGTGGGCGGCGATTTCACCGATGCCGGCGGCGACGCCGATGCCGATTACATCGCCCGCTGGGACGGCGCCGCCTGGCACGCCCTGGGCAGCGGGCTGAACGGCGTCGTCCGCGCCATCAGCGTGGCCGGGCCGAATGTCTATGTGGGCGGCGCTTTTGAGTACGCTGGCGGCGTCGCCGGCACGAAACGCATCGCCCGCTGGGATAGCGCAACCTCCACGTGGCACGCTCTGAGCAGCGGGCTGAACGGCACCGTCCGCGCCATCGCCGTGGCAGGCCCCAATGTGTATGTGGGCGGCGATTTCATTAACGCTGGCGGCGACGCCAGCGCCGACTATGTGGCCCGCTGGGATGGCGCAGCCTGGCACGCGCTAATTGGGCTTGTCGGCCTTCCCATTTCGCTAAACGCGCCGGTCTACGACATGGCGTTGGCCGGCCCGGACCTCTATGTGGGCGGCCTGTTCACCGACGCTGGCGGCGTTACCAACACCAACCACATCGCCCGCTGGAATATCTCGACCGAAACCTGGCACGCTGTGGGCGGCGGGTTGAATCAGAATGTTTATGTAATTACAATAGCAGGCTCAAATGTCTATGTGGGCGGCAACTTCACCGATGCCGGCAGCAGCGCCAACGCCGACTATATCGCCCGGTGGGATGGGAGCGTCTGGCATGCCCTGGGTAGCGGGCTGAATGAGCGGGTCTGGGGCATTGTCGTGATTGGGTCAAACGTCTATGTGGGCGGCGACTTTACCGACGCGGGCGGGAGCGCCGCCGCCGATTACATCGCCCGCTGGGATGGCGCCGCCTGGCACGCCCTGGGCAGCGGGCTGAACGACCAGGTGCGAGTCATCACCGCCGAAGGACCGTACCTGTACGTGGGCGGCCTCTTCACGGACGGCGGCGGCAACCTTGAGGCCGACCGAATTGCTTGCTGGGACACCACCCCTGCCGCCCCCACCTATGACGCTCTGGGCAACGGGCTGAACGGCAATGCCTACGCCATCGCCGTGGTCGGGCCAGACATCTACGTGGGCGGTGAATTCACCGATGCGGGCGGCAATGCCCAGGCCGATTGTATCGCCCGTTGGGATGGGGCGGCCTGGCACGCTCTAGGCGCCGGGCTGAACGGCCGCGTTTATGCCATCGCCGTAGCGGGGCCAGACATCTACGTGGGCGGTGCCTTCACCGGCACAGGCGGCGGCCAGCCCATGAGTCGCGTCGCCCGCTGGGACAGCGCAGCGTCCACGTGGCACGCCGTGGGCAATTACCTGGACGGCGACGTCCGCGCCATCGTTGTAGCAGGGCCGGACATCTATGTGGCCGGCGGTTTCACCGACGCCGGCGGCGACCCCAATGCCGATGGTATTGCCCGCTGGGACGGAGCAGCCTGGCACGCCTTGGGCAGTGGCCTGGACGCCCCGGCTTTTGGTATGGCGCTGGCAGGATCAGCCCTCTACGTAGGTGGCACCTTCGGCAATGCGGGCGGCGTGACTGGCACCAGTTGCATTGCTTACTGGAATATCGCTGCCGAAACCTGGAACGCTATGGGCGGGGGGCTAAATCAGGTTGTCTATGTCGTTACGGCAGCAGGGCCGAGTGTCTATGTGGGCGGCAAATTTATCAACGCGGGCGGCGGCGCCAACGCCGATCGCATCGCTCGTTGGGATGGGACTGCCTGGCACGCCCTGGGCAGCGGGCTGAACGACACCGTCCAGACCATCGCCGTGGCCGGGTCAAATATCTATGTGGGCGGCGAATTTATCAACGCAGGCGGCGGCGCCAACGCCGATCGCATTGCCCGTTGGGATGGGACGGCCTGGCACGCCCTGGGCAGCGGGCTGGACAACGGCTATGTCCAAACCATCGCCGTAGCCGGGCCAGACCTGTATGCAGGCGGCTCGTTCATTGACGCCGGCGGCAACTCCAGCGCCGACCGTATTGCTCGCTGGGGTGCTGTATATACACAGGTCTACTTGCCGCTGGTAATGCGGGATTGAGCAAGAGGATGCCGCCCAACACCGTGTGGAGCCGACGCCCACCCTTGCGCTTTCGACCATCGTGTCTCGCCCGCGAAGGTGCTGGGAATTGAGGTGCGTCTTGCCAGCAGGGGCGGGTGGGCGCGGCTCATACCAGCCGTTAGCCGTTTCACTTGGAAAAAGCCTCCTCGTTTAAACAATTGCGATTTCTCAAGGAGCTTGACATGAAGGACACCATTGTATCTTTGTTACAGCCAGAACTGGTTACCGAAGCCGCTACCCAATGGGATTCAACGGAAGAAGCTGTACTTCTAGATGATGCAACCAACTTGGTCTATGAGTTTTCAAGCCCACAAGGGCGTCGGATCTTGCGACTGACACACAGTTCACATCATACTGAAGATGAAATCATTGCTGAATTGGATTGGATGAATTATCTTATCCAACAAGGTATCCTGGTCAGCTATCCGTTGCTTTCCAAAAACAATCGCCTAACGGAACGTTACCCCGTGCAGGATTCCTACTTTGTGGCAACGGCCTTTGAATACGCGCCTGGACATTTTGTCGATTGGGATAACCCGCAGGAATGGGATCCGGCTTTGATCCGGACCTTTGGCCGAATCACGGGAAGAATGCACCATGTTACAAAACAGTATAACCCGCAGCACTTGAGACAAAAACGTTCGCACTGGCTTGAGGATGACGTCCTGCGGAATGCTACTGACTATTTACCCATTAACCAAAGGCAAGCCGCAACTGATCTGGAAAAATTACTACTGCGGTTTAGCTGTATTACTCCGACAGTAGATGATTATGGATTAGTACATGGTGATCTCAATCCGACTAATTTCCATGTCAATGATGGTCAACTCATCCTTTTCGACTTTGATGATTGTGCCTATAATTGGTTTATCAACGATATTGCCATTGCCTTGCCCTTGTATTCTGAACTATTTGTTAGCAGGGATTGGGAAGCCAATGTGACGGAATTCCTTCGATGGTATCTGGGAGGGTATTTCGAAGAAAATCATTTAGATGAGGGGTGGCTAGAATATCTCCCCGCCAGTTTGCAGTTACAGAACATTATCACTTTGATTGCTTGTCACCAAGACAATATTCCGAATTCGCAATACCATTCGTTCTATGAGCGTGTTCTGAAGATTTATCAAGAAGGTCATCCGCTTTTTCTTTTTGATTTTCACAAAGCGTATAAATCACTGGCCTAAAATTGTATAACCAAGAGCGGGTAGCGGCTAACAAGCGCAGGCAGCCGACTTGCTACCCGTCGGTTTTTCAAAGTTGCCTTGCCAGCCAAGTTATCGTAAAATGAAACTGGTTTTGCCCACCCGCAAGCAGATGATGCGCGGTGTTAGATGACAAAGATGACAACAAGGATAAGGATTTAAGGAGAGCTTCATGGCATTTGGGTTCCCTGCATATCACACGGAGTGCTATTCGACGGATACCAGCAAATCCACCGATTTGCGTGTTGCCGTTAGAGAGACTCTCACAGCGCTATCTTGGTCGGTTAGAGAGGAATCACATGATCGGATTATCGCCTCCACGAGTATGAGCAGCCGGTCATGGGGAGAGAAGGTATTAATCATCTTCTTGCCCGACAAATCCATCTCCGTCACCAGTAAGTGTTCATTGCCAACGCAGTGTTTTGACTGGGGAAAGAATAAGGCCAATGTCGGGCAGTTCATCGCGGAAATCAGGAAGCACGTCTAACAACTGGTTCCAGCGGATGGCGTTCCGCCGCTGCTGAACAGGAACGTTAGTCTGCTTATCGCCCAACATTGCTTATAGTTAATCTTCTTGTGCCTTTGCGTCTTGGCCCTAAGTAAACAATTATGAATCGCCAAAATCTTATTCGTCGCCTACTTTATCTCCGCAATTGGGAATTTATAAATATTTTCTTTTTGCCTATTTGTTTGTACATCTCATTAAATTCGACAAGAGTCCAACAATGGCAGCCTTATGCATTTAGCATGTTCGTATTATGCGTAATTCTCGCACAAGGTACTTTATTACTGGCATCTAAAACTTCGGACAATTTACAAAAGCGGAACAGGTTTACCATCTTATTTTTATCGACTCTTTTCGTTTTTCAAATGGGCTAATGTTATATTATTGTCTATTTATCCCGTCTTAATTATCGGCAGTAAGATAACGTCACTTATAAATTTTCAGGTTTCAGTTTGGTCAAACGCACTATTTCTTTTTGTAATCCTTGAGTACATTAATTGTTATCATTATCAACTCAGCCACGATAACTTGAACGACATTCGTTATTTGATAGAACATAAAAAACTTCGCAGGTCTCCTTTGTATATTGATTTACAGAAAGACAAAAAACGAGTCTGTAAGCAAAACGCAGGCTAACAAAGCGTGCTAAGAACGTAGCCTTGCACGTTCATCCGGTGGGAAGGCTGGCCGCGCCAGCC
>CAZJTM010000260.1:0-7967 GCA_964548925.1 uncultured Verrucomicrobiota bacterium | reverse complement strand
CGCGAAGCCGACCCCACACGGCAACTCCTGGCCGAACTCAAGACGACCCAGCCGCACCTCGGCTGGTCCCATCCCGAGTGGCTTGTCACGCGCTGGCAGCAACGTTGGGGAGCGGAAACCGCCGCGAAGCTCTTGGAATGGAACAATACGCCGCCCAAGACCTTCACCCGCGTCAACATGCTGAAAGCCGACCCCGCCCGGCTGTTGGAACGTTGGCGCATGCGGGAGAACGTCGAATACGACTTCGTCCGCCGCGATTGGCTGGACGAGAGCCAGATGTTCGAACTCAAGGCCCATCCGTCACTGGCCGCGCTGGGCAGCTTCCGGGACGGCTGGTTCTACGTGCAAGACCCGAGCACGCTGCTGGCGGTGCGTGCGCTTGACCCACAGCCTGGCGAGACGGTGCTGGATTTCTGCGCCGCCCCCGGCGGCAAGACGGCTTTCATCGCCCAACTCATGCGCAACGAAGGCCGCCTCGTGGCGCAGGACGTTTCGGAAGACCGTCTCAAGCTGGTGCGCGAGAACTGCGCCCGACTCGGCGTGACCTGCGCGGAACCGAGTCGCCGCCGGGTTCAATCGTCGGAGGCCGAGTCCTCAGCCGTCCGCGCCTCGACAAGCGCGGCCACGTGTCAGGGTTTTGACCGTGTGCTCGTGGACGCTCCCTGTTCCAACACGGGTGTCATGCGCCGTCGCGTGGATTTGCGCTGGCGCCTCCGGCCGGAGGAGATCGCGCGCCTGTGCCGGACACAACTTGCCCTGCTCCGGGAAGCCGCGCCGCGCGTGAGGCGGGGCGGCGTCCTAGTCTATAGCACGTGCAGCCTGGAAACGGAGGAGAACCAGCAAGTCGTGAGACAATTCCTCACGGAGCACGCGGGTTTCGCGTTGGAACACGAGCGCGAATTGCGGCCGTTCGCCGACGGCGTGGACGGCGCGTACGTTGCACGATTGAAATGCGTACCTTGAAATGACCTATGGAACTTGACCTCGAAAAACAATACGCCGACCGCGCTTATCCCATCCTCGCCAGCCTCGTCACGCCGCGTCCCATCGCGCTTATCACGACGATCAGCCCGGAGGGTCGGGTGAACGCCGCCCCCTTCAGCTTCTTCAACGTGCTGGGGGCGAACCCGCCCATCGTCGCCTTCACCTCCGGCGACCGCGACGACGGCACGCCCAAAGACACCGCCCGTAATATCCGCGCCACGCATGAGTTCGTGGTGAACCTCGTGGACGAGGCGCTCGGCGAGGCCATGAACCAATGCGCCGCCTCCCTGCCCTACGGGGAAAGCGAACTCGCGCACGCCGGTCTGACCGCCGCGGCCTCCCGCGTCGTGAAGCCGCCGCGCGTTGCGGAAGCTCCGGTGAGTCTCGAATGCACCGAGTGGGGCACGTTGCACATCGGCGAGAACCGCGTGATCATCGGCGTCGTGAAACACCTCCACCTGCGCGATGAATTGTTCGATCCGGTGAAACGGCGCGTCGTTTCCAGCAAGCTGAACCTCATCGGGCGCATGGCGTCTCCGCACTGGTACTGCCGCACCCGCGACCGCTTCGAGATGGTGCGGCCAGCGTGAGAGGCAATTGCCGGGCGACCCGTTACAAGTCGCCCTGGCCGTGGCGTTTCCACTACCGCACTTGTCGGCAAACTGAATCGTGTTAGACTTCTCTTCTGCGCAGCCTAAGCTGGCGTCACTTCCTTGATGCCAGCGCGGGGAAACCAAATTCCCCGTGTCGCGTGAGCGATGCGGGGACGGGGCGCAGGGCCGCTGGCAACAGCGGTCCAGGCCACTTTCAAGGCCCAGCCCGTCAGCTAACCTCGTCGGCATTTGGAAGGGCGGCCCTCTGGCCCGCGATGTTCGCGGGCGTCACGGTCTCCCCACAATAAAACTGGCTTTGACGGACGAGTCGCGCCCGCCTCGTCAACGCCGCGTTTGTTGGTGCAGACATGAAAGATTCGTTGGCTGGTTTTGCCCGCCGGTTCTACGGCTGGGTGTCGGGACTGGATTCCATCCGGTTGCTGTTGCTGGGGTACACTTCCTACATCGTGCTGGGCTGGCTGGTGTTGTGGCTGCCCATCTGTCATCAGACGTCCGGCTTGAAGTCGCTCGACCATTTGTTCATGGCGACCTCGGCGGTTTCGACCACCGGGCTGACGACGATCAGCACGGCGGACTCCTACAATTTCCTTGGAGAGCTTGTCCTGCTGCTGCTCATTCAGTTTGGCGGACTGGGTTACATGACCCTCAGTTCGTTCACAATGCTCGCGCTGGTGGGGCAACTCTCGCCCCTGCGACAGCGCATGTCGTCCACGTCGTTGAGCCTGCCCCAAGGATTTGAAGTCCGTGCGTTCCTGCGCGTCATCGTGGGCTTCACGCTGGTCATCGAAATTCTCGGGGCGCTGGCGTTGTATCCGGTGTTCGTTCGGCACGCCGCGCCGCAGCCGGTCTGGCAGGCCGTGTTTCACAGCGTCAGCGCCTTTTGCACAGCGGGGTTTGGCCTGTTCAACGACAGCTTTGAATCCTACCGCGACGACGTGTGGCTTAACGTGGTCATCACGGTGTTGAGCTATCTGGGGGCGATTGGCTTCATCGTCATGCACGATTTGTGGAAAAGCCTGCGCCACCTGAAGCCGCACGTCACACTGACTTCCAAAGTGATCCTGGCGGGCACGGTCTGGATTTCGCTGATTGGCACGGTGCTGTTTGCGCTGGACGAGCCGTCCGTGAAGACGTTGCCGGCGACGCAACGCTGGATGGCGTCGCTGTTTCAAGTGATGACCGCGAGCACCACCGTCGGGTTCAACACCATTCCGATTGGGGGACTGTCGGCCAGTTCGATGTTCCTGCTCACGGTGGTCATGATCATCGGCGCGTCGCCCTCCGGCACGGGCGGCGGTTTGAAGACGACCACTTTCACGGCGCTTTGGGCCGCGATGATGGGTGTGGTGCGGCGGCGGGACACAGCGACCTTTCTGGGTCGCGAAATACCGGAGCATCGGATGCGCGCGGCGGTGGCGACGATGATGTTTTACGTCCTGACCCTGGCGGCGGGAATCTACGCGCTGGCGTTGGTTGAGAAAGCGCCGCTGCCGGACCAGATGTTCGAGTGCGCCTCGGCGCTGGGCACGGTTGGCTTGAGCCGGGGCATCACGGCCAGCCTGACACCGCTTGGGAAGGCCATCATCATCGCGTTGATGTTCCTTGGCCGCGTGGGGCCGGTGGTGTTGGGCATGGCGTTTTTTCGACGAGCCGCCGCACAGGACGCGCCGTCGCTCAAGGAGGATGTGGTGGTCTAAGAAGGGTTGGCCACCTGGCGTCAACTGGTCTCGCCCAACTTCATGTTGCATCTGCAAAATGAACTCGTCCCGCGGGGCGTGCGGATTTCGCGGCTGGCCAAGGCGCTTCACCCTGTTCACACTCGGCAACCATGAAGATTCGCGGGTTCAAGATGAAGCTCAAGCCGGGTGCGGCGGCGGAATACAAGCGCCGGCACGATGAAATCTGGCCGGAGTTGGCCGCGCTCTTGCGCCAAGCCGGCATCTCGGACTATTCGATCTTCCTCGACGAGGAAACGCTCACGCTGTTTGCCGTGCAAAAGCTCGCGGACTCCAACACCGCCGCTTCGCTTCGCGCCCATCCCGTCATGCGCCGGTGGTGGGACGTCATGGCGGACCTCATGGAAACGCACCCCGACCACTCACCGGTCGAGCCAGACTTGAAACTGGTGTTCCACCTACCGTGAGTGGATGACCGCCAACTTCCCGACCGCCACACGAAAGCACCTCTCGTTTCCGGGCCAGAAAGTCCAAACGAATGGTCAACGTGTCCATTGTCGGGAATCGAACGCGCCATTACTCTCCGGACGCAGATGCATTCGCACCCTTGTCCCATGAAGACCAGACTCGCCGCGATTCCACTTCTCGTGACCGTTGTTCTCGGAGCGTTCGCCCAGCCGGCCCAAGCCCGCGACCTGGCCGCGCAGTTCGCGAAGCCGCCTCCCGAAACCCGACCGTGGGTCTATTGGTTTTGGCTGAACGGCAACATCACCAGCAACGGCATCACCGCCGACTTGGAGGCAATGAAGCGTGTCGGCATCGGCGGCGTGCTCATCATGGAGGTGGACCAAGGATCGCCCGTCGGCCCGGCGGATTTCATGGGAGCGAACTGGCGCGGGCTGTTCCAGCACGTGCATGCGGAGGCGCGCCGGTTGGGGCTTGAAGTGAACATGAACAACGACGCCGGCTGGAATGGCAGCGGCGGCCCGTGGATCCAGCCCGGGCAAGCCATGCAGGAAGTCGTCTGGACGGAAACCGACCTCACCGGCCCGCGGCATTTCGAGGGCGTGCTTGCCCAGCCCGAAACCACGGCGGGGTTCTATCGTGACATCGCCGTCCAGGCGTTTCCGGCAGTGGGAGACTACCGCATTCCGGATTTCGAATCGAAAGCCGCCGCCCAGCGGCGTGGCCGGGGCAAGCCAACAAAGGCGAGCCTGACTCCAGCGATGATCGTCGAGCGCGGCGGCATCACCAACCTGACCACTCAGATGGACACGTCGGGGAAGTTGGTCTGGGAGGTACCGCCGGGAAACTGGACGGTCGTCCGCTTCGGCCACACCTGCACCGGCGTCGAAAATGCGCCCGCGCCCAAGACCGGCCGCGGCCTCGAATGCGACAAACTCAGCAAAGAAGGCATCGAAGCCAACTTCGCCGGCATGATGGCGAAGCTCGCGGCCGACAACCGACTCAAGCCAGGGGACGCGAAACCGGGCCTGATCGCCACGCACATTGACAGTTGGGAAAACGGCTCGCAGAACTGGACGCCGAGGATGCGCGAAGAGTTTCAGCGGCGCCGGGGCTACGACTTGACGCCGTTCCTGCCGGTGTTCACCGGACGCGTCGTGGGCAGCTTGGAAATCTCCGAGCGGTTTCTGTGGGACTTGCGCCAGACGGTCTCCGAATTGGTCATTGAGAATTACGCCGGCCATTTCCGCGAACTGGCGCGCGCCGCGGGAATGCGCTTCACCTGCGAAGCCTACGGCAGTCCGTGTGATGCGATTCCTTACGGGGGCCGGTCCGACGAGCCCATGGGCGAGTTTTGGACGCCGGGCGGGAATGCCATGGAAACCTGCCGCGGCATGGCGTCGGCCGGCCATGTCTATGGCAAACGCATCATCGGCGCGGAGGCGTTTACCGCGGATGATCACGAGCGTTGGCTGGAACATCCGGCGACCCTCAAGGCCCTCGGCGACCGCGCGTTTTGCGAAGGCATCAACCGGTTTGTCTTCCACCGGTACGCGCTGCAACCGTGGACTCCCGAACGCCGGCCCGGCATGACCATGGGACCGTGGGGACAACACTACGAGCGCACGCAAACGTGGTGGGATTGGACGCCCGCGTGGCACGAGTATTTGGCCCGCTGCCAATTGATGCTCCGGCAGGGCTGGTTCGTCGCGGACATCTGTCACGTGCAGCCCGAAGCGCCCCCGCATGGTCCGGGCGATCACAAACGCGGCGGTTACGCCTGGGACGAATGCACCACCGAAGCCGTGCTCACGCGCATGTCGGTGAAGGAGGGGCGTATCGTGCTGCCCGATGGCATGAGCTACCGCCTGCTGGCGCTCCCTTGGTCGCAAACCATGACGCCGCAATTGCTGCGCAAGGTGAAGGAACTGGTCCTGGCCGGGGCAACCGTGCTCGGGCCGAAACCTTCCGCGTCGCCCAGTCTCAGCAACTACCCGCACTGCGACGCCGAAGTGAAGCAACTCGCCGCCGAATTGTGGGGCGAGGCCGATGGGCAAGGCGTGAAAGAACACCGCCTGGGCAAAGGCCGGGTGATTTGGAGTGACGCACCGGAGAAGGTGCTGGAGACAGCGGGGGTGCCGGCGGACTTCAGTGCGGGCCAACCCCTGCGGTTTATCCATCGTCAGGACGGCGACACCGACCTCTACTTTGTCGCCAATTCGCAACCCCACGAATTCACGACCACATGCAGCTTTTGTGTCATAGGCCGGATTCCCGAGCTATGGTGGCCGGAGAGTGGTCGCATTGAACGCGCCGCAATGTGGCAGGAGGCTGCGGGAGTCACGCACGTGGTTATTCCCTTCGCGCCGAGTGGGTCGGTGTTTGTCGTCTTCCGCGAGCGTGCCCGGAGGGCTGATCCGGTAGTGTTGCTCAAGCGCGAGGGCAAGCCTCTGCTTTCAGCAACGCCCGAGCCGCGGGTGAAGATCAGCGTGCTCAAGGCGCGCTATGGCGTGCTCGACGATCCGGCCCGCACGCGGGACGTCACCGCCAAGGTTCAGGACAACGCGGACAGCGGCGAGCACGTGTTTCAAGTCGCGACGCTGGCCCAAGGCGGCGATCCCGCGCCAAACATCGTGAAGACCTTGATGGTGGATTACACGGTCGAGGGTAGGCCGTTCAGCGTGCGCGGGCGCGATCCAGACACCATCCGCCTCAGCCCCGAGGCCTTCAAGATCACCGTGGAGAAGGCCCGCTACGGCGTCCTGGGCGACCCGCACCGGACGCGCGATGTGCAGGAAAAGTTGCAACGGTTGCTCGACGCGGGCGAAGTCAGCTTCCAGGTGGCGCGGATGGCCGAGGGCGACGATCCTGCGTTCCTCGTCGTCAAGACGCTCGAAGTGGACTACACGCTTGACGGCAAACATCTGAAAGCCACGGGCACGGACCCGGAGACGATCAGCCTGTCGCCCGCAGCCGGCCCGCCCAAGCCAATGGCCGTGCTTCGTCTCGACGCAAAGTGCAGGCTCTTGCTCGAAGCACGCGAGCCGGGCGATTATGAACTGGTCACGGCGAGTGGTCGGAGTCGGCACCTCACCGTCCCGGAGGGGTTGTCCACGCTGGAGGTGTCCGGGCCGTGGAAGGTGCGGTTTGCGCCGGGCGTCGGCGCGCCTGCCGAACTCACGCTCGACAGACTGATCTCGTGGAGCGAGCACCCTGACGCGGGGGTCAACTATTTCTCCGGCACCGCGACCTACACCCGGACGCTCGACATTCCACGCGAACTGCTGGCAAAGGGTCGGCGGCTCGAACTCGATCTTGGCGAAGTCGCGGTGATGGCGGAAGTGACGCTGAACGGCAAGCGCCTTGGCACGTTGTGGAAGCCGCCGTTTGCCGTGGACCTGAGCAGGGTGGCACGGGTGGGCGCGAACACGCTGGAAGTCCGGGTCGTGAACCTCTGGCCCAACCGCATGATTGGCGACGAACAATTGCCCGAGGACAGCGAGCGCAACCCCGACGGCACGCTCCAGCGCTGGCCCCAGTGGCTCCTCGATGGCAAGCCCAACCCCACCGGCCGGTTCACCTTCACAAGTTGGCGTTTGTGGAGGCGGAACGAGCCTCTGCGGGAATCCGGCCTGCTCGGGCCGGTGACGCTGCGGACGATTCCCACGCATCCCGTCGAGTGAACCCGCGACTGCGTGCCGCGACCGCGCACTTGACTTCGCCGGGTTCAAGTCCTAACCAACCGCATGACGATCAAACCGCCGATGCCCCAGTCACTTCGATTCCTGCTCGCCTGCGGTGCGGTGTTGCTCGCCGCGCTCTTCACTGCCAGCGCCGCCGGACCGACCAACGCCTTCTTCCCCTTCTGCATTGATTGGCACGATTCCAAGAAGCGCGGCTTTGAGGAACAGGCCCGGATGCTCAAGGAACTCGGCTACGCCGGCGTGGGGCACATCTGGCTGGACAAAGTCGAGGAGCGCATCAAGACACTCGACGCCGCTGGGCTGAAGTTGTTTCAGATCACGATGGTCGTGGACCTGACACCGGGCAGACCGCCCTACGACGTGGCACGTTTCAAGGAAGTCTGCGCGACGATCCAAGGTCGCGGCGTGCAGTTCGATCTGCTGGTCAATGGCCAGAAGCCGTCCGATCCCGCCTTTGACGTGCAGGCGGTCGCGGTCCTGCGGGAGATGTCGGATCAGGCGAAGGCCTCCGGCGCGCAACTGCT
>CAZJTM010000259.1:0-8131 GCA_964548925.1 uncultured Verrucomicrobiota bacterium | reverse complement strand
AACGCCACGGTTTCGATACCTCCGGCGGTGGCCTCGGGTCGGAGTTGCCCGGCAAGTTGAATCTGGGCTCCGGCGGCCCCGCCCGCCGCGACGGGTTCGCGTTTGGGAAGCGTTGGAATCTTCAGGTCCGCGGGCATCAGACCGCGGTGGTCGTCCACCATGTCGGGTCGTGCATAGATGTAGGCGATTCGGGCATAGCTCAGGCCTGGCGTTCGGCGATGCGACCACAGCTCCATCAGCGCGGCCAGGGAATGCTCGAACGGAATCGCGTCCAACAGATGAAAGCGGTGGTTCGAAACGTAGCCCGCAGTGTCCGGCCCGGAGTCCAGCGGTTGTCCGCAAAACGGATGGTCAAAAAGGTCCGGTCGGCTCCAAGAGTAATTGAAGTAGTCCTCCGAGCCCGTGCCGAACGTCGAAGGCGTCGTCTCGCCGTCCACCAAAAACTTCTCGTCGCCTTCGCCCCACCAGTTGCCGCCGGCGGTCGGGACGCCGGAGGGATTCATGATCATGGCGGCGCAGCCGGCAAAGACGCCCTTGCCAATGGCGACCGTGTAGGGCAAATCAATCGCGCCCGCGCCGGCCAGCAGATCGTGATCGGCCCGCCACTTGGCGCGGAAGTAAAGCGACCGGTCGTCCCACTGCCACGGCACAATCTGAACCGAACCTTCCAGACGGACGGGCGATTGCGTGAAGTTTAGGATCTCGAGCTTCACCGACTCCTGGAATGGCATGACGAAGCGGCAGGTCATGGTGCCGTCGGGCGTGACATCAATCGGGAGGCTGGAAAACGGATTCACGCCCGGCCCGGAGGCGAAGAAATCTCCCACCGGTGCTTCGACGTGCGGACGCTGGGAACCGTCAAAGGCAATTCGCAGCAAGCAGCGGCGCAAAGCTTCCGCCGGCGTGTTGGCGTGAAGGCGAAGCCGCAAGTGGCGCACCGCGCCCGGGCCTGTGACTGCGGAAGTCCAAGTCCAGTTTGCGCCGGGGTCCATGGTGCCCGCCAGTGGAGTGCCCTCGCTGGTTTGCCCGAGATGGGGTTGGGTAAGGCCGGCAACGGCGGCACGGACTTGGGATGCGAAGATCGCGAGGTCCTTCTTGGCATCAAATGTCCGGACGCTTGTGTCCGGTGGATACCGTCGGACTTGGAGGTGGTAGAAGTGCAGCTCGTCGAGTTTGCCTTCCCAAGTCACGCGCAGTCCCCGGGCGAACGGCATGGGGAGGTAATCCGCATCCTGTTGGACAAAGGCGTCGCTCGCGTCGAGTTCCAAACCGGCGGACTTGAAGTAGTGGACCGAGCGGCGGGCGAGGAAATCGTAGGCCGCGCCCTCCCAAACCGGGGCGGTCCGCTCCGCAGGCGAGCCGTCCTCTGGCGGATCGAGATACACGCGCAGCACACCGTCCATGCCGGCGGACCAGCCGCGCACGATCGCGCCCGGCCCGTTCACTTCCGCGACGAGATACAGCCCGGGTTTTCCGTCGCGCGGCTCGCGCAGCACCTTGAGAAAACCGGGAATCGGCTCGTGCCCAAACCCATCGGCATTCGAGAACCAGCCCGGCGACTCGCTCGTCGTCGAGCGACGGTCATAGCTGGAGAACTGCAGGGTCCGGTAGGCTGGCTCGGGCCAGCGCGCCAGGCGACCGAGGTCCGCCATCTCCTCAAGCAACGTGCCCGTGGTGACCGGCAGGGCGCCGGATTCGCCGACAAGCGCCATAAGGAGCAGAAGAGCAGGGAAGGGTAGGGCGGTGATGCGTTGCATGGCTTTTCCAATAGCCCAAAGCACGGGGCGACGCCAGATGAAAGGCGTGGCGTGGCGGCGTCTCGGGAGAGCGCCGCAGACTCCTGGAGGAGGAAGATGTCGGCGCTCCACCGAGCCGCGGCTATGGTTCACGGCTCATGGCGTGAGTCCTTCGGGGAAATCCGCCCATGAATCCCATGTTGTGACAGAACAATTCTGTGTTGCAGGTGCAACACAGAATTGTCCGTTGGGTTCAGTCGTCCGACGTGAAAAGTAAGACCCGGCGAGTTCTGGCCCGGAGTGTGAAGCTGATTCGGGGCTGGCCAGCACGACGGGAGTGTGGTGGACTTCGGGCATGAAACACATCTCATTTCTTGCGTGCGCCGGACTGGCGGCGACGCTGGCGTTTACCTCCTGCCGCGGCCCCGAGGCTTCTTCCGGCACGCGCGCTTTGGAGTTGTTCAACGGCAAGAACCTCAAAGGTTGGAAGCATGTCTTGGAGGACCCCGCCGTGCCGCGTGACGCGGTGTGGTCGGTCGCGGACGGTATTCTTGTTTGCAAGGGCACGCCCCTGGGAGTGCTGCACACGGAGCGCCCGTTCCGGAGTTTCCGCTTGGTGGTCGAGTATCGCTGGGCACCGGGCGGGGCGCCGGGCAACAGCGGCATTCTCACGCGGATCAACGGCGAGCCCCGCGCGTTGCCGCGGTGCGCGGAAGTGCAACTCCAGCATGGCAACGCCGGCGATGTGCTGGGCTTGCACGGAATGAAGGTGGACACCGCGCCGTCGCGGTCCTTTGAGGTGAAAGCCCACAAAGTGGCGGGCGACATTCGCGGCGTGAAGAAGTTGATGGACGCCGAGAAGCCCGCGGGTGAGTGGAACCGCGTGGAGGTCCTCGCGCAAGGCGGCACGTACACGGTTTGGATGAACGGCCAGCAGATCAATCAAGCCACCGGAGTAGAAGTGCTTGCCGGCCCGATTGGTTTGCAATCCGAGGGCGGCGAGATTCACTTCCGCCGCGCGACGCTTACGCCGCTGCCGGATTGACGGTTCGCTTGCCGATGAACGCTGGCGGGGGAATTCAGTTGACTACTTGAGAATCTGGAAGACGCTCGCGAAGTCATCAGTCCACAGGGGGACCGTTATCACATTGGTGCTGGCGGGAGTGGCTGCCGAGGCAATGGCCGGCGACTTGAGGATGGCCTCGTCACGCGTGAGGAGCACCCAGGTGGAAGAATAATTCCACCACGCCCCGCCGGGTATCGTGTCGTCATCCAGATCATCCTCATCTTCGTCGAAGTCAATGATGGCGACTTGATAGTGAAACCGGCGGGCCAGGTTGAGCACCACAGGCTCGAGATTCAGATAGCGGTTCGAAATGTGGACGGCGACGATGCCGCCCGGTTTCAAGTGGCGATTGTAGAGTTCAAATGCTTCTTCCGTGAGCAGATGCACCGGGATGGCGTCGCTGCTGAAGGCATCCAGCGCGAGGAGATCGAAATGCTGGGGTGGCTCGCGCTCCAGTGAGAGCCGGGCATCCCCCAGCGCGATCTCGACCGTTGCCTCGCAGTTGCTCAAGTAGGTGAAGCGGCTGGTGGCCAACCGCGTGACCTCGGGGTTGATTTCGTAAAGCCGCACGGTATCGCCCGGCCGGCCAAACACCGCCATCGTGCCCGTCCCCAGCCCCACCACCCCCAGACGCCGGGGACCGGGCGGCAACACGCTCACGGCCAGCGAGACGCCGCTGCCTTCGCCGTAGTATGAAGTCGCCCAACGGGCGCGCTCGGGATCGGTGAACTGGAGGCCGTGGGTAATGCGGCCATGTTGCAACAGGTAGTAGTGGGTCAAGGGATGGCTCTTGCGGTATTCACACACAGCCAGGGTGCCGTAGAAATTGCGCGAACGATACACGGTTTCCTCGTCCGCATGGCGGGCGTGCTTGTGCAACACCAGGGCCAGCGCGGCCAAGCCGCAGCCGATCCAACCGCACGCCAAGGAGCGCCAATGCCGGAAGGCCAGGAAGCGCTTTCGCACCAATGCAAACACGATGACGCCGCAAAGCAAAAGCCACAGCGCGACGCGCGACACCATGAGCCAGGTTCCGGCAAAGGCCGCGTGCTGTTTGGCCAGCCATGCGAGCCACTGATCGAATCCGGCGAACGCCGCGAGCGTGAGCGTGCCACCCAACCATCGCCAAGACCGCGCGTCCTCCCCGGTGCGTTCGCGCAGGCAGACGGTGAGGAACAAGAGTCCGCAGCCCAGCAGCCCCCAGTGCAGTTCGTAAAGGTCCCTGAACAACATCGGTGCCGCGAGCGCCACGAACAGGCCGCCCAACGCCCCGCCCGCCGCGATCATCAGGTAGTAGCCGGTCAGTTGGCTCGGATCCGGCCGCAGCCGATAGAGCTCCCCGTGGCACACCATGCAACAAACGAAGAGCCCCACCGCGTAAATGATCACCTGCGCGCGGAGCGAGGCGTCCGTGCCCTCGAACAGCACCCAGCAGATGGCTACCATCACGGCCACCAGCGCCAGCGCGAACGGCGGGCGCGGATACCAGCGCGGGTGATCGAACGCGATCATGAAGCTCAACAGATAGAGCGCCAGCGGCAGCACCCAGAGGAAGGGGATCACGGCCACGTCCTGACACATCTTGTTTGTGGTTGCCAACAGCAGCAGGGTGGCGCAGGCGGGCAGCAGCAGCCACAGCAGTCTGGTGAAGGTTGCCGGACGCGAGTTGCACGTCGCAGCGGCGTTGTTGTTGTCCGCAGCGAACAGGTCGGCGGGGTTGAGCTTCCACAGTCTCACCGCGCAGAAACCGCAGTTCACGGCAAACGCGCCGAAACCCCACGCCCACAGTTCAGCCTGCGCCTTGCGGGTGAACAGCGGCTCGAAGAAGAACGGGTAGCTGAGCAAGGCCAGGAGCGAGCCCAGATTCGAGAGCGCGTAAAGGCGATAGGGCGATACGCCGGGGTTCGCGCGGCTGAACCACCGCTGCAACAGCGGTCCGGTCGAGGACAGGACGAAATACGGCAGGCCCAAACACACGGTCAGCAGCCCGAGAATCTCGACAGTTGGGTTTCCGTCGCCGCGCGGTTTCCACGCGTCACTCGGCGTGATGTGCGCGAAGCACAATGCCCCGGCCAGCAAGATCAAATGCAGCGCAGCCTGGCCGCGCGCCGGGAGCCGACTCGACGTGAGATGCGCGTAAGCATAGCCCCCCAGCAGCACCACTTGGAAGAACACCAGGCAAGTTGTCCATACGCCCGGCCCGCCACCGAACCAAGGCAGGATGTACTTGCCGATCAGAGGCTGAACCTGGAAAAGCAGAAACGCACTGAGGAAGATGGTCAGTGCGTAAGCCGGCATGCGGCGGAGTTTGCCGATGATTCCCTGCAAATGCCAGTTTCGAGTGCGACCGTCGGGGTCACCGGGTTCCGCTGGTCTTGCCCCCGGCTTCACGCCGGAATTGCGCGGGCGTTTTCCCCAAGCGCGCGCGGAACACGGCGCCCAGATACTCCTGGTGCTTGAAGCCGGCCTGTTCCGCGATGTCAATCAGGGGCAGTTCCGTCTCGGTCAACAGTTCGCACGCCCGTTTGAGCCGCATGTCGAGGATCGCTTCATGCACCGTCTTCGCCAGCACCTCGCGGAAGCGCCGTTGCAGCACGCTGCGCGAGAGGCCCGCCGCCTCGGCGACCTCGTCCACGTTCAGGCCGGTGCAGGCTCGCGCGCGGATGGCTTGGAGCGCCCGCGCCAAATTGCGATCCTCGACGGCCAGCACGTCGCTGGATTGCCGCGTCTTCACGCCGCCGGGCGCGATGAGGATGGCCTCGGCGGGGGCCGGCGCGCCGGACATCAGCCGATCCAACAACGCCGCCGCCTCGTAACCCACTTGATTGTGCGCGGGCCACACGCTGGAGAGTGGTGGATTCGCGATCTCGCAGAGCGCCTCGTCGTTGTCCACGCCGACCACCGCAACTTCGTCAGGCACGGCCACGCCCGCGCGGCGGCAGGCCTCCAGGAAATCCAACCCGCGTTGGTCGCTGCAAACCATCACCCCGGCGGGTTTGGGCAAGCGCTGAATCCACTGCGCCAGTTCGTTCTCGCGGTCGTCCCACGACGCCTCGGACCGGTCATGCCGGGGTTGCTCGATGACCGCCAGCGCCCGTCCCGGGTCGCCGAGGCAATCCCGGAACCAATCGCGCCGGCGCGCAGACCAATTCTCCGCCGACAAGCCGTAGAAACCGAAATGGCGAAACCCGCGTTCGCGCAGATGTTCCGCCGCGAGCCGCGCGATTTCGCGGTCGTCCACGTGAACCAGCGGGATGCCCGCTTCCGGCACGAGCCCCAGCACGTCCACCACCGGCAGCCCGGTCTGCCTGACGAGGTCGGCGATCGGACGGTTTTGAACACGGGCAATGATGCCGTCGCCGCGCCAGGTGGCGAGCCAGCGGGGGCCGGATTCCTCCAAACTGCGGGGCTCATGGAAGAGCGCCCACGACCGCCGCTCCCGCACGTAACGCCCGATCCCCCGGAGGATGTCGCGCCCGGAAGCCAGGGAGGTTTCCACCAGCAACGCGACGTGCCGGCAGGCGCCTGCGTTGCGGTTTGTCACCGCGCCTGTGACGGCTTGGAACTGGTTTTGCGGCATCAACGGTGCCTGTCCTTCAACCCGCCAAGCGCGCCGGCTTCCGGCGGTTGGACGCGGGCTCGGAAGGAATAGCGGCAAAGCGACCGCGCTGTCGAGCCGGAACGCGACCGGATTCCTTCAGAGAAAGACCGGGGGACTCCTTACCGGCACCGACGCGGTTGTTTAGAATACACGCCACGATATGCGTCCACCCGAAGTTTTCCCGGGCGATGGTGCGGGGAGCCGGCGGACGGGAAAACATGACAGTGACGACACCAAGTTTTTTCTGGCGCGGCCATGGGGATGCCGCTACAAGACAGAGCTTCAAGGAGGTTTGTTTGAGGACTAACTGGTTCGGCGGGGCCGCTCAATTTCGGGCGGCCTCGCCTGTTTTTCAGGACGCCTCGGGCTGTCCGCAGGTTTCAAAAGCTTGACGTCGCCGACTCATTCGCAGACAACATCTCCCAGACTCGTAACAACGAACACCTATGCAAGTCACCCTCACTTGGCTCGACTACTTCATCCTGCTCGCCTACACGGGCTTTGTCATTGGCATCGGCTTTGCCCTGCGGAAATACCTGAAGAGCTCGTCGGACTTTCTCACCTCCGGGCGCTCGATTCCGACCTGGGTGACCGGCCTGGCCTTCATCTCCGCCAACCTCGGCGCGTTGGAACTCGTTGGCATGGCGGCCAGCGGCGCCAAGTACGGCATTGCCACCGCCCATTTCTACTGGGTGGGCGCGATCCCGGCCATGATCTTCCTGGCGGTCTTCATGATGCCGTTCTACTACGGCTCGAAGGCCCGGTCGGTGCCGGAATACCTGAAGCTGCGCTTCGACGAGCGCGTGCGGGCGCTGAACTCGATTGCCTTCGCGGTGATGACGGTGTTCGCCTCGGGCATCTCGATGAACGCGCTGGCCAAGCTGCTCAACCAACTCCTCGGTTGGAATTACCATGTCGCCCTGTGGATTTGCTCGGCAGTCGTGCTGGTCTATGTGCTCAAAGGCGGTTTGACCTCAGCGATCTACACGGAGGTGCTCCAGTTCTTCATGATCGTGCTCGGGTTCGCGCCGGTGGTTTACCTCGGGCTGAAAGATGTCGGCGGCTGGGGCTCGATGAACAAGGCGCTGGAAACCGTGGCGACGAATCCAGCGGCTTTGAGCCTGAAGGAAGCCGGCACGACTTACTCCCCGGATGCGTGGTCCAGCGCTTGGAAGCCGCTGCTCGCCGGCCCGGCGAATAACCCGATGGGCGTGGACTGGTTCGCGATGGTGTTCGGCCTCGGCTTCGTCCTCTCGTTCGGTTACTGGTGTACAAACTTCCTCGTCGTGCAGCGCGCGATGGCCGCCAAGAACATGACCGCCGCCCGCAACACCCCGCTCGTCGCCGCCGTGCCGAAGATGATCTTCCCGATCCTGGTCATCGTGCCCGGCATGATCGCCATCGCGCTGACTTCGATGCCCAACAAGAACTATCGCATCCCGCCGCCGATTATCGCAGAGGAAGCCTACGCCAAGGCCGTCGCTGCGGTGAAATCCGGCAGCCCGGCTGAAGCCGCCGCGACCGTGAAGGCCGTCGGTGACGCGCTCGGCAAGAAGGTGAACGCCGAGAAAGTCACCGCGTTGGTTGCCGCGAATGCCGCGAAGGCCATGCCCGAGGTGGAGATCAAGCAGGGTCTCTACAACTCGGTCGCCGAATACGACTACGACGGCGTGATCCTCTCACTGGTCAAGAAGTACTGCCCGCCTGGCCTGCTGGGTTTGGCGCTCA
>CAZJTM010000258.1:0-8186 GCA_964548925.1 uncultured Verrucomicrobiota bacterium | reverse complement strand
GAAGCTCTCGGAGAATTTTCCATGCAATGATGCAACACCGCCTCGTCCTCGCGTTCGCAGCCGCGTTGTTTGCCGTCACGGTGTTGCCGGCGACCGCCGGACTGCTGGCGCATTATCCGTGCGAAAGCGTCAGCGCCGGCACGACGCCACAGGTGGGCGGCGTTTGGAGCAACGCGTTGGTTTCCTCCATGTCGGTCGTCAGCGATCCCCGCCGTGGCAGTGTGCTTCAAATGACCGCCACGTCGGGATACCTGAATCTGGGCACGTACAATCCGCTGACAAATTCCGGCGAATTCACGGCCATGCTCTGGGTGAAGACCACCGAGCATCCGACTCAGGAGTGGCAGTCACTGATCATGAAGCGCGGTACAGCTTTTGGCATAGCCAACTTCTTTCAGTTCGAAGCGTGGGACGCCTCCCAAAGCGGCGCGGGCAAGCTCAAGGTCGAGGACGCCAATCAAAGTGTGGACAGCCGCCCCGGCGTGGCCGTGTTCGGCGCGTGGGTTCACTGCGCCTTCACGGCGAAAATCGCGGACCCGGTGAATTTTCCGAACCGCGTCACGGTGCATTTGTTCCGGGACGGAATGCCGATCAGCGGAGGCTCGGGCGTGTTGGACTTGGACGCCGCCGGCGCGGGCCAGCCCATCCTCATCGGCAATACGTTCACGGACAAAGCCCACGCCATCGTGGGCGCGCGCTTTGACGACATCCGGTTCTACGATCAGGCGCTCACGCCCGACCAGATTCGCGCCGCCGCCGGCATTCCGCCGTTCACCATCGGCTACTTTGACAATCCATGGAAAAGCCTGCCCATCACGAACGCCGTGAACAACGGCTACGTTTCGCTGGCGCAGGGCCATTTCAATCTGGTCCATGGCGTTGGTCAGGACCAGGGCGTGGGCGGCACTTATCTGAACATTGCGTTGACCAACGGCCTCAAGGGGATGGTGGATTGGAACATCATGAACTACGGTGCCTGGATGGATCCCACGCCCGCGACTCCCCTGACCAGCGCCGACATGCTGTCCATCGACCAGACCGCGACCAACCTCGTGAACGCAAACAGTGCGCACCCCGCGTTCCTGGGCTTTCGCTTAAGAGACGAGCCTTCCGCGGACGAGTTCGCCGGCATCGCCCACGCGCATCAGAAGCTGGTTCAACTGGCCCCGAATAGTCTTCCGTGGGTCAACCTTTTCCCCAACTATTCCTATGGAGCCTACGGCACCAATCCGGTGATCAACACCCACAAGGAGTATATGGACCGCTACGTGACCAACGCGCAGCCCCGGGTGCTGTGCTACGACGATTACACCGCCTGCGGCAACACCAACTATCCGCCAACCAACTATGATTTGTACTGGCACTACTCGAATTTGAAGCGCTTCCGCTACTACGCCCAGTCGAACAACATCCCGTTCTGGCGGATCATCGAAAGCAACATGGGATACACTCCCCCGTCGCCCAACACGGAGGGGATTTACCGGTTTCAAATCTTCTCCTCCCTGGCCTACGGCTGCCGCGGAATTCAGTATTTCACGTACACCTCCCAACAATTTTCCGGCGAGGCGCTGATCTACGGCCGGAACCAAAACCAACCCTGGGGCACGCGCACGGCCAAGTGGTATCTCGCCCAAAAGGTCAACAAGGACGTCATGACGCTCGCGCCGCTTCTGATGAACCTCACCTCCTGGTCCGTCAGCCACGCCGGAACCTTGCCCACGTTGCCCGCCGGCTTCATCGGGGTCATTCCCGCCGTGGACATTGAAACGTTCACCGGCCTGGACGGCTTCTACGTGGACGCCATCACCGGCGGCAATTGCGTCTTGGGCAGCTTTGTGGACGGCCTGGGCCGCACCTACCTGATGTTCGTGAACGAGAATTACGTGAGCAACCGCACCTTCACCGTCACGCTGGATGCAACCAACGTCGCCGGACTGGGACGGGTGGACAAGAGCAACGGCAAATTGGTCCTGGCCTACGTGCGCAGCCCGGGCAACTACACCCTGTCGCTGCCCCTGACCGCCGGGGACGCGGAACTGTTCAAGGTCCTGCTCGACACCAACGCGCCCACCGCCCCGACCAACCTGCAAGGCGAGGCGCTGGGCGCCAAAATCATCCGACTCACCTGGGACGCTGCGTCGGATCCCCAGAGCGGCATCCTGCACTACTGCCTCTATCGCGACGACGTGCTGATCGCCACGAACACGTCGCTCTCCTTCACGAACGCTGCCTTGACGCCGGGCACGAGCTATTCCTTCAAGGTTTCGGCGGTCAACGGCGAGGGGCTGGAATCCGATCCCAGCGCGCCGGTCGTGGTCAGTACGCCCGCCATTCCGCCGCCGAGGATCAGCAGCATCGTGGTCAGCAATGGCCAAGTGACGCTCCGTTGGGACTCGGTGATGGGCGCGGAGTACCAACTTCAAAAGACCTCGGAACTGGGCAATGCCGCCTGGGTCAACGCCAGCGGCCCTGTGAATGCGGCGGGGACCGAGATCTCCGCGACTGATACGCTGGGCGTTGAGGCGACGTTCTACCGAATCTTGGTGTTGCCGTGATTGCTTTGTCCCTATGAGCGCTTCGTACCCTTCACCCTTGTCGAAACGCGCCTTTCTGGGATGGGTTGGCGCATCAGCCGGCGCCACCTTCCTGGGCGGGGCGACGCAGGCGCCCGGCGACGTTGCCCACCGCCCACAAGGTCCTCGCTTCAACGTCCGCGATTTTGGTGCCGTCGGGGATGGCCGACAGCTTGACACCGCGGCGATTCAGGCAGCCGTTGACACCGCAGCCAAGACCGGTGGCGGCACCGTGGCACTGCCCGCCGGCAGTTATCTGTCCGGCACAGTCTTCCTCAAGGATCATGTGGAGCTTTACCTCGAAGCAGGTAGCGTTTTGCTGGGCAGCAAGGATGTCGAGGATTACCCGGAAAACCGTCCCGCCAAGCGTTCGTGGACCGATCGCCTCGTGAACCGCAGCCTGGTTGCCGGCGAGCGGCTCAAGCACATCGCCATCCGCGGGCCGGGCACGATTGACGGCCAGGGCGCGGGGTATGGCGTCAAATACCTGGTCCGGCCCTATCTCATTCGCTTTGTTGAATGCGAAGACGTGCTGGTGGAGGGCGTCCATTTGCGGAACTCGGCCATGTGGTTGCAACATTACCTCGCCTGCGATCGGGTCATGTTGCGGGGCGTGACGGTCTTTAACTTCGCCACCCGCAACAACGATGGCGTGGACATAGACGGCTGCCGCGATGTCTGCATTTCGGATTGCATCTTCCATTGCGATGACGACGGCATCACGCTCAAGAGCACCATGGAGCGACCGAGCGAAAACGTGGTGGTCACCAATTGCGTCGTCAGCACCCATTGCAACGCCATCAAGATGGGCACCGAATCGCACGGCGGCTTCAAGAACATCACCATCTCCAACTGCGCCATTTATCCGGCCCAGACACCAGGGTTTGCGCACCAGGAACCTCGGGGGCAATCGGGCATTGCGCTCATGGCAGTGGATGGCGGCCACTTGGACGGCGTGACGATCTGCAATGTCACCATGCACGACATGGACGTGCCCATTTTCATCCGGCTGGGCAATCGCGGACGCATCTTCACCGATGGGATTCCCAAACCCGAGGTGGGCGTGGTGCGGAATATCAAGATCAGTCATGCGGTGGCCACCGGCGCGGGCGCGCGGGGTTGCTTTCTCGCCGGCCTCCCGGACCACCCGATCGAGAACCTGACGCTGGAGGATATCCAGATCGGCTATGCGGGTGGGGGCACGCTGGAACAGGCGCGGCAAAACATCCCGGAAAACGAAACCGGCCATCCGCAAGTTGGCATGTTCGGACCGGCGTTGCCGGCTTATGGGTTTTTCTGCCGGCATGTGAATCACCTGGCCTTGCGTTACCTTCATCTGCTGACCTCCCAGCCCGACTTGCGCCCCGCTCTGGTTTGCGTCGCAGTGAAGAACCTTACGATTGCCGGGCTGGATGCTCCAGGTTCACCCGGTGGCGAAGCCCTGATGCGCCTCCGCCAGGTGCAGGATGCTCTCATTTGCGATTGCCAACCCGCCGCGCCGGTGGACACGTTCTTGCGGCTGGAGGGCGAAAACAGTCGCAACGTCAGCGTCATGGGCAACGGTTTCGCGCAGGTCCGCGAAGTTGCGGTGACCGGATCGGAAGTGCCCCCGAGCGCGCTGGCGCTGATCGGCAATCGTCTGCCTGACGGCGCAGGTGGGAGCTGATCCTCCTTCGGCGCGCTCGCGATTTCATCCACCGACCATCGCGTAGGAATAGGGCTTGCGCATTTCGCGAACCAGCAGGCCGTTGGCTTCCGCCGCGCCTTCACCGACGAACTGCTCCACGTCGGCGTCCCAGTGGAGTTTGCGTCCCAAGCGCAATGCAATGTTGGCCAGATGACATTCCGTGGCGGAACGATGCCCCGTTTCCACGTCGCAGATCGGGTCTTTGCGCGACCGCGCGCACTCGATGAAATTCCCGATATGGTCCGAACTGACGTAAAGCCGTTGGGCATCTGCGGGCAACGGCGTCGTGATGAACTCTTCATCGCTCGCCTCGATGCTGCCGCGCCGCACCCAAATCCAGCCATTCGTGCCGATGAACCGGATGCCGTTGCGCTGGCCGTTCGGATTCACGACGCTTCCAAAGATGCTGTCGTCTTTGGTCGTTTTCAGGAAATGCCGCACTCCATTGGCGTAGGTGAATAGGACGTCGTACTCGCTGAAGGCGGTGTAACCGCCCGGTACGGGTTGAACCAAAACCTTGCCTTCAACGCTGACGGGGCCTTTCGCGCCGGTGGCCCAAAAAGCAATGTCATTGTGATGCGCGCCCCAGTCCGTGGTGGTGCCGCCCGCGTAATCGAACCAATACCGAAAGGTCGTGTGACAACGCTCCCTTACGTAATCTGTCGCCAAGGCCTGTCCCTGCCAGAAATCCCAATTCAGGTTTGGCGGCGCGGCGGTGGCAGCGAACGGCCCGCCACGCAGGCCTGCGGGCACCCAAACAATGATCTCCTTGAGCCGACCAATCCGCTCATTGCGCACCAATTCGCAGGCCAGCCGAAAATACCGGTCGCTGCGCTGCTGGGTGCCCGTCTGGAGCACGGTCTTGCTGGCGCGAATTACCTTCACCAGGCGCCGGCCTTCATCCACGGTGAGCGTCAAGGGTTTCTCGGAGTAAATATCTTTGCCGGCGCGCGCGGCGGCCAGGTTGATCAAGGTGTGCCAATGGTCGGGCGTGCCGACGATGACCAGTTGGACGTCTTTTCGTTCTAGCAGCTTGCGGAAATCGTTGAAGATCGCTGGAGTCTTTCCCCCGTGCGTTAGTTCCTTCGCGGCGCTTTCGGCGTGGCTCTGGTCCACGTCGCAGACGGCGACCACGTCGCCGAGGCGGAGCGCGTCCTTGGCCACGCCGACCCCCCGTCGGCCGCAACCAATCAGTGCCAACGCAGGTCGTTCGTTGGGGCTGGCGATCTGGCTGGGCGTCGTCGCTCCCGCTGCCTCCTGCTCCACAAACCACAATGGCAGGCCCGTCGCCGCCGCGGCCGTTGCCGCGCACGATTTGAGGAACGCTCGTCTTGAAAGCAGATGGTCCGCAGCTCTTGTCATGGCTTGAAGTTTAACGCCAGTCATCTCCGCGTCATATCCCCCGAACATGGGGTAGCAAGGATTTGACTCGCGGCGCAGGATGGCTTGGAATGACGGACGTGGGCAACAGGTCTGACGAAGCAAAGATGACAGCAACGGTGGGGCGGACGCCGGCGGGGGCGCGTCGGACGATTCGCGTGGCCATCGTCGAGGATGATCGGCCGTTGCGCGAAACCTTGGCTTCCTTCATTGGCAAATCCGAGGGCTTTGCGTGCGTGGGCAACTTTGCCACGGCGGAATCGGCATTGACCGAAATCCCGCAACTCAAGCCCGATGTGGTGCTGATGGACATCGTCTTGCCGGGGCTCTCGGGTACGGAATGCGCCCGCGAGCTCAAGCAACGAATCCCCCAGACCCAGATCGTGATGCACACGGTCTATGATGAGGGTGATTTTCTCTTCAACGCCCTGAGGGCCGGCGCCAGCGGCTACCTGCTCAAGCGCACCACCGGCCCCCGCCTGTTGGAGGCTCTGCGCGAGGCGGTGGAGGGCGGCATGCCTTTCACCCGCCAGATGGCCGAGCAGGTGCAGAATTACTTCCGTCACCTTGGGCGGACGGTGAACGAGTTGGATCAACTCGCCCCGCGCGAAGCCGAGACCTTGAAACACCTCGCCGAGGGCCTGCCCTACAAGCAAATCGCTGACCGCATGGGCATCTCGCTCGAAACCGTGCGGCAATACGTCAAGGCCATCTACACCAAGTTGCACGTGAACTCGCGGACCGAAGCGGTGGTGAAGTATCTCGGGCGGTGAACCGCCGCAGCGAGCACTCCCATGTTTATGGGAGTGGGCGGCCACGGGGCAGATGCTAAAGTGCCCGCGTCGTTAGTGACGAGAACCAACAACCTGCAAACCCAAGTTTATGAGAAAGCACATCGGACCTGCCGTCTCCTCGGCTCACTCCACCGTATGGGGCTGCTTCGCAGCCGCGGCCTTGACCGCGTCCACCTTCTCTGCGTCAGCGAACCTGCTGGCCTACTACCCTTGCGATGACGTGTTCTTCAGCGGGGGATGGAATTACACCTCCCAAGTGGGTGGAACTTGGGGCAACGCGCTCGTTGCGCAAAGCGGCGGCGTCCCATACATGTCCGTCGTGAACGATCCCGTCCGCGGGAACGTGCTCCAGATGGGCGCGACTTGGGCGTACCTCAATCTGGGCGCGGTGAATCCCCTGACTCCCTCAGGTGAATTCACAGCCACGCTTTGGGCAAACCATAACGAGAGTGGTGGGGCGGCGTTCTCACCCTTGATCATGAAGCGCGGGTCGGCCTTCTCGGCCACGTTCTGGCAATTCACAACGACGGACGGCACGGCGGCGCTGCGAATTGAAGATGACAACCAGAACGCCCAAGCGGCAAGTGGGACTGCGCTTTACAACACATGGGTCAACTATGCGTTTAGCGGCAAAATAGCCGATCCCGTGAACTTCCCGAACCGCATGTCGGTCGAGCTGTTTGTAAACGGGCAATCGGTAAAAACGGGAGTGCTCGATTTGGATCCCAATGACGCCAACCAGCCCATCCTTATTGGCAACACGTTCACGGACAAGACCCATGCCCAGGTCGGCGCGCGGTACGATGACATTCGCTTTTATGACGTTGCGCTGACGGCGGAGCAAATCCAGGGCATCATCCCCGAGCCTTCTACGATTGCGCTGTTCGCGTTGGGCTTGGGTAGCCTTCTGGTGCGTCCGCGTCGCCGTTAGCACGCGTCGTGATTCGCCGGTTGAGTGGTTTGGGTTGGCGGCTTCAGTCTCTGCTGAGGCCGCCTCTGTTTTTCTGTGGCGACAAGTCCGGCTGCTCCGGGTCCGCCGCTGGCCGCAGCTTGGCAAGCCCGGCTGAAATCTCCAAGCGATCCGCTATGAGCAAGCGTTTTTTCATTCCCGAGTTCCCGGATCGCTTCAGAAGCGGCGTATGCGCCGCTTGTTTGCTGGTCTTTTCCCTGCCCTTGGTTTCAGCGGCGGCTATGGCGACAACACAGCCCTGCGCCACCTTCCGCACCCGGCACGTCACATTTAGCCTCGTGGAGGACGGAACGCTTTGTGCGCTCTCCCGAAATGCCGATGACCGCAGTTACCTCGCACCGCAACAACCCGCCCCGCTGTTGACTGTGCGCGTGAGCGGCAAGCTGCGCACCCCGGAACGCGCCCCGTGGGATGCTTCGGCGGGCCATCTGAAACTGCGCAAAATCCTCCCCCGTTGACTCCCATGAAAATGGGAGTGTGCGACGAGAGCGGACCGTGGCATCGTTGCTCTCGAGATTAGCGCACCGACCAGTGAACCGTTGACCGAATGAACGATGACCTCCCAGCCCGCATGAAAAGCACGAAGCGCACACCGCTCACACACCCACGACGCTCGATATTGAATTTCCGATGGAGAGGTTTCCTCGTCACAGCCGCCAGCCTCTTCTTGACGTTCACAGCAAGGGCGGAATTACCGCCGGCGGCGAATCTCATGGCTTACTATCCGCTCGACGGCGTCGTGAACGTCAGTCAAACGCCCAACCTCGTGCCGGGCTGGGGCA
>CAZJTM010000257.1:0-8186 GCA_964548925.1 uncultured Verrucomicrobiota bacterium | reverse complement strand
CGCCAAAAATCCACTCAGACTTAGGTCAACCCTTGTCCGTGGAAATTCAGGCTAGTGATCGAGGCAGGGGGAGCCTGCCTTGTTCTACAATCCGGCTAGGGCCTTGTAGTGGAATCTGCATGCCGTGACCGCCACATTCAGCGTGTGACAACGACGAGAATCAGAATTCGCGAAGACCATCCTGCGGAGCCGATCTGTCCGCATTGCAGCAAGGAAGTACAGGAATTGGCGGCCCGACGGGTGGAATCCGTGCTGGGCGTGCGCTTCCTGTATTACTGCGTCCACCGCCGCAAGGTCTTGGGTCTTTCTCACCGCAAAGAATTCTGGATGGGATAAGCGCTAACCCGCGCTGCTTTCATGTTCGCGCTTTCGTTTGAGATGAGATGATTGCCTTGATTCAGAGCAATGCTGTGCCTACTGAGTGCGTAGTTGGTTGGTTTACCCTGGCGCTAATCAACGCGGGCCTCGCGCAGGGAAAAGGACGCAGTGGCCTGGCTTGGTGGGTCGTGTCCGCGTTGCTGGGACCGATTGCCACGCTCCTGATCGTGCTGCTGGATTCTGTGAAGGCCAAATGACGATCTACCTGTGCTCAGACGATTCACACCCATTCTAACGTTGGCCGCGCTCTGCTGGCTGGTCTTTGCCTTCAACGCATGGTTCTGGCATGGCCAACTCAACCAGTACGGCATCATCCCGCGCCGGATCGCAAGTCTGCCTGGTATCCTCTGGTCGCCCTTTTTGCACGGCTCTTTCACGCATCTGGTCGCCAACACCGTGCCCTTGCTTGTCCTGGGCGGCATCTTGTGTGGCCGGAGCAAGTCGGAATTCGCCCTGGTTGCCTTGGCGGGCACGGTGCTTGGCGGCGGATTGACGTGGCTCCTGGCACGGAGCGCCTGCCACATCGGGGCCAGCGGGCTGGTTTTTTGCTTCTTCGGCTATTTAGCTTCGGGGGCGTATTTCCATCGCACGTTTGGCGCCCTGGTCCTGTCGGTCGTTTGCGTCTTGGGTTACGGCGGCATGCTGCGGGGACTTCTGCCGACTTCGAGTGCCGTTTCTTGGGAGGCGCACGTGGCGGGGCTGGCGGCGGGCATTGCTCTGGCCTGGGTTTCCTCGAAGCTGAATCCACTGCCCAAGCAAATGGGAATCAAATCATCGAGCTTGGCTGGGACTTTGAACGGTGAAGGAAGGACTTCGCCGCCCCCTGGGTAATTAAAGCATGGACAATGAAGCTGGCTCAGTTTCCGATGACGCCCAGGAACAACACTGAATGAAACTGATCGCGGCTGTGCGCAATCTCGAAGCGGCGAAGGTCTGGTTTGAGTACAAACATGCGTCCAGCGGCGAACCTCATGCCGTAGCGAAGGCTGGTCGGTTTGAAACGGATCGCCAAGTTATGAGCGAGCCGGAGACGAGTAGCAGGCAACCGACCCAGAGCCTGGGACTGGGCGACACCTTGAGGTAAACGGCACTCACCACGGTTGAGAGCAAAGGTGTGAAGTAGGAGCAGACAACCACCAAAAGGAGATTGCCCTTGCGCATGGCCGCGTCCCACAGGGCGTAGCCCAGCGCAGTGATGGCAGCCAGCCCAGTGGCTTCACCGAGGGCGTGGGGACTCCAGGCGGTGTGCTCGGTCACCGTGCAGCGCAGGGCCAGCAGCACAAGCCCCGTCGCCGGAATGAACAACTCCACGGCGTCACCGCTGCCCGGCGCGGACCAGCGTCGGGCCAGGTTGGAATAGAACGCCTACGCGACGGCGGCGGCCAACGCCAGGAGGTACGCCGCTGGGTTACTCTGCAAATCCTGCTTCCAGGAATCCCAGGAAGCGCCGTTTCCCTGCGTCATCACCAGAAACACTCCAGTCAGCGCGAGCACGGTGCCCGGCACGAACCAGAAGCTGGCGCGCTTGTTCAGCAGCGGCAGTGAGAACAGGACCGTGAACGCGGGCCACAGGTAGTTGACCAGCGCGATCTCCAACAACTGATCCCGGTTCCTGGCCAAGCCCACGGCGAGGTAGATAGCGGCGGTGTAAAAGACGAACAGACCGCCGCCGCCCAGCACGTAGCGGCGAGGGAGGTCCAGTACTCGGGCGAAGGGCTTTGCCGACACCGTCAGCCGAATCAGGCAGAAGACGCCGCCGATCAGGTAAACGGCAGCGCCTGCGGTCAGTGCGCCAAGCTGCTCGGACAGGCTGCGAGCGACCGCAAACGTGCTGCTCCAGAGCAGGATCGCGCCCAAGCCGCCGAGGGTACTGAGATTGCCACTGTTGCGCCGCACACAAATGTTGTATGAGACGCTCCTCTCATGCGCGAGCCGAATGCCGATCCAAGCTGACTCCCTTGTCTGGCTATCGTCTTAGCCGAACGGGGGCATCTTGGCGCACTTGCTTTGGCGCTTCTGCATCCGAAGCTCGCCGGTGCCGAATAGTGGGTTCAGCATTCCAAGATGGACCGGAATGCTCTGCCCTGGCGCTTCCTGTGCGGGCCTGGAGTCAGGCGCACGCCGCAGTCGTGGCCGCTGCTGACGAGGCCGCTTCTTCGTCGCGCCGCCGTTTCGCCGCCAGGACAGACACGGTGTCCGTGGCGATCGTGGCTAGGCCCGTGCCGAACCCTTTGAGCGGATTGTGCCATTTGCCCTCGCCCGTGAGCGGATCAAGGCAAAAGATTTCGCCGTAACACGAAGCAAGCACCGCCCCGTCTTGCAGAACGACGTTGACGAAATCCGAGCCCTTGAGATGCGTTGCCCACACCTGCTGGCCCGTGTTGCGTTCCAGGGCGATGACTGATCCTTTGATTCCGATAAACACCAAGTCTGACGTTTTCATGTTTCTCCAGGTTTGTCTCTGTTCGGCCCTTTCTACTGCTTCGTGGGCGGGATGGCGAATCATTCCACCCCGTCCGGTCCGGCGATGTCCGCATAACCCAGGTGGACGCTGATAAGGGCGCGGTGCGGCACATCAGGTGCGAAAGTGGCCTGAAGGCGTGACTTGCGGTTCGCGAAACCTGAGAATGTCAGCAATGTGTCCACGAATTAAAATCTGCTGCATCCAGTCGGCTGCCGAAGCCGCGCTGGCCATAGACCACGGCGCGTCGGCTATCGGTCTGGTTTCAGCCATGCCCAGCGGCCCCGGCGTGATCTCCGAAGCAGCCATAGCCCGAATCGCTGGCACCGTCCCTCCCCCCATCGCGACATTCTTGTTAACCAGTGAACACGACGCGCTGGCGATCATCGCCCAGCAGCGCCGGTGCGGCACCAACACCCTCCAACTGGTGGATTACGTGTCGGCAGATGTTTATCCCCGTCTGCGCGAGGAATTGCCGGGCATCTCGTTGGTCCAAGTGGTTCATGTCACTGGCCCGGAGGCGGTGGACTATGCAGCCTCGGTGGCCGCCGAGGTGGATGCGCTGTTGCTCGACTCCGGCAATCCGAAGCTCACGGTCAAACAGCTTGGCGGTACCGGACGCACGCACGACTGGACACTCAGCCGCCAGATACGAGATGCGGTTGCCGTGCCGGTGTTTGTTGCCGGCGGTCTGACTGCCGCGAACGTCGGTGAAGCAATAGCCGTGGTGCAACCTTTCGGCCTCGACGTTTGCAGTGGCGTGCGCGCCGATGGTCATCTCGACTCGGCAAAACTGCGGGATTTCTTTGACGCTGTGCAAAAAGCAAACAGAGCCAAATGTTGACCGCCCTGGCATCGGGCGTCCTCTTGGGACTCTCCGCTGGTCTTGCCCCCGGCCCTATGCTGGCGCTGGTGCTGGCGCAAACGCTTCGACATGGCACACGCGAAGGCTGCAAGATCGCCCTGACGCCCTTGGTCACGGATGCACCGATCATCCTCGTGACGCTGGTGCTGGCCTCAAAGCTGGTGCATCTCGATGCGTTGCTCGGCATCATCTCCATCGCGGGCGCGGTCTTCGTTCTCGTTCTGGCGTGGGAGAGTTTACGTCCGTCGCAGCAGAAGTCCGGGGCATCTGCGGAGCCCCCGCGATCGTGGTTCAAGGGCATCGTCACCAACCTGCTCAATCCGCATCCGTGGGTGTTCTGGCTGACCGTTGGCGCGGCGATGTTGGCGAAGACAATGTCCCAAGGCTGGCAGGTTGCGGGCGCTTTCCTGTGCGGGTTTTATGCGCTGCTGGTTGGGTCCAAAGTGCTGATGGCGTTGTTGGCCGGACGATCCCGCAACCTCCTGGCCGGGCGGCCGTACCGGATAGCCATGCGCGTGCTCGCACTAATGCTGGCGGCATTTGCGATACTCTTGTTCCGAGAAGGGCTGAAGCATCTGGGGGGTGAACTGACGTTTCCAAGCGCGATGTGTGGGCCATCGCCTGCATGAATGAATCAGCAAATCCTTTCGATTAACACGTTCGCCAGATGGGCGGTTAGAGTGCGGCCATGAAAACGAACCGTGCCGCTCGCATAATGCTTAAAGTCCGATTCATCGCCATCTGTGTGGCCGTTTTAGGGATGGCCGGGGTGGGTGCCAAAATGGGGAAATCCTCCAATGTGCGATGGGGCCAAGCGGCCACTCTGCAAATCCAGTACCCGCAGCCGCCGAGCTTGAGCATCGGCGACTTGATGGTCGCCGTTCGCTGACTCAGGACGGTCTCACGATCCGGCTCAGCGCAATACTCGTTGCGACAGAAAGCACTTCTATGAATACACGCACTCCTTGGGCACGGCTTCTCAAGATTGTCGGTAGCATCGCGATGGTCATCGGCACCGTTGACCCGCTGGAAGGCTCACTGCTCATTCTACCCGGCTGCGGTCTCATCGCGCTGGGGATGTACCTCGGCGGGAGAGATCGCCGGACAGTGCGTTATTGGACCTGGGCGTTCATTTTGATCGCCATCGGAGTTGGCGCGTTGTTTGGGCTGAGCGCGGTTGGCGGCATTGGCGGCAAGAGCGGGCATTCGATGTGGTGGGGATTACTGCTGCTGCCGTACCCGGCGGGCTGGTTCATGGCGGTTGCAGGTGGGATAGTTGGTTTGGCGCGAACCTGCAAAGCGAAAGGGCACATGGTCCACGCTTGAGAGCTTCTCTTTGTTCCTCTGCTCATCCACCCGTTAAACAGGGCACTTTGAACTGGAAAGTCGGCACGGTCAGGCCGACGATTGCAGCCCACCTGGACGCCGGGATTTGTCATCCGGGTCAGTAACTGAAAAGGTCACTCAGCAAGTAGTTCTTCCCCGTGGCGCGGTTCAGTGCCGCCAGCACCTTCGTTTGCGTGTTCAAGGTCAGGCGCCGGCCTTTGCAGGCCCGTGACACCATCTTGTGCGTCATCTCGACCGCCGAAGCTGTTACAAGATCATGCGCCTTCAAATTGTGCTTCCGCAGGATGGCAGCGATCGGCTGCTCGCCCAGGTTGCGCTCAGTGTCCGAGTTCATGGCATGTTTCGCTACGCATTTCTGCCCCGCGCAGAAGTGCAAACGGTGCGCAGTGCTGTGCAGAGGTTGCGCGGCTCGCGCAGCAGTGACGAGCCATTTTCCGCGAATCTGGCCTGAATTCGCGCACCTGTGGCCCTGGCATCTATCCTGCGATTGTGGGCAGCCGACCTGACCGTTCGCACCAACGCGCAGTAACCGGAACGCATCGGAAGCGTCGGGCGATGAGCCAGAAGAACGAGAGCTTTGATATGCCAGTGATTGCCCGATTTTTTGGAATCGTGATGCGGCTCGTAATTGACCGCACGTTCGGAATGCACGTCCACGCCTTTTACGGTGACTGTGAACTGGTCGTGGCATTGAACCCATTGCGGGTCATCCAAGGGGATGTGCCTTCATGGGTGCAGGAGCGTGTGCTCGGCTGGCTGGACCTGCATGAGCGCGAACTGCTTCACGCGCGAAGGGTCAACCTGAATCTGGAAACGCCCATCTCGCGCCAAGCGGCGGGCTGCCTCGTGTTTGCCGATTGAATTGCTGCGGGTGCGCCACAGCCTGCACTGATCACGCGGTCACGTCTGTTAGCTTCCGCACCGCGTCCACGATCCAGATCATGCCTGCCGTGTCTTGACCGTAGTACTGCTCCAACGCCCACCTTACCCGCTGGCGCTCCGCCTCGGGCACATTGCCAAGGCTGACGCGCAGGTATTCGAGACTGACCGGGCTGCCGTCGAAAACTTCCGGATGGGCGTGGCTGCGCCCGGTCAGCCAAAGACTGCCTCTGTCGTATTCCGGGGGTATATTCATCGCACACTCTGCGGTGTCCTTGGCAAGAGAGTGGTGGGTTGGCCGGGACTCGAACCCGGGACCAACGGCTTAAAAGGCCGCTGCTCTACCGACTGAGCTACCAACCCAAACCCGAACCGGCACGCCGATGACGGACGGGCATTATGCGCACGGACCAAGTCGTGGCAAGCACGATCAATTGCTCTGTCGTGTAGCAGTCAAAGTTGGAAAAGAGTGTGCGGACAAAGTCGGAATGGGTTTAGAGGACTGGAACCTGGATCTGGACGAGGGGTTTGGCCTTTTTGTCTGGGGCATGGCGGAGGTAATAGATGTCACCGTCGGGACGGAGGCAGCGGATGACGATGGAGCGGTGGGGAGCGTCAATGGGATGGCGTTGGGCGCCGACGGGGACTTGGCCGGCGTCGCCGCCGCGGACGCGGGTTTGTTGGCTCCAGACATAGGGCCACCAAGGACAGTTCGCGACGGGACGGACGACGGAGCGTTTGTCGGCGAGGGCTTGTTGGTGGGCGGCGCGGGAAGCCCTGCCGAGTTCACGATGGATTTCGTGCTGGTTGGCGTGGGTGATGAGCGAGTCCAGGAGGGTGTTGGCGGCGGTGAGTTCGGTGATGTGTTCTGCGGCGGACAAGGGGACGAGGCGTTTTTGCCAGTAGTCGTGGCGGCGTTCGATTTTGCCTTTAGCTTGAGGGGTGGGGGCGTAGAGGAGTTGGACGCCGTAGAAGTGGAGTGCCGCGCCGAGTTGGGTGAAGGCGTCGGGGTTGTGGGTGTAGCAGAAGGAGTGGTCGTCCACGTAGATCGCCAGCGGGAGGCCGTGGGTTTGGAAGACGCGGGAGAGGAAGTCGAAGTGGGCGAGGAGGGTTTCAGCGGGGTAGAGGCGTGCGCCCGTGTTGAGGCGCGTGGCGTCGTCGAGGATTTCCAAGAGGACTTGTTTGTCGGTGCTGCGGTGGAGGAAGGCGTGGGGTGTGGCATCGTATTGCCAGAGCGCGCCGTCGTCGTGGGCCTGCCAGCGTTTGACGGGTTGGCGGAGGGGTTTGTAGCGGGTGTCGGGGTGGAGTTTGTGTTCAAGGGCCCAGCGGCGGACGCTGGCGCGGTTGGTGATGAAGTTGAGGCGGCGGTGGAGTTCGCTGGAGACGCCGTTGCAGGCGGGGGGCGGTTTGGAAGAGAGGAGTTTGGTGGCCAGAGCGATAGCGGCTTCAGACCCATCGGGATGATGATCTCCGCCGGAGCGTCTTGGAGACCAAGTGTCGGCCTGGCCTTCGGCGCAGGCGCGGAGGTAGTCGGTGCGGAGTTGGTAGAAGCGGCTGAGGCTGACGCCTAATTCAAGCGCGACGGCTTCGGGCACAAGCAGACCGGAGCGGGCTTGAGCAAAGAGATGGCGGATGAGCGGAGCGGGGATGCGGTGGGCGAGTTGTTGTGGGAGTTGCGGTTTTTCATGGCGCGCAAGCTAGTGTAGTGCGTCATTGATTTTGTAACTTTTCGGCGGCGGCTTTGGCGCGGGTGACTTTGGCGAGGATGTCGCTGGCCTTGGCGGTCCAGATGAACGGCTTGGGGGTCTGGTTGTGTTGACGCAGGTAAGCCTCCATGGTGCGAACCAATTCCTCCACACTGCGAAACACCCCGCCTCGCAATCGCCGCGTGGTCAAATCACGGAAGCAGCGTTCCACCATGTTCAGCCAGGACGCGCCGGTGGGCGTGAAATGCAACTGGAGGCGCGCCCGACCGTAACGGCGTTGCTGGGCCTGATTGCGGCGTTCCACCCACGCCAGCACTTGGGGATGCTGGTGCGTGCAGTCATTGTCGATGACCAGATGCAACGGCTTGTCTTCAGGCGATTGCGCGTCCACTTGCTGCAACCACTTCAGCCCGTGCGTGTGCCGATGGCGTGGGGCACAACAGCCGGTGACCGGACCCTCCAGCACATTCAAGGCGGCGCAGAGCGTGGTGGTGCTGGGGTTGACCCGGTTTGATGGACACCCTGGAGGGGCGGAGCGCAGGGTTGTTTT
>CAZJTM010000256.1:0-8215 GCA_964548925.1 uncultured Verrucomicrobiota bacterium | reverse complement strand
GGTGAGGCTTGGGGCTTGGGGCTTGGGGCTTGCGGAACTGAACTCGGCCACGCGCTGCCAGAGCTTTTGGCGCAACGCCTCGCCCTCGGAGCGTTGGATCAAGAGGACCGCCTCGGCTGCGGCCGCAGCGACCGCCGGCGATGGGGCAGTACTGAACACGAAACTGCGGGCGCGGTTGACGAGGTAATCCACAAGCTTGCGCGAGCCGGCGATGTAGCCGCCGCTCGCGCCCAACGCCTTGCCAAGCGTGCCCATCTGGATTTCAACGCGGCTGGCCACGCCGAGTTCGCCGGCCAAGCCTTGGCCGCGTTCGCCATAAAGTCCGGTGGCATGCGCCTCGTCAACCATCAGCCACGCGCCGTATCGGTCCTTTAACGCGACCAGTTCCCGGAGCGGCGCGCAGTCGCCGTCCATAGAGAACACCGACTCGGTGACGATCAGCGTGTGGCGCGTGGCGCCTGGCGTGGAGACGGTGCGACTCCCGGCCCACTTCAGGATCTGCTCCAGGTCGTTTGGATCGTTGTGGGCAAACACGCGGAGCTTGGCCCCGCTCAGCTTCGCCGCGTCCACAACGCAGGCGTGAACCAGCTTGTCGAGTATGACAACATCGTCCTTTCCCATTAGGGCACAGAGGGTGCCCACGGCGGTGGCGTAACCGGACGAGAAGGTGAGCGCGGCTTCAGTTCCTTTGAAGTTGGCCAGTGCTTCCTCCAATTCATGGTGCGGCGAAAGCGAACCGCAGATCAACCGTGACGCACCCGCGCCCACCCCGAACCGCTCGAGGGCCTCAACGGCGGCTTGCTTGAGCCGCGGGTTGTTGGCGAGGCCGAGATAGTCGTTGGAAGAGAAGTTGAGCAAAGTCTGGCCGGCGATTTGAATGCGTGTGCCTTGCGCGGAATCCACGCGGCGGAGTTCGCGGAGCAAGCCTTGGTCGCGCAGCGCGGCCAGCCGCGTTTCAAGTTGTTGATCGAGGCTCACGGGAGCAGGAATCTCAAGCGGCATTCGGCACACAGGCCCATTGACCGTCAATCATGCTGGCCGTCACCCGCCCTTGATGTTGAACCGCCGCCTCCCAAGCCTGCGCCCGCGAACCGGTGTAGGGAAGCGCGATCAGGTCGGCCAAGCTGCCCTCGGAGAGTTCCCCCACCTGACCGGCGCGACCCAGGGCCCACGCGGCGTTGACCGTTGCCATTTCCACAATCCGTCTCGGTCGCAGCCAGGTTTCGCGGTTGGCGAGTTCCTGCATTTCCTCGAAGAGGCTCAGTTCGATCGGCTGCCGCGGACGTTTGCGGACGGTGGCCAGGCTGTCGGTCCCCAAACACACGTTCACACCGGCGCGCAACAGCCGGCGCAGCGGAAACCGGCGATGCCGAAAATAGGCGTGGCTGCGCGGGCAATGGGCCACGCTCACGCCAAAGCGGGCGAGGAGTTGCGGGTCTCCGGGGGCGAGATAATTGGCGTGGACGGCGAGCAGGTTTGACCGCAGCAAGCCGGCCCGGTGCAGGTGCTGAACCGGTGTGCCCAGACCGCAATCGCTCATGTCGCGCTCGTTCCGGCGCAACCATTGGAACATCGGGCCGCGACGATGCCGGATCATCTCGTATTCCTCGCGAGATTCAGCGACATGGGTGGTCAAAGGCCAGCCGCGCTGCCGACCGAGGGTGGCGCACCGTTGGAGCAACTCGGGCAGCGTGGAGTAAGGCGCGTGGGGGGAGAGCCCGGCCTGGCAACGGCCTTCGGGCAGTTCGGCGATCTTGTCCACCGCCTCGGCCAGCACGCTCTCCGGCGATCGGCGGGCGCGAATGCCGGTCATTTCCAGAAAGGAAATCACTCGCAACGGTGTCGCCATCCAAACCTCGGGAAGGAGGTCCGGGACGGCCTCGATATCTCCCACGGTGGTGGTGCCGGTGCGCAGGAGCATGGACGCGCCGTGCAGCCACGACTCGCGGTAATCGCCAAAGACCCACTCGGCCTTGGTGCTGGTGATGAGTTTGATCCAATCGGCAAAGCTGTTCTGCGGTGGCAGCATGCCCGCCATGTTGGTGTAGTCGAGGTGACAGTGGGCGTTCACCAGACCGGGAAGCAACAACACCTCGCCCAGGTCATGCACGTGCCGGGCCCGGCGACTGGCAAAGTCCCGCCAGCGACCGACGGCGGCAACCCGATTGCCCACAATCAGAACCGCCGCGTCCTCCATAGGAGGCCGCCGCAGTGGCAGGGCCATCCGGGCGCGAAGAAGAGTCTGCACAGGGCCGGAATAGGTGGGGCCGCCCGCCGGCCACCATCTGCTGTCGAAAGCTTGGGGACAGCGGGGCAACCTGGCCGCTGCTAGTCCGCGAGTTCTTGTTGCTTGATCTTGGTGCGGACGGCCTGCTTGTGTTTGCGGGCTTTGTGCTTGTTGTGCCGCTTGCGGATTTGTTGTTCGATCTTCTTGGCGACCAGGTCAATTGCCGTGTACAGATCGCTCTCGCGGGCTTCGGCGAAGAGGTCCGGGCCGCGCACGGCCAGACGGATGGAGCAACTGAACTGGCGCTCCGGGGCGCGCGTGTGGTCGTGCTCGATGGTGATGCGGGCGTCAATCGCGCGCTGGTCCAAATGGGCGAGTTTCTCAATCTTGCCGACCACGTGATCCTCAATGGCTTGGGTCATGGTCAGATTGTGCGTCGAGAGAATCAACTTCATATCCACGACAGAATGCGCCGATTGTGGAAAAAATCCAGCGAAAGTCTGAGGCGTTCCTGAAATGGGCATTTGTGGGTTCTTGGCGGGGTGGCACAGGCAACTTGCCTTTGCCGGTCGGCAATCTGCCGCCCGGAATGCCAAGAGACGGCTCTATCACCGCTGCTTGGTGCCTTCAGAAGGTCGCGGAGGCCCATTCCACCGGGTGGGTTGTCCGGGGGACGAGCCTGTGGTCCGTGCCAAGTTGCAAGCAAGCCGCTCCGCACCCCCGTCGGCAAGTCGGCAATTCCGGCTGAAAACAGGGCTTGCCAAGCCTCCGCCCGACGACTACTTTCTGCGCTCCTTTCGAGGAAGAAGAGATAAATGGTGGATGGCGAGCGTTTGCTGTCCGCCCCAGAACAAAGACGATTTATGGCAGTAAGAATCCGGTTGAAGCGGGTCGGGGCAAAGAACAAACCCGCATTTCGCGTGGTGGTGGCCGATAGTCGCAGCCCGCGCGACGGTAGGTTCATCGAGGAAATCGGGAGCTACCTGCCGCAGAAGAAGCAGGGTGAGAAGTTTGTTCTCGATCTCGAGCGCGCGAAGTATTGGGTGAGCAAAGGCGCGCAGCCCAGCGAAACCGTCGCCAGCTTCATCAGAAAAGCCAGCCGGGCGGCCGCTGCGGCCGCTTGATGGCCGCCGCCGCCGACCCATGCAAGCGTTCCTTGAATTTGTCGTCAAGGGCCTCGTGTCCACTCCTGAAGCCGTTACCGTCACGCCAGTGGATCGGAATGGGGCCACGGTGTACGAGTTGCGTCTGTCGCCGCACGACGTGGGCAAGATCATTGGCAAGCAGGGCGTGACCATCAACGCGATCCGCTCGCTGCTGCTGGCCGGCAGCGCCAAGAAGGGCCTGCGCTGTTCGCTGGAAATCGTCGAAGACCAGCGGCCACCGGCCTGAAGCCTTGGCGTGATCGCGCCGCTGGAGCACGAGCATGAAGATTGACGTGCTCACGCTGTTTCCCGGCATGTTCGCCGGGCCGCTCGACGAAAGCATCGTCAAGCGCGCGCGCGCCACCGGACGGCTGGAACTGTGCGTTCACAATTTGCGGGACTGGGCCCACGACCGGCACAAGACCGTGGACGACCGTCCCTTCGGTGGCGGGCCCGGGATGGTCCTGAAACCCGAACCGCTCTTTGAAGCCGTCGAACAACTGACCGCCGGTCAGGACAACGCGCACGTGGTGCTCATGTCGCCGGCCGGGCGGGTGTTCACCCAGGCCATTGCCCGCGAATTGGCGCGGCGGGAGCACTTGCTCCTGGTGTGTGGCAGCTACGAAGGGTTCGACGAGCGCATTCGTGAGGGCCTCGCGGACGACGAGTTGTCTCTCGGCGACTTTGTGCTGACCAACGGCGCGCTGCCGGCGATGGCCGTGATTGACGCCGTGACCCGGCTGATCCCGGGCGTGCTGGGCGACGACGAAAGCGCGCTGGACGAATCGTTCAGCCACGGCTTGCTGGAGTACCCGCACTACACGCGGCCGGCGGAATTCCGCGGGATGAAAGTTCCGGAGATCCTGCTCTCCGGCAACCACGCGGAAATCGCCAAGTGGCGGGCGGAGCAGGCGCGGCGACGGACGGCGGAACGGCGACCGGATTTACTGAGCAGCAGCCGACGTGAGGAGGCTCGCGAAGTGAGAGGTCCAAACCAGACTGAGCCTCCAGACCTCGGCTCGAAGGAAAGTGACAGACTATGAATCAGGCATTGCTAGACAAGATCGAAGCGGGTCAATACCGCAAGGACAAGACGGACTTCGGCGTCGGCGACAGCGTCCGCGTGCATACGCGCGTCGTCGAAGGCGACAAGGAGCGCATACAGGTTTTCTCCGGGGTTGTGATCGGACGGCGCGGGCACGGGCTGAACTCCATGTTCACTGTGCGCCGAATCAGTTACGGCGAGGGCGTCGAGCGGGTGTTCCCGGTTCACTCGCCGCGCGTCGAGAAGATCGAAGTCGAGCGCAAGGGTGACGTGCGCCGCGCCAAGCTCACTTACCTCCGCAAGCGCGTGGGCAAGGGGGCAACGCTGGTCAAGGAAGCGGCGGCGCCCAAGACTGCCGAGGCGAAGCCGGCGCCTGCGGCGACGTGAGCGCGGTTTGGGCGGTTCAACGATTTCGCAAGGCGAGGCGTCAGCCTCGCCTTCATTGTTGGCTACTGATGTTACCTCCCTCATCTTTGGCCCAACAGTGCCCCGGTCATTTGAGCAGACCAAGAAGTTGTTCTCGTGGTTTGGAGAACTCCATTGGTGATCTTGCCTTGGTGTCCCCTGCAAGATTATCGCAACGGTCGGCTTGGGAGTTCGAGGCGCATCGCACTTTCCCGGAGCTTTTGCGCTGCCCAACTCACAGCACTGAGGGCTGCTACGTGAACAGCGGTGGGGGAGATCCCACGGCGATCACATGAAAACCCCACGGGTTTCGGCAGATTTGGAGCCAAGCTGCAAGAAACTGAGAAGCCCAGGAGTTCCGGGAGTTCGAGTGCGTACCATTTGGAATTGACAACCCCCCCCACGTTTTGGTTCAAGTGGCAAAACCTTAGAACCCGAGCTGTAAGCGGTGACCCTATGAAGTCGATAATGAAATCAACTCTGTGTGTTGCGGCGGCGGTGATTATTTTAGATGTGGAGGCAGCGGTGATTACCTTCGATTTCACCGGCACAAATCCTGGCCTGAATGCCCCATGGACAAAAACCTCGGCGCTGGATCCGAATGTGAGCCTTTCAACGGGCTTCAGTCTCGGATCCGGCCTCACGGGCAATACGGCAAACAATCGTTTCAATGCGAAAGCTTGGCAGACAGACGATGGTAGTCAGGCGATCTCGGGAAACGACTACCTAGGTTTCGTGATTGCCCCGAACGCAGGATATGTTTTGGATCTGAACAGTGCTTCAGTTTCGTTTACGCTACAGACTTCTTGGAACGGCTCGACTGGGAACGGACCAAAGAATTATGCGCTGTTCAGTTCAGTTGGTGGCTTTGTAACGGGCGCTGCACTCAAGACCGGAACTGTCACTGGAACGGAGACCTTTAGTTACACTTTCCCGACCACCGGCTATGATGGTCTCTCAGGCGACCTTGAGCTCCGCATCTATGGTTGGAACGCCGTTGACGCATCGGGAACAATGAGTGTGAACGCTTTTTCGTTGGGTGGGCAGGTGGTGCCAGAGCCAGTAAACAGTGCGCTGGCGCTGTTCTTGGGCGTTGTCGGCAGCGTCTGGGGCGTGAGGCAATACCGGAAGCGCCGGAGCACAGAACTGCACGATGCTTGATCAAGTAGAGTCGCCCGGGAATTGCTGCCATGCGCGTTCCGTTTCGCATCGTGTCATTGCGCTGGCTTCGCTCAGAGTTGCTCGGGAATCTCTTTCGAGATGAGCGCCCACGTCCTCTCGCGATGATGTTCTGCGTGAGAGCCGCCGGTCGGCGGTTTGCAGATGTCGGATTCCTGTCTTGGTTGGCACTAGTTTGCTTGGCGGCAGCCAATGTTGGAGCTTTTCGTGTCGACCATGCTTAGTTTATTTCACCTCCCCAAGCTCCTGCACTCTTCCCAGGTCGCACTGTGCTGATTCTCGGATATGTCGTTATTGCGCTCGGAGCCTACTTGCTGGGCTCGATTCCGACCGGCTATCTCGTGGCCAAGGCTCGCGGCGTGGACATCCGCAGCGTGGGCAGTGGCAACATTGGGGCGACCAACGCGTTTCGGGTACTCGGCAAGCCGGCGGGCGCCTTCGTGTTGCTGGCCGACGGGTTGAAGGGTTTCGTCGCCAGCGCTTGGGGTTGCAGTTTCGCGCTCAGCCTCCTCCAGTCCGCCGGCACTCCGCTCGGGGGCGCCGATGGCTATCGGATTCTGGCGGGCATCGCGGCGGTGCTCGGCCACAACTACACCTGCTGGCTGCACTTCAAGGGCGGCAAGGGCATTGCCACCAGCGCCGGGGTGTATGTGGCGTTGGCACCGCTGGCGGTCACCTGGGCCATCGGCGCGTGGTTGGTTCTCTTCCTCCTGACCCGCTATGTCTCCGTGGCCTCGATTGCGTCCGCCATCGCGCTGCCCACGGCGGTGTGGCTGACCAAGGAGAGTGTTACGCTCGGCATCGTAACCACCGGGCTTGGTGTGCTGGCCATTGCCAAGCACCGCGCCAACATTCAGCGGTTGATGAACGGCACCGAGAATCGCGTCCACTTCAAAGCCAAATCCCCGACGACATGAAGATCACCGTTCTTGGCGCCGGCGCCTGGGGCACGGCCCTGGCCAGGATGCTCGCGGAACGCGGGCAGGCCGTGACGCTTTGGGATCATTTCCCGGAAACGCTGGAAACCATCCGGCGCTCCGGGCGAAACGAGCGTTACCTCCCGGCCATAGAGTTGCCGCAAAGCCTGTCGGTCGAAGCCAATGCGGCAAAGGCGGTGGCGGCGGCGGAACTCGTTGTCGTGGCCGGCATCTCCAAGGCTTTCCGGGCTGTGACCGTGCCACTGAAGGGTTTCAGCGGGATCGTGGTCAGCGTGACGAAAGGGATCGAGTACGAAACCGGATTTACCATGTCGGACATCCTGGCGGAGAACGCCCCGCGGGCGCGTATTGTGGCGCTCTCCGGTCCCACGCTCGCCTTGGAAGTCGCGCAAGGTATTCCCACGGCGATCGTCGCGGCCAGCGCGGAGGCCGAGGCGGCGCGCACGGTGCAGGCGCTGTTTCACTGTCCGGCCTTCCGGGTTTACACCAGCACGGACATGCGCGGCGTGGAATTGGGCGGGGCGCTGAAAAACGTGTTCGCCATTGCGGCCGGGGTCTGCGACGGGCTGGGGCTGGGGGACAATTCCAAGGCGGCTCTGGTGACGCGCGCGATTGCGGAGATGCGGCGATTGGGCGTGGCGTGTGGTGCGCAAGCAGACACCTTCTCCGGCTTGAGCGGCATCGGCGACCTGATGGTCACTTGCTTCTCGCGGCTCAGCCGAAACCGCGGCTTTGGCGAGCGTATCGGCAGAGGCGAGAAGGCGGAAGCCATTGTGGCGAGCATGACGGCGGTGGCGGAGGGCTATCCCACCGCGCGTTCGGCGCGCGAACTGGCACGTCACCACGGGGTCGAGACGCCAATCATCGGCGAGGTCTTCGCAATGTTGTATGAAGGGAAGGATGTCCGCCGCGCCGTGCAGGACCTGACGGGTCGAGAATCCAAGGCAGAGGATTGATCTTACTCCGCAGCCCGGCGGTCACCTCAAAGCCAGTTGAAGCTGGGTTACGAGCCGCCTCCTACGACTTCAAGCGTTCCCGCCAATAGTCTGGTTTGCGGCTGGTGTGCGCAACAGCCCAGATGAACACACGATCCGGCAGGATTTCGTAAACAACAGCGTGCGGGAAGCCTCGCGGTCGGATTCGACGCAAGTTGGCAGGCAGCGGGGTCCAAGCTGTCGGAAACTGCCGCGCCCGCATGACCGCCGATTCCACCTCTTTGACGGTAAGCGGTGTTGGGGCGACCCTCTGTTCTGCGGATGGAGGGCGTGGTAAGAAC
>CAZJTM010000255.1:5050-8241 GCA_964548925.1 uncultured Verrucomicrobiota bacterium | reverse complement strand
AGACATCGCAACTCACCACGGCGTGGCCCCGGCCGCCCTCGATGACCACGCCGTTGTTACCGACGTTGCGAATCAGGCAGCCGGCGATGCGATTGCTCGCGCCGCCGCGAATCTCGACGGCGTTGCCGCGCGTCGCTTCCAGCGTGAAGCCGCGGAACGTCACGTGGGATACTTCGGAGAGCTTCAGGAGCGGCTGCGCAAGCAGGGAGAGGATGGTCTCCGTCGCCGCGCCCGTGAGAGCGCGGTCGGTGGCGCGGTGACTGTCAGCGGGTTTCCGCGAGTTCCCGTTCGCGGCAACGGCCGTTGGTTCGGGAGGCCAGAAGTAAAGCATGCCGCTCTGGCGATCCAGAAACCACTCCCCGGGTTGGTCGAGTTCCTCGAGGACGTTCAGGAAGTAGAACCGCTGGTCCTTGCGATAGCCGTAGTGGCCGTGCGGCGGCGCGGTCTTTACGAGCCGTTGCTCCAGGTCCAGCGCGGCAACCCGCTCGTAGGAGTTGGCCCAATCGTAAGCCCAATAACCGTGGACCCAGAGCCCGGCGGGGTCTTGCCAGCGGCGCGGACGGTCGCCCGCGTAAAGAAACCCGCCCGGCAGTTCACCGAGCTTGCCGCCGTGCTCGTCCTGGCGGTCCGACGCGGCAGGATACCCGGCGATCTGCGTGAACTCCCCCTCGTTGGGCCAGCGCGCGAGCGTCATCGGGCGATGATCGAAGAACAACTCGCAATGTGCCGGCGCGGTGGGCCGGCCAAAGCCGCGCGATTTCATATCCCCGAAATCCGTGATCCCCAGCGCGCGAAGATCAAGTTGGACAATGTGGTCGCGCGCCGATGCGTCAAACCGCGCTCGCATCGCCGTATCCGTAACCGGCGTGAAGCCGCTCAACCTGCGCCCGCCTAGAAGCCGAACCGATTCACCCTTGCGGGCACGCCATACGATGGGCGAATCCGGCGTGCCGGAATCGGCGACCGTGAGTTCGAAGGCGTTCGTCCGAACGTAATCGCCGCCGTGCAACCAAACGGTGACGCCGCCTTTCGGCAGCTTGCCTCCGGCCTTGAGTTGGCGAACCGCCTCCCGGGCGCGTTCCAACGTCGCGAACGGTTTCGATTGCGTGCCGGGGTGGGCGTCCGAGCCGTTGGTTGCCACGTAGAGTTCCACAGCCCAGAGAGAGCGCACACCGAGAAGTGCCGTGATGAGGACCAGTCGAGTCAGCATGCCCGCAGGCTACGGGAATGAGTAATTCAGAGCACCTGGAAAAATGCGGTTCGTGGCTGGTTTCCGGGGCTGGGTCTCACAACCAGCGCCGAAGCGGGCCGTCGCTACCGCGCCAGCGTCTTGGAGTGCGGCTTCGAGAGTCCGTCTGCCGACACCGCGCAAGCCAACCCCAAGACCTCGCGGCATGTCAGACCATTCCCAAGGAACGCACCCGCCTGATCCGGCACGCCTCCTTCCGCTGCGAGAGAGGCCTGGCGCTACTTGAGATGGACCGGGTTCGCATAGACCCACGGCACCCACTCTCCACGCACCGCGAGTTCAGCCTCCACGCGGTATTTGCCCGGGCCGGCAGGCGGCCAATCCAACTCACGGCCTTCCTGCTGGTGGACGATCTGCCCATCCTTGACGACCGTGAAACGACAGGGCAAGGGCGATCGCGCATGCAGTCGCGCCTCGCTCGAAAACCGGAACTCCTCGCCCATGACCGCCGATCCGCTGGGGTCGCGCGCAAACCACCGGAAGCCCGTGCTGTCTGCCATCCGGTCGAAGCCAACAAACACCCGACCCGCGCGCAGCGCGTCCAGGACTGCCGGCTCGGTCAGTTCGTGGGCCAGAAGATGCGTGTTCACGAAACGCGCCGAGCGCTCGTAAGGATCCAGTTGCACGTGGAAGACCTGCCGGTTGGTCGTCAGGGGGCCGAAGAGCAACCGCGCCATGGGCTTGGTGAGTCGGCTCAATTCAATTTCTTTGAGGGTCTTCGGGCTGGTGTCCTCAATCCGGATGCGGTTGGGAGCAATGTAGAAGCCGCGAACCCCCACGTTCTGATGGCAGTCGTTGGCCGCAATGCCCGTGAGGTGGCGGGTTCGGTTCAGGTCATCCCACCGTTGCAGAAACTCGACGGGCCGGTGGAACATCAACTGATACAAGTGATCCGGGTAGCGACCGAGATTCAAGAGCAGGTTGGGCAACAGGGCCGCCAATCCGCCGCGCTGACGTTTGAAGTCGGTGTGGAGGTTGTAGATTTCCATGCCGGTCAGTTCCGGGCGATCCCAGTCACGCGGCTCTTCCGGGTGGGCGTAAAAGAGCACGCCACCATTCTCAACGATCTGCCGCGCCAGTGTGGCCGAGTCCGTGTGATTGCTCAGCACGACGCCGGCGGCGACGCCAAAGGGCATGAGGCCGTCCTTCATCTCGAATCCCGGGATGAAGAGTTTGCCGTCGTGAATTCCGCGCCATTGCAGGTCAAAATCCGCCCGCCCCTCCACGCAATGATCGCTCATGCAGATAAAGTCGAGCCGCGCCGCTTTCAGGACGCGCAGAATCTCCTCGAATGGGACTTCGCAATCGTGGGAATGCTGCGAGTGGCTGTGCAGGATGCCGCGGTACTCGCGCCAGCCCGCATCCTCCGCGACCGGCTGCCGCTGCCGCGCGAGGGTGCTCCACGCCACCGCCTCTTGTGGGAAGCGCACGAAGCGGTTGTAGAGCGCGCCGCGGAACACGAACAGCAAGGCCACGGCGACCAGAACCAGCGTCCACGCGGTCAGCCGGGCCAGACGGCGCACCCAACGTTGCGCCCTGCTTTGGGGAGTTGTCGGTTTCATAAGGGACGAGTTGGCCTGCCGAGGATCAGATGGAGTATTTCGCCACGATCCAATCGGGAATCGTCTCCGCCCGCGCGGTCTTGAGGTTGACCATGGTGTAATCGAAGTGGCCGTCGCAGGCGAGCTTGCCGGTCTTCTGCTTGTGAATCTGGAACTCGACCTTGACACCGTCCTTGAAAACCTCCGCCACCCAGGTCCGCACCACAAACCATTCCCCCAACCCGAGCGGCCGCTTGTAGTCGAGATGAGCCGTTCGCACAAACCAGCCGAAGCCGAGCCGGAGGAATTCCTCCATGGGCATCTGGTAGCATCGCTCCATCTGCTCGTAGCGCGCCGCCAGCACATAGTCCAGATAACGGCTCACATGGACGTGCTGGTTC
>CAZJTM010000255.1:0-5040 GCA_964548925.1 uncultured Verrucomicrobiota bacterium | reverse complement strand
AATGTCGTCCGGTCGCACCTGCATTTCGGTTTCAAACTTCGTTCCCATCATTTCTTGGACACAAGGGTGTGCGCGAGATGTCCGGGGCAAAGGAAGCCTTTCGGTCTTGCGGGCGCAACTTCTTTTGCGTGCGCCGGCAGTTGCGCGCGAAGGCCAAACGGGACACACTAGGCCAACAGCACGAGCATTCCAGAATGATATGAAACGACGAGTCTTCCTGAAAACCGTGGGCGTCGCGGCGAGCGCGGCAGCCTTGGACATCCCGAAAATCCTCGCGGCTCCGGGACCGGAGGAGAAGGTCGCGGGCCTGCCCCGGCGCGTCCTGGGCCGGACGGGCGCGAAGCTGTCGGTGGTTGGCTTTCCCGGGCTGGCGCTCATCCACTACGATCAGGAAAAATGCACTGCCGCCATCCACAGCGCGTTCGAGCGCGGGCTGAACTACTATGATGTGGCGCCCGCCTACGGCAACGGCCAATGCGAAACCAAAATGGGCATCGGCCTCCAGGGCCTGGACCGGAGCAACTATTTCCTGGCCTGCAAGACCAAGAAGCGCGATGCCGCCGGCGCCCGGCAGGAACTGGAGAATTCGTTGAAGCTCCTCAAGACCGATCACTTCGATCTCTATCAGTTGCATCATCTCGTCAAACCGGCCGAAGTGAAACAAGCTCTTGGCCCGGACGGCGCGATGGAGGCGCTGCTGAAGGCCAAGGACCAGGGCAAGCTCAAGTGGATCGGCTTCTCCGCGCACACCACGAAGGGCGCGCTCGAAGCCATGCAGGGGTTTAAGTTTGACACAGTGATGTTCCCGATCAATTTCGTGGAGTTCTACACGCGCGGTTTCGGGAAGGAAGTGCTCGCGATGGCCAAGGAACAAGGCGCCGGCGTGCTCGCGATCAAGCCCCTCTCTTGGGGCACCTGGCCCAAAGACGCCAAGAAGACTCGCGAGTGGTGGTATCGCTCGGTCGAAGAACTCAGCGACATCGAGCTGGCCATGCGCTTCGCGCTCGCGCAGCCAAATGTGGCCGCCGGCATCCCGCCGTCGTTCCTGGACTTGTTGGACCGCACCCTGGAGGCGGCGAAGGCGCTCAAACCGTGGGACGAAGCCGCCGCTGCACAGTTGCGGCAGATGGCGGAGAATCGCGAATCCATCTTCACGCGGGAGGAACAGTCGGTGGCCCTGAACCTGCCGCTGCGCGAATCCGCCTATCCGCACTGCCCGCACGCCTGCGCTTAGCCCGCTGCCTCAAACATGGTCGCGCGCAATTGCGCAACCGTGGCCGACCCGGTGGTGCCGAGTTGATGAATCACGATGGACGCGGCGGCGCTGGCGAGTTCGAGGGCCTCCCGGATTGTGGCGCCGGCGGCAAGGGCCGCCATGAGATTCGCGGTGACCGCATCGCCCGCGCCGACAATGTCAATCTCCCCACGCACGGGCAGAGCCGCCACGTGCTCAACGAGTCCCTCCGCCGTCGCGCCCAACATGCCGCGCTCGGCAAGGGTGACGAAGACCGGCCGGCCATTTCGGCGGGCCAGCGCCCCGGCGGTCCGCTGGATGGCGTCCAGGTTCGCCTCCCGCGATGTGCCGCTCAGCGCGGCCAGTTCGGCCGCGTTCATCTTGAAAATCACCGGCGGAAAACCGCGCAACCCCCGCCGGCTATCCGCGCTGATCAGCAGTCCAGGCTGGAGCGCCATCACCTCGCGCACGTGAGTTAACAACCCTTGCGTGACCACTCCCGTGTCGGCCACATCCACTTGATCCAAGAGAATCAGGACATCCACGGCCGGCGCGAGTGCCCGGATCGCCCCGACCAGCGCCTTCTCAACCGCGACCGGCGTCGGCGTCCAGTTCTTGCTGTCCAAGCGGTTCAACTCCCGCGGCGGTCTGCCCGGTTCGAGGAGAAGCGGTTTGCAATAGGTGAAGGTCCAGCGATCGCCGGTTCGGACGAAGTGATCCATGCGCACGCCGGGTTTGGAGGCCAGGGCGCGGCAGAGTTCGTAGCCTTCGCCATCGTCGCCGGCAAAGCCCACTGGGAAGATCGTGCCAACGCCGAGGGCTACAAGGTTGTTCAACACTGTGCCCGCGCCCCCGGGCTGCGCCCGAACACGCGTCACGTTATGCACCAGCAGGCCGGTTTCGATGGAAACCTCCGACTTGGCCGGGTCAATCTCCAGATACCGATCCAGACAGAAATCCCCCACGACGGCAACCCGCAGGCGGGGATACTGCCGCGTCAGAGTCTCGAAGCGGTCGGCATTCATGGGGTCAGGATTGAAAAATACATGCGAGCAGCGGAACGGCGTCGCGGAAGTCGGGAATAACCACATCCGCGCCGACGCCGAGCAGGCGCTGCCGTTTCCATTCATCGAAGCGGCCCGAGCCGTTGTTTGCCTCGTCGCTGGCCACAGCCACGGCGAGACCGCCGACTTCTTTCGTGTTCTGAATCTCGACGTAGCCATCGCCGAAGGCGAGGAGTTGTTCGCCGGGGATCCGGTTCTCGCAGAGAATACGCTCGATGACCAGCTTCTTGGAAAACTCCCGGTAGTTGTCCAGCGCGCCGTAGATGTGCCGGCCAAAATAGCGGGTCAAATCCAGCAACTCGGCCTCGGCTTTGACAAAGGGCTCGTCCGTGCCGCTGGCCAGATAGAGCGTCAGACCGCGCCGTTGCAGCGTATCCAGCAGCGCCCGCGCGCCGAAGACGAGCAATTGGTCCGCAGTCACCGCGCCGTCTCGAAGACCCGCCGTGCGGTGGCGGATGCGTGCTTCAAGCCGGCGCAGGTATTCGTGCTTGTACCAAAGCGGCTCGCGCGGCGTGCCCCCGCGTTCCTTGATGCGCTCCGCCAGTTGGATCATCTGGTAGATGGTCTGTTTGCCGTTGAGCCGCATGATGTCCTCGAAGCAGAGCTGCCGGCGGGCCGCGTCGCTCTCGCCGGGTAGCGCGGGCAGCATCTCCACAAACATCGGCACCATCACCTCCGGCCAGCCTTCGCGAATGAGGGAAAGGGTTCCGTCGTAGTCGAACAACACGTGGCTGAGGTGCGGGCGCGCGGCGAAGGTGGGCGCAAATTCAACCAACCCCTCGAAGCGCGTTGTTGCGGACAAGTTCATCGGTGCGGAATGATGCGGATTGGGCGCGGTTTGTCAGGGGATTTCTTGCTGGGAACGCCATCGAGCGGTGAAGAGCCAACCCGCGCGACCGGGCCGCACTCGGGAAGCTCTTTCTTAACCTTGGGCCAAAAGCATCTCCCTCGTCTCGGACATTCAACCTTCCGAGCACGAGGGAGATCACTGATCCACTGCGTAGCCGCAAGTTCGCCGGTTCACTCAGCAGCCGCTGAAACCGGCTGCGCGCGAGAAACTGACTATGCGTTCCGGCGGTTGCGCCGGGCCAACAGCAGGAACGCGCCGGCGCCGAACAGCAACCCCGACGTCGGTTCGGGCACCAGGGCGATGCCTGCCGCAGTCGCACCGCCCAAGAGGCCGATGTAACTGTCCGACAGTACCGAGTCGTGAATCTGGATGCAGTTTACGTAGCCGATGGCGGTTTCTCCATCCTCGTCCGTGAACAGCAACGCTGTCGGATCCAAAGACCACCGCCCGTCCACGCCTGAACTCAGGTCCTGGGTGCCCACCAGCGCACCATCAACGAATTTGCGCAGGCGATCCGCACCGAGCGTCAAATCGAAGACGAACGCGACGCGATGCCATTCGTCCGGTGTGAGGTTGCCTTGGTACGAGGACGAGATGCCAATGCCGTTGCCCGGGTTGACGAACAAGTCGCCGTCGTTGCTGTTGGCTACACCCGTCTGCAGCAGGGCGCGATATCCGGTGCTGGTCGAGGGATACATGATGTCCATGATCAGCGAATACTGGTTCACGAAGGCCCCGCCGCCGTTGGGAGCGATCCCGTGGGTCATGATATAGCCCTGCGACGGAGTGGCTGCCGGGAACTTCATCACGCTCGCGGGCAGGCCGCCGATCAAAACCGTCTCAAAAGTCGTGAGGGCGGCCGTGTCGCCCATGTAGGCAAGAGCCGTGCCCACGGTGGCGGAAAGATCGCCATTGAAATCCCACTGGCCGGTTACAGCCGCGCGCGAGGTGAGAGATGCGCTCAAGCCGATGGCAAGGGTGAGGGAGAGAGTGAATGGTCGCATGGTAGTAACGGGTTTGGTTGGTTGAGGTTGCTCGGTCAATGATTCCTGTGTCACAGTTTCGCGACATTAAACCGGCGCAATCCCCCGGTGGCTATGGCCTGTTCTAGTCAGAAGGCCATCGCAAGCGCCAGACCGCACGAAGGCCGATGGCAGGGGCATAACCGAAAACCCTCGCATTCACCGCCCTGCGGGCGGTGCTGCGGAAGGCCGCCTCAAGTCCAAGCGATGTCCAAGCAAGCTCTGCTTGGGCGGCAGCAAGCCGGTGAGCTGGCCCAGTCCGGCGAATTGCTTTCCGCGCAACGCCCGCTATCTTCCCGCGTCGCCGCAACCGGGCACAACGCCCGGGTGGCGACGAAACGCCCAAACGCATGAGCACATTGACCAACGCCGAAGCCATCACCGAAAAGACCCGCGAGCTTTGCCAAATGATTCTCGACCATCCGGCTTTCAAGGCCGCCCAGGAACGCATCCAAGCCTTCACGGCCAACGATCAGGCCCGCGCCCAGTACGAAGCGGTGGTGGGCAAAGGCCAGGAGTTGCGCCACAAGCAACATCATGGCGAGAGGGTGGCGGAGGCGGAGGTCAAGGCGTTCGAAGCCGACCGTGACGCGCTGCTCCGCAACCCGGTGGCCCGCGATTTCGTTGACGCGCAATCGGACCTGCACGAACTGCGGCACACGATCGAGAAGCACGTGGCACTGACCCTCGAGTTGGGCCGCGTCCCGACGCGGGAGGACCTGGAAGCGCAATCCTGCGGGAACGGTTGCGGCTGTCATCACGGCTGACCCGCGCCGCCGCCCACGCCGCTAACGGCTTAGCCCGGGGATTTCACACCTCGATTGAATCGCCAACACTTCGCCGGGTGAGGTCACCCGGCCTACAACACGA
>CAZJTM010000254.1:0-8330 GCA_964548925.1 uncultured Verrucomicrobiota bacterium | reverse complement strand
CCTCCTGCGCGGTCAGCACGTTCGCGTTCCCGATAATGGCCCGGAGTTCCGAGAGGATGTTATCTGGCATGCCCATAAAACGATGGGTTGAAGATGCGTGAACCGAGCGAAGGCGGTCAAGCCCGCCGGCCCGCCCGCAATCAGAGCCAGCAAAGGCCCTCTGCGGGTGGAGAACCGGGACTCCGCGCAGTGACTGAGCGCCGCGCCCTGAACACTCAGGGGTTCAAAGGGCGAAGCCTCGTCTCGAAACGATCACTTCATGGACTTGGCTGTAGGAAAGGTAACCAGCCACCGAGCAGCCGGGGGACGCTGTCCCACCGCGCCGGCTTGGTTCATGTTCCCCAAACGCGTTCGGTGCTTGAAGCCAAAGCGCCCCATGCCGCCGGGTCGCCTCCCAGAGATTCAAAGCGTCCGAGGACCTCTTCCAACACGGATTCGCGGGGCGCTACGCGATTCTCAGCAGCGACTCGGCGTGCTTGCGCGCCGCGTCCGTCTGGCCACCCAGCATCCGCGCCAGTTCGGTGACGCGGGATTTGCGATCCAGCAGCCGAATCTCGGAAAGCGAGCGCCCAGACTTCACTTCCTTGGTCACCACGTAATGTGCGTCCGCCGGCGCCGCCACCGGTGCCAAATGCGTGATGCACAGCACCTGCCGTTTGGCGGCGATCTGCCTCATCTTCTCGCCGACGACATTCGCGGTTTCGCCGCCCACATTGGCGTCCACCTCGTCGAACACCAGCACGGGGATTTCGTCCTCGGCGGCCAGCACGGTCTTGAGCGCGAGCATCACGCGCGCGAGTTCGCCGGAGGACGCGATGGCCCGCAGCGGTTTCGCGGGTTCGCCCGGATTGGGGGCGAACTGGAATTCGATGGTGTCAAGGCCGTGAAGCGTGAGGTGTGAGACGCAATCCGCCGCTTCCGCCGTGGTGATGGCAATGTCAAACTTGCTTTGCCGGAAACCCAGGTCGGTGAGTTGCCGGCTCACGGCCTTGCCCAGTTGCGGAATCACCTTGCGGCGCCGGGCGGAGAGTTGCCGGCCCGCACGCCAGAGGTCCGCTTCGATCCGCTTCAATTCGCCATCCAGCCGGACCAGTTCCGCGTCGCGCTGTTCGAGATGCTGAAGCTTGCGCTTCGCTTCGTCACCAAAGGCCAGGATTTCCGTGAGCGAGGCGCCGTATTTGCGCTTCAACGACTGGATGAGGTTGAGCCGCTCCTCCAATTCCTGCAAGCGGGCGGGGTCAACGTCCACCTTGTCGGCATACTGCGAGAGCGCCCCCTGCAACTCGCGCAACGTGGCGACCGCCTGTTCGTGCAGGCTCGCCAGCGGCTCGGCGGCGGCGTCCACGCGCCGCAGTTCCTGCAACGTCCGGCCCACAAGGCCGGCTTGAGCAAGCAGCGAGGCCTCGTTTTCGGAGAGCAAATCCAGCGCGGCCTGGCTAAGTTGCAGCAGCTTTGCGGCGTTGCTGGCGCGGTGATATTCCTGAGCCACTTGCGCCTCCTCGTCCGACTGCAACCGGGCGGCTTCGATCTCCTGCACCTGAAAGCGCAACAGGTCGAGTTGCTGGGCGTAGGTCCGCTCGTCCACAATCAAGGCGGCCTTTTCCGCCTCCAGCGCCGCGCGCCGCCGCATGAGTTCGCCGAAAGCCGCGCGCTCCGCTTCCAAGCCGCCGAACGCGTCGAGGATGCCAAGCTGCTTGGCCGGATGCAGCAGCGACTGGTGGTCGTGTGGGCCGTGCATGTCCACCAGCCACTCGCCCAGGGTCGCCAACACGTTGAGCGTCGTGGGCGAGCCATTCACGAACTGGCGGTTCGTGCCAGCGGCAGTGAATGTTCGCTTGAGAACCAGTTGATGGCCCTCGCAAGGCTCGAGGCCGTTCGCGTCGAGAAACTCCTTGAGCGGCGCTTCGAGGTTCGCGACGTCAAAGACCGCCTCCACGGCGCAACTGTCCGCCCCGCCGCGGATGAGCGTGCGATCCGCGCGCTCGCCCAAGACAAGCGTCAAGGCGCCGATGAGGATGGACTTGCCCGCGCCGGTCTCGCCGGTAATGACATTGCAGCCGGCCGCCAACTCGAGGGTGAGGTCTTCCACCAGGGCGAGGTTTTTGATGCGCAGCGTGGTCAACATGCTAGAGTTCGCGCACGCAGTTTGATCGGTGGGCGGGTGGTTCGGCAAAAGAAAAGTTCACGCATGGCGTTTTCGTTCACGTTCCTGGGCAGCGGCACTTCGCAGGGAGTGCCGGTCATCGGCATGGATTACCCGGTGGCGTTTCTGGCCAACCCGAAAAACCATCGGACGCGCCCCTCGATCTACGTGGCCACGGAGGCGGTCCAGTTCGTGGTGGACACGACGCCGGATTTCCGGACGCAGGCGTTGCGGGAGAACCTCCGTTGGCTGGACGCGGTCCTCTTCACCCACGGCCATGCGGATCACATCATGGGTTTGGACGATTGCCGGCGCTTCTGCGACTTGCGGGGCGGAAAGGCGCTGCCCGTTTACGCGGATGCCGCGACGATGGCGGACTTGCGGCGCGTGTTTGCCTACGCCTTCCACAACGGTCCCTGGCCCCACGGCTACTTCATCCCGGAGGAACACATCTTCACCGGTCCGTTCGCGCTGGGCGATTTGCGGATCACTCCCCTGCCCTTGCCGCATGGCCGGTTCACGAGCAACGGTTTTCTGTTTGAGCAGAACGGCGTCAAGCGGCTCGCTTACCTGAGCGACTGCCAGGCGGTCACGCCCGCGGCGCTGGCTCAAATCAGCGGAGTCGAAGTGGCGGTGCTCGACGCGCTGCGTCTCAAGCCGCATCCCACGCACATGTGTCTGGACGAAGCACTGTCGGCGGCCCGCCGCATCGGCGCGACGCGCACCTACCTGACCCACCTCACGCATGATTACGACCACGACGCGACCAACGCGGAACTGCCCGCCGGCGTGCAATTGGCGTTCGATGGATTGCGGATTAACCTTCCCTGAAATGAGACGCGTCGCGTGGATTCTCGGAACGCTGCTGCTGGCCTTGGCGGGCGCGCGAACTTGCGCCCACGCGGGCGGCGAGGAAGTGATCGTCATTTACAACGCCGCCCTGCCGGAATCCAAGGCTGTGGCCGACCATTACGCCAGGAAGCGCGCCGTGCCTGCCCGACAAATCTTTGGATTCAGGCTCAGCACCGGCAGTGACATGTCCCGGGCAGAGTATCGCGACGTGCTGCTGCAGCCACTGGTCAAGGCGCTGACGAATGCCGGGTTGGCCAGCTTCGGCAGCGTCCAAGTCACCGGCACAAATGGAACAAACCTCCCGGCCGAACGCCGCCTTGTGGAGGCCAAGTTCCGCTACGCGCTGCTGTGCTACGGCGTGCCGTGGCGGATCAAGCCGGACACGGGATTGTTTGAACCCGAAGCCCAAACCGCGCGTCCCGAAATGCGCCGCAACGAAGCGGCGGTGGATTCCGAACTGGCTTGCCTGCCCGTCTGCGAACGCCCCTATCCGCTCGTGGGACCGCTCAGCAATCCGTTTTACATGACCACCAACGCGGTTCGGATGCACCCCACGAACGGCGTCTTGATGGTGGCGCGGCTCGACGGCCCCACGCCGGAGATCGCTCGCGGCCTGGTGGACAAAGCCCTGGAAGCGGAACGCGATGGGTGGTGGGGACGGGCGTATTTCGACCTGCGCGGCAATGTGGAGCCGGCACTGCAACAAGGGGAGGAATGGCTGGGCAACGCGGCGCAGCTCTGTCGGCAGCTTGGCTTTGAAACCGTCGTGGATACCAACGCGGACGTGTTCCCCGCCGGGTTTCCGATGAGCCAAATTGCGTTCTACGCGGGGTGGTATCGCGAGCACGTGTGCGGGCCGTTTGCGCTGCCGGAGGTGGAGTTCATGCCGGGGGCGTTCGCGTATCATCTGCATTCGTTCAGCGCCGCCAGTTTGCACAGCACCACTCAGCAATGGGTGGGCCCGTTCCTCGCCAAAGGCGTGACGATCACCATGGGCTCCGTCCAGGAACCGTACCTCGGCGGCACGCCGGACATCGGGGTCTTTGCGGCGCGCCTCATCTTCCAAGGCTTCAGCTTCGGCGAGGCCGCCTACGCCGCGCAGAACGCCCTTTCGTGGCAGACCGCTGTGGTTGGCGATCCACTCTACCGCCCTTACGGTCGCCGGCTGCAGGAACTGCACGATGATCTCGCGCGCCGGCACAGTCCGCTTCTGGCGTGGTCGCATTTGCGTCTGGTCAACGTCAACCTCGCCAACCAATCCCCCGTCGCCGACATGGTGGACTACATTGAGAATATCGCGCCCGCCGACCGCGGCCCGGTGCTCACCGAGAAGCTGGGCGACCTCTACGCCGCGCAAGGCAAACCCACGTCGTCCGCCCACGCCTATGGCCGGGCGCTTCAACTTGCGCCCTCGCCGCAGCAACGGGTGCGACTTTCGCTGGGCCTGGCGGACAAGTTGGCGGCGCTGGGACGCTCTGTGGAGGCTCGGGCGGTTTTGGAGCAATTGCTGGTTGACCGGCCAGATTATCCGGACAAGCCGGCCATTTCCCGGAGATTGGTGGCGCTGGCCAGCGTGCCAACCAAGCCCACCAGCACCACCCAACCTTCCGCCGTGTTAAACCAGAAACCCGTCACTCCGGCGGGCGATGTTCACAAAGAGTAGCTGCATTTGACCTTTTGTAACGCCTTCCCAAGCCTTCGGCCTCCGCGCAAGGCTCTGGCAGATCGGCCTTCCCCGCAAAATTAAGTGCGATTAGGAGTTGCCATCCTGCGGAAAACCTGCATCTTGGGCGCGATCTGTTCGATAGCTAGTCGTTTTCAAGACATGGTGAATCCTCAGGTGAACTTGGTTCAGTGATGATTTTAGACCCGACGAACGGGAACAGTCTGTAGTTAGAAACGGTCAGCCCAGGACAGTTAGGATCGCATGAATAGTAAGCTGTTTGTTGGAAATCTTTCCTTCAACACAACCGAGAACGACCTGCAGGACGCCTTTGCCGCCCACGGCACCGTTGCTGAGGTCAACCTGATGATGGACCGCTCGACGGGACGTTCCCGCGGGTTTGCATTCGTCACCATGAGCACGCCCGAAGAAGCGCAGAAAGCCATTGACGCCATGAACGGCAAGTCTGTGGACGGACGCGCCCTGACCGTGAACATCGCCCGGCCGCGCGAAGAGCGCCCTCCCGGCGGTGGCGGTGGACGGCGGGAGTTTCGCGGGGGTGGCGGTGGCGGCGGCGGACGTGGCCGCTACTAGTTTGTCGGTTTGAATGTGTGCGAGGTCCGGCCTTGCCGGGCCTCGCTTTTTTTCCGGCAGCGTCCCTGTTGCCCGGTCTGGGGGATGCGTGCTTCAGCCACCGACCGGCGCGCGTGTGCGGTCAGATCAGAGCATGAAGGAAGAACATATCGAAGTCGAGGGGTGCATCCAAACCGTGCTGCCGGGCACGATGTTCCGGGTGGAGCTCGACAACAAGCATCTCGTCCTGGCCACCATCTGCGGGAAGATGCGCAAACGCTGGGTTCGCCTCACCGTTGGTGACCGCGTGAAGATGGAAATGTCCCCGTACGACCTGAACAAGGGCCGCATCACCTGGCGGCTGCGATAGGTAACCCATGAGGCTGCCGCGGCGGTTTGTGGCCGTCGCACGGGAACGGTCGCGCCTCGGCGACCGGTTCGCAGACCCCCTGCAAAACGGGGCTCACAGGCCCTCGACGACGATCCAAGTACGGCCCTTGGCCGGCAGGGCAATGCCGGTGTCCAGCGAATAGTCACGCTCCAGTTTCACTCGCTGGATCGAACCATCTTCCCACCGCAACAAAGCTTCCGTCGTCAGTCCGGTGTAATAAAGCGGCAGGCGGATGCGACGCTCGATGGTTTGCGGAAGCGGATTGTAGATGACCGCCAACCCGCGCTCCTTCAGCGCCGGGTTGACGTGCAGCCAACCGTCCCAATCACGGCCGTCGGGGCGGCGCAGGTGAATCAAATCGCTGTCGAGGATCGCGCGGTGCTGCTTGTAAAAATCCACCCAGCGCTTCACAACGGCCCGCGTTTCGGGTGCGTCATAGAGCCGCGGCCCGCGATAACAGGCGATGACGCCCGCGCCGAACAGGTTCGCCAGGCGCGTCTCGTAGTGTGGCAAATGGTCCTTGAGCGGCTCAATGGTCGCCGCTGCACCGCCGCCGTGATACTCTGTCAGCGGCACGAACATCCAGCCCATGCTCGGTGTTTTCTCCCATGTGCCATCGTAGATGTTCTGGCGCTCAATGATCTCCTGCTCGTCGCGCGGCAAGGACCAGTTCGTCTCGCGGTAACCCATGCCGCACTTGGTCGAGCCGTTGAGGTAATACCAGTCCGGCACGTTCAGGTAGATGCCCCGCGCGCGGCACCATTGGTAGAAACCAGTGATGGTCTTCCACTGCGTCCATTGCGAGTCGGCGAGGCCGCGATGCCCGGGATGATTCGTCGAAGCGCACACGTCGCCCGGATACGAGCCGTCGTGTTCGAGAACGGCGCAGCCCGTTTGCTCAAAGAATTGCTCCATCTTGCGGAAGTAGTCCCGCCCCCACGGCGAGCCGATGCACGGCGAGTTGCCGAAGCGCATCCCGCCGGGACGTCCGGTGGCCGGATTGATGCAATCGTTCGCCGCGTCAACACTGCGGCTCGCGAGCAGAGAATAACCTCCCAAGGCGACCCCTTTGGCGCGACCGTAATCCGCCAGTTCTTTGATCTGCGCCAGGTACTCCGGCTTTTCGTTCTCGATGTTGAAGCCGCTGCCAAACGTCATGATGACCATCTCAAAGCCCACGTCGGCGCATTGATCAATGGCGGCTTTAACCGCTTCTGGCTGCGCGCTGCGCACGTGCATCAGGATTGGATTCTCCTGAACCCACGGCGCGAGTGCCCGATACGCCCGCCGCAACGCTAGGCCTCGTCGTTCGCGATCCGTGCTGTCGTGCAGCAACTCGAACACGCGGAACGACTCGAAACTCGCGCCCGGTTGAATCACGATCTCCGGCCCTTGCGGCGGTGCAGCCTCGAGCAGGCAAGGCGTCTGCCGTTCGTAGTGGACCTGCGAACTGTAGAGCGGATCGGTCTTCCAGCGAATCGCGGGCGAGAGCGCCTCGCCGGTCATCATGCCGCCAAAAGCATAATCACTGAAAACTTCCAAGTTGCGGAAGTAACTGCGGAATGCGCTGGCCGGCCCATCCACGGCACTTTCCGGTTCGACGACTGCGAGTTGCTCGACCACGAATGAGTTGAGTGTCACGGTCGCCGAGCCGCCGTTTGAAACCGTGAGCCACTTGGCGAAGAGCGGCAGGCCATCGTAAAGCTCGTAGTGGACACAGACCGTGACCTCCTTCGGTGCCGTCTGCGCAGTTTCGGCAGAAGGACGGAAAGCCAGTGACACTCCAACGCCCGGCGGCGGCCACGCGGCATCGCGCGACATCCATTCGCGCCGCGGTTTCCAGGGAAATCGCGCCACCGTCTGCCCGGTGTTGACGCCCACGCACTGCCACGCCGCTGGATCGGCCCGCAGACTCGCCAGCCACTCGGCCTTGAGAAAATTGTGAACCGGCTGGTTGGTCAAACCGCCGATCTGGCAGGACCCTCCGTTCAATTCCAGCAGCGCCTCGGGCCGGACCGATCGCACCAGCGACTCGCCGGTGACCAACAGGTCCAGCGCCACAGTGGCGGCGGCAGGTTTCAGCCGAATCGTGCGCCGGACCAAACCGTTGGCCAGCTCGATTTGCGCCTGGTCGGTGGCTAATTCAGCCTGCGCGCGAAACGGCGTTGGGTCCACCAACCAATCTCGCGCCACTGTCATTCCGTCGGCAGCGAATGCCGCCTTCAATCCGACCAACAGGCTCGTCGCGAGTCCAAAAACCGTTGCGGTAACGATTGCTCTCATAATTCGATCACGGTCAAGCGTCAGTTCGTTGGGCCGCCGATACAACTGCGCTGCGACCCGCGCCGTCTGAATTCAGCGCGTCACGGGATTTGCTCCGCAGCAAATACGACGCGATAATCCCGCGCCGGATCGCACACGCCAGGGTGCGGCACGAGGATGAAGTCATCGGCGATCACCGGTTTCAAGTCTGCTCCCACCGTCACTTTGACGGATCGAATGCGATGCGGCAGGTAGGCCAGAAACGGTCGCCCACCACGCTGCGACCCGTTGGTGTTGACCGGCTGAAAGCTCTCCGCCGCGCGGTTGGGTTTGATCGTGAAAGTGAAAACGCCGCCCTCCTCCGTCAACGTCTGCTCAAACGCCTTGGGCTGATCCGCCATCCGCGCCGGCCATGCGGGGTCGCCATAGAACGCCACCACGTCGCG
>CAZJTM010000253.1:0-8405 GCA_964548925.1 uncultured Verrucomicrobiota bacterium | reverse complement strand
GTTCTTACCACGCCCTCCATCCGCAGAACAGAGGGTCGCCCCAACACCGCTTACCCATGACTGCCGCGTTTGGTGGAACGTGGCCCAACGGTAATGGGCGGGACTACCTGATGATCAGCACCACGCGGGGAGACAATGTTTCCCGAGGGGCCATTGCCCTTACACCGGATCAAGACTCGCCTTGGGCGGACGAAATCGGCGTCAACGGGCCAGAGCTGAACGATGCCGCCGAGCATCACTATGTTCTGACAGTTACCGGGAGCGAGCTCTCGTTCTATATTGATGGTGTGCCAAGAGGCTCTGCGGCGGTGGGTGCCGTGTCGCTCAGCGGCCTGAGTACCCAATTCGCATATCTCGGTAAAGGGGTCTATTCCGCGGATGCAACCGTTCAGTGCGCAATCAATGAATTCCGGATCTACAAGACCGCGCTGACTGCCGAGCAAGTGCAATCGAGCTTCGCCTTCGGGCCGAATGTGGTTGCCGGGGGTGGTCCGGCCAAAGTGCAGGTCCAACCGAAAGACCAGACCGTCCTTGAAGGACGCACGGTCACATTCACTGCACTTGGTGAGGGAACTCCCCCTCTTCATTACCAGTGGCAGTTCGGGGGTGCTGATTTGCCAGGAGCAACGAATGCCACGTTGGAGTTGGTGAACGTGGCCACCGACCAGGCTGGCAATTACCAAGTCTTGATCACAAACATGTACGGCGCGGCTACCAGTAGAGTAGCATTGCTCACCGTCCTGGTTCCGGAGGGCTGTTTGACGCATCGGTACAGTTTCGCCGCAGACGCTAACGACACAGTGGGCACTGCGGATGGCATTGCTCGTGGTGGCGCATACTGTGCCAACGGGACAGTTGTGCTGGACGGCACGAGTGGTTATGTGGATTTGCCCAACAATTTGATGACGAGTTACGATTCGGCGACAATTGAGGCTTGGGTGACAGACAACGGCAGCGGTGGATGGGCGCGCATTTATGATTTTGGGAACAGCACTGGGGGTGAGGGTGTCCAAGGCATCGGGACGCAGTACATGTTCCTGTCACTACCATCTGGTATGGGGAATCTACGTGGCGCCTACTCCATCACGGGCGGGGGAGCGGGCGAGCAGATTGTAGAATGGCCTGAAGGTCGCCCCGCTATCGGTGAGAAGGCACATATCGTATGGACGTCGGATGCCATGACAAAGGTTGCACGGCTGTATGTCAACGGAGTCCAAGTTGGCGTTAACTCGAATATGACGCTTACACCAATGTCGATCGGACCCACGCTCAACAATTGGCTGGGCCGGTCTCAATTCTCAGCGGATCCTTTGTTCAAAGGCTCCATTGACGAATTCCGCATTTACAGTTTGGCGCTCGCTTTCGCAGACGTGCTTCGGAATTACGCAAATGGGCCAGACAGCCTCCAGCGAACCGGCGCAGTCGTTCTGCTTTCTCAACCGAGTAACCAGACGGTGACGCTTGGGAGGACAGTCACGATTTCTAGTGTCGCGGACGGAACGCCCCCACTCCATTATCAGTGGCAGTTCGAGGGGGCGAACTTGGTGGGGGCGACCAAATCCAGTTTGGTGCTAAGCACTGTCGGGGCCAACAATGTGGGAGGGTGCCAACTCGTGATCACAAATCAGTTCGGTGCGGTAACCAGCACGGTTGCTCAGTTGACAGTCATTCCATCCACCAACGCAGTCTTTTGGGATGGTGGGGGCGACGGTGTGTCATGGACTTACGCAGCCAACTGGTCAGACGATACCCTGCCTAGTGCGACCAACATCGTCATCATCGGCGGCCTGGAAACGAACGTGACGATTGACATCAACAGCGACGTGACGATCCAGAGCATGCAATGCAGCGCTTCACTGAAAATCTCCCGCGGCAGTCTGACCCTTACCAAAGCCAGCTCCCAAGTTGCGGGTGACCTCACGCTCGCCTCCGGCCGGACTCTGGCGGTAATTGGTTCAACCGCTTCATTATCAGCATCGGGTTCGGCGATTTTGGACGGGGCATCGGTAGCAGTTAGCGGAGGGGCGGTGGTGTCACTACCCGGGGTGCGGAGCTACGTGCATACTAACTGTTGGAACACCGATTTGACCGCGTCTGGGGCCGGGAGTGTGCTGTTGCTGCCGGGGCTTACGAATCTGACCGGAGTGACGACTTGCGGCCATCAGCGGGTGGGCGTGTCAGCGCTGGGCGGTGGTCGGGTGGTTATGAGCAATTTGGTGAATGTGACGCGGGGCTGGGTTGCGGTGGTGGCTGACGGAGCGGGCAGCGTGGTAGATCTGACCGGCCTAGCGAGTTTCGGAGGGGACAACGAGTGGCAACTGTCCAGCTTGGAAGCGCGCAACGGTGGCATGATCACGATTCCTCGCTGCGGAGTTTTCGACCGGGTCTCGATTTCTGCCAACGCCGCTGGATTCGTTAATATGGGCTTGGTTCGCGGCATTTCCGGTGGCACTTGCAAATTGCTCGCCGACGGCGGCGGCAGCGTGATTGACCTGTCGAGTTTATCGTCGTTTGCCACGCCGCTCGGAGCGTCGGAACTTAAAGCTATCAATGGCGGGACGATTCTGCTGCCGAACAGCGTGTTCCTGCTGGTGAACGTGGCGGTGCAAATCGCCGGGCATCCTGTGTTGCCGCCAGTGGTGTCGGCAGGGGCGTCGGTGTCGCTCTACGGCCGGGCATGGCACGGCTATTGGGTGGAGTGGCGGGACACCCGCGTGGCGGACAGCCCGTGGCAGTTCTACAGCCGCGTGGCGCAGACGAACGCCCTGCAAGTGGTCGGCGGCCCGCCGCAATCGTGGCAGGCCTTCCGCGTCTGGGAGTTCATGGCGGACCCGCCCATTCTGGACCTGCGTCGGGCGGGCGCGGGACAGGCGTATCCCATCCTCTTCGGCGCCACGAACAAGGCTTACGGCGTGGAGACGGCAGCGAGCTTGGACTCGGAGTCCATCACGTGGTCGCCGTGGGGCGAGAGCACAGGCACGATGACCAACACGTTCCGCATCCTGCCCGCCTTTCCGGCGACGGAGCCGAAGCAGTTCTTCCGGGCGAAGCAGGAGTAGCGCTATGTGGGGTCGCTTAGTTCCCCGGCTTGGTCAGCCCGCCCAGCCAGTTGGCCGCGCCGCGCCGTTCAAGGGTGGCGAAGGCCTTCGCCCCGAGGGTTTCCTTGAGTGAGCGTTCCGTTTCTGAGCGGCTGGCTTCCAGCAACGCCTGCTGTTCCTCCGCCGGGCGATTCTGATCCTGGCGGAGCGCTGTCGCCTGCGCCTCCGCCGCCACCTGCATCTCATACGCGGTCAGCGCGGTCGCTTCCGGTAATCCGTAGCGCTCCACGACCTGACTCATGGCCTCGAAGCGACCGTCCTGGGCGCGCTGATAATCCCCGAACCGGGGTTCGCCCAGGGCCTGCCGGAGTTGAGCTTCGGCTTGCCGGGCAATCTCTGCGCGACGCTGCTTCGCCTCGACTTTGTCGGCGGTGACTTGGGACTCCGCCTGCCGGCGCTCGTTGTTGATCTGGGCGATGGCACGGATTTCCTCTGTGGAAAACTCCACGCGGGACAACTGGTGACGGAGGTTCGCGCCGGCGGAGATACGGAGCTGGTATTCGGCCAGTTCGTCCGGGCTGAGCACGGCGCTCAACTGCTGATCGCGCGCCGCCTCCAGTTCGCGTTGGTGCCGTTGACGATCCTGCCGTTCCTCTTTCGTGAGGTCGCGCTCGGATTGCCAGAGTTCGCGAACGGCGTCCTCGCAGGCCCGACGGAGCGCCAGGACTTGTTCCTGCCTTTCCGGCGGGAGAAAGTCCAGAATGCGCGCCCACCGCGCCCGCTCACGGGCTTTGGATGCGTCGTCGTCATCGGAGTCAAAAGGGTTTTCGTGGCCAAGCAGTTTCTTGAGCACCGCCTTGCGCTCCTCCACCAGTGCCTCCCAATCCTTCTCAATGCGGTTGCCCAGTTCTTTGGCTTCGTCCTCGTTGGCCAGAACCTCCCAGACGCGACGATTCAACGGCAGCAACAACTCGCGCCCCCGCTGGATGAAGACCTGATCCACGTCCGCGACGATGATGTCCCGAATCGTTCGTTGCGGGCAGCCAATACTTTGGAGGTTAGCCAGGTAAACGCGGTAGTCGGCGGATTCAATGTCGCTCCAGTGAAAGCCGGCCGGCACGGCGAGCACTTGGGGTGGGGATGCGACGGCAACCGGGTTTGTGCGCACCACGCGATTGGTCCGTTGCGGCAGCGCGCCGCCAGTCGTGGGCGGATGATCGCGCGCACGGGATTTCCAAGCGACCACGGCCGCTAGCGCCACGTTGAGCGCGAGGGACAGGTAGATCAGGGTTCGCAGCCTCATAACTGGTTTGCGTTGGTCACCCATTGCCCAGCCTGGCGGAGGTATTCGCCGAACAGCTTTGGTCCGAGCAGCCGGCCAACCTCGGAAGCGACCTCCGCCGTCACACTCTGGAGGTGTTCCTTGCGAAGGGTCGTGTCGAGCGACTTGTCCTCACGCAGGCGGTGGGCCTCTTCACGAGCCAACTTTTGGACTTCATACAGTTTGTGGGCCGTGTCTTTGGACAGTCCGTGGCCTTGAGCAAACCGGTGGATGTTTCGATAATCGCCATCGCGCAGCCGCAGCGCCTCGGCGAAGCGTTCCTCCCCCAGGATTTCGCGCAGATGTTTGTCCAACGTCCGCTCACGGGCTTCCTCCTGCTCCGGCGTCTCGGAACGGTCCAGATGCAAGACTTCCCAGCCGAGCGGGTAAACCTCCGTGCGGGCCAGGGCGATCCGGCGCAGTTCGTTGGGCGTGGGCTTCAATTCGTCCAGACCGTCACTGTCAAACAGAGTCTCCACCACGCCCATCCGCGCGCGCAATTCCTCGAACTGCGCGGGCGTGAGAACCGCGCGCAATTCGCGCTCGATTTCGTCCCGCCGCCGCCACAATTCCGCGTAATCCTCCTCCAAGAAGACGTCGCGACAACGCCACACCACTTCACTCTTGGCTTCCTCCGCGCGGAACAGCCAGCCCGCCGCCCGCTCGAATTGCTCCTCCGACACGTCCCCCAGAAGGGCGCGGCAAATCAATTGTTCGGTGTCGAACGCGTCGCGGGGCATTTTGGGCGACCAAACGACGCCCAGCAGCCGTTGCAGCATCGCGGCCAGGTCCTGCTTGAGTTGCAGCAATTCGGCTTCGCGCCGCCGCTCGGCGGCCACGCGCGGCGGGCCGTTCAACCAGAACGGCTCGGAGGCATCTTCACGGTCCTTGGCGGATTCGTAGCGATCCCAAATATCCCCTACGACGATGTCGCGGATCGTCCGTTCCGGACAGCCGACCGCGCGGAGGTTGGCCACGAATTCGTCGTAGTTCGTGGATTCCAGTTGCCGCCACTGGAAGGCGTTGGTGAGGAACCTGGTTTGCACGGGAAGATTGGTGATCATCCCCACCGTATCCAACTTCGACCCGGCGGGTGGGCGGGGCGTCGCCACGGGTGGGGCGGTGCGAGGGAACCCATGCGCCAGCAGAACCAACAAGGCGAGGTTCACGCCTGTCGAGATCGCGAGAATCAAGCCGGGTTTCATCAACATGATCGTCCACCGAGCCTGCCGCCGAACCGCGTCAGCGGCGTTTCAACTTCGTGGGCTGTGGAAAGGCGTTTGTATTCGCCGCGTGTTTGCGCAGGAAGGCTTGGAGCTCCGCCGTGTTGGCCGTGAGCACGAGGTCGCCGTTGCCCGATTCGCCAATTGGCTTGGGAACGAACGTGTGCCGGATGGTGTTCGTTTCGGCGGTGACCAGTTTCTCCAACCAGCCGTAGTCCAGCAGCGTGAGCTCCAGCGTCGGCGTCACGGCGTCCACCCGCATCAGGTAGTGCGCCGGGATGCCGCCGCCCTCGCGGTCGCGCGGTAGAAAATCGAGGTAGCGGCGGTTGTCGAGCGTGAACAGGCGCGCGTCGAACTCGGTGCGTTTGTCGTCGCTGTCCACGATCGTGAGCTTGTAGGTTTGCCCGTCGAACTTCTCGAATTGCCAGAACTCGTTCGTCTTGCTCTCCGGAGTACTCCAAGTGCCGACCAGCACCGGGTCGAAGACGACATCCTTGTCGGTGTACCACGGATAGACGGACGTGACAACGCAGCCGGCCAAGACGAGGGCGGCGAGCGCACCGGCGGCGACCGCAGATGCCTTCGCCAGGCGGGTAAGGATAGGATGGGAGGGGTGTTTCATGGTTCGATGTCAGGTGTTGAATGTTGGATGTTGGGCGCTTGCCCAAGTCATCTTGATTGTTCCTTCATTGCCTCGGCGTACGGTTTGCCGTCGAGGAAAACCTGTTTGATGCTGGCGCGACCGGACTGCGGCACGACGGCTTGCACGGTCAGCTTGCCGGTCGGATTGCCCGTGCCTTCTCGGACGAAGTACTTCTCCAAACCGTACTCGACGTGAATAGAGTTGGTGCGATTCCACATGGGCCAGGTGCTGCGACCCATCACCAAGAGCTCGCCGGCCGCCGGCCGAAATGCGTTCGTGCTCGCTCGCGTCACAACGTGGAACTCACCGTCGGGTTTGAGCGCGACGAACACTTTTGTGCCGGCGGATAGATGCGTTTCAACTGGCGGCGAGAAAAGACTCCCTGGCACGCTGCTGATCTTGTAGTTCAGGATGAGGTAATCGCCACGCGGCAAGTCGCGCGGGTCCACCCGCTCGGTTTCGAGCAGGATCGGCGTGCCCTTGCGCAGGGCGCTTTCCTGCACCGCGACCATGTAGAGCACCCAAGCGCTTTGCAGCGTGAGAATGAGGATGAACAGATTCCGTTTCACGATTACACCTCCATTCCAGACTTCGCGGCCCTGATTTGTTTCATCAGTTTCCGCCGCTTCTTCTCCAGATACACACCGAAGATGATCAGGAACACGCCCGACACGACGAACATCATGCCCGTGAACGCCATCGTCCCGAACAGGCCGATGTAGGCGGCGATGATGTCGAGTGCGATGAAGACGACGCCCAGGTTCACGAGAAAGCTCGATCGCTCTTGTAAGCCCGTCTGGATTTGCAGCAAGCAGAAAACGAAGAGCGCCAATGCGGCAACCGCGTTGACGGGCGTGAACTCGCGGTGCCAGCCCCAGCCCCGCTCGTGCGGCGCGTAGAACGCCGCAACCAGCAGGCCTGCGGCACAGGCGAGCGCCAGTCCCCAGGTCCAGCGCCATTGCCGGTCCAACTCCAGGTTCTTTGCCCCGAGCACTGTGAGCACCACCGCCAGCCCCGCGAGCGCCAGAAGAATGACATGCGATCCAACAACGGCGCCTTGATAGTCATCCAGAAATCCCTCCCACGTGAGCGGATACGCGAAAGCCAGAAACGCGAGCAAACCGAGCCCTTCCGTCACCCCGGCAAAGGATGCATACGCGCTCCGCCGCAGGACGTAGCCGAAACCGACGTACCCCAAACCCAGCAAGGCATAGGCGAGGACCTGGCATTCATCGCGCAGGCGGATCAGGCTGTCGTCCTGATTCACCTCGAGCCCCAGCCAGAGCCCGAAGGCGAGCAGCGCAAGCACATGCTGCGCTTTGGATTGCAGCAGCCAAGGCAATGCGGCGATTCCCACCCACCAGAGCAGGAACGCGTTCGGTGGTCGGGATGACAGGTGGTAGATTTGCCCGACGAGCGCAATGTTGCCCAGAAACAGCAGCGAGCCGGCGAGATGAAGGGCTTCGCCAGTCCTGCGATAGTTGCCACGCGCTTCGCGCAGCCACCAGCCAGCGCCGTGCGCGCCGAGCATCAGGGCCAGCCCCACCACCAGCTTCACCCCGCGCGGGATGGCGTCCCAGTTCGCCGAGATCAGAAGGACAATGCCCGCCGCCACCAGAACGGCCCCCACCAGCGAGATGATGGCGAGAAAGCGGTTGGAATCTTCCTTGAGCTTGAAGTGTTCGACGATCTTGCACTGCTGCTCGCCGGTGATCAAACCGGCGTCACGAATTTTCTGGATGTCAGCGTATTTCATTCAAACCTCCAGATGCTCCCGACCAGAAGAGGCATGTGCTTTCGAATTGTGCGCGGGGGCGCGAAGGAGACAAGTCCGTCTTGGAGCGCGCTGTTGATTGCGGTGTCGCAGTAGTCCCATACGGCGTGAACAATAATCAATCGGCCCGCGCGGGTGTAAATCGAAAAACCTGTCCGGGCATCTGTTGCGATGATGACGTTCCTGACATTTCCCGTTGCGTAGCGTTGGTCCGTAAGCCTTGGGGCGACGTCGGCAATCGTGCCAGAAGATGAACAACCGCCTGCAGGTTTCATGGGCGCGGATTGATCAAACGCGCAACCCAATCCGCACGCCTGCGGAACTTGTGGAGATTGCCTGCCGTGGAAATTGCCTGTCGTGGTGCGATCAAAACCGGACAGTCGTGTGCGATCAAAACCGGAATAAT
>CAZJTM010000252.1:0-8498 GCA_964548925.1 uncultured Verrucomicrobiota bacterium | reverse complement strand
GATTACGTGGACAACAATCCGCTGTTCTCGTTTCATCCGACGGAATACGTCAACAACCCCTACATCATCAGCCAGCATCACAAGATGGTGGCGGTGAACGTGGCGTTGGAGGTGGACCTCACGGGACAGGTTTGCGCGGATTCGCTCGGGTCGAAGTTTTTCTCCGGCGTCGGCGGGCAGGTGGATTTCAACCGCGGCGCGGCGAAAGCCAAGGGCGGCAAGGCGATCATCGCCATTCCCTCGACCGCGCAGGACGGCAAGGTGTCGCGCATTGTCACGCGGCTGAGTCCCGGCGCGGGCGTCGTGACCACACGCGCCGGCGTGAACTACGTCGTCACGGAATACGGCGTCGCCTACCTTCACGGCAAGAGCGTGGCGGAGCGGGCGCTGGCGCTCATCAGCGTGGCGCACCCGAAGTTCCGCGCCCAACTCCTCCGCGAAGCCATCGAAGCCAAATACCTCGCCGCCGAACTCGCCGAGAAGGAAGGCAAGATCATCGTTGGCCCGAAGGAACTCCGCACCACGTTCCTCACCGCTGACGGCACGCAGATTCTGTTCCGCCCGATTCATCCCACCGACGTGCCGCGGATGCGCGAGCACTTCTACGGACTCTCGCAACAGTCCATTTACTACCGGTTCATGCAGGCCGTCAAAGACGGTGTCGTGCCGCGCCGGCAGATCGAAGATTTCGCCTACATTGACCACCGCAACGACGTCTGCATCGTCGGCGTGCTGCCCGAGACTTACGGTGAGCAGATCATCGGCATCGGCAGCTACTACCTCGACCCGAAGACCAACCGGGCCGAGGTTGCCTTCACGGTGCATGACAAGTGGCAGCAACGGGGCATCGGCACGTTCCTGCTCAAGCACCTCATGCGCATCGCCCGCCGGAACGGCATCGGCGGGTTCACCGCGGAAGTGCTCGTCGAGAACAAGCCCATGCAGGCGGTGTTCAACAAGGCGGAATGTAAGATTGGCAGCAAGCTCGTCGGCAACGTTTACCACTACGACCTGGAATTCGCGTAGGCGCTGCTGACGGGGCGAGGGCGCGGGCTCTGAACAATCCGACGTCCTCCCGTCAAGCGGATGAGCGACCGAAAACTGGCATTTGTTTATTCGCCGGAGATTGAAGCGTTCAGTTACCCGGCGGACTGCCCATTCAAAACGCAGCGCGCGGGGCAAACCCGCGGGCGGCTCGCGTCCTTTGGGCTGCTTGGCTCTCCGGATCGCCTCGAATTGCCTCCCCGCAAAGCCACCCGCGCCGAACTCGAACGCCTCCACACCCCGCGCTATCTCGACGAACTTCAGCGCGCGGCTGCCGGGGAACTCACGCCCGCCGGCTTTCAAATGGGTTTGGGCGGCATGGACACACCGGTATTCAAGGACATGTATGAGTACGGCGCGTGGGCCTGCGGCGCCGGCCTGACCGCTGCGGAACTCCTGCTCGCGAAGGAAGCCGACATCGTCTTCAACCTCCTCGGCGGCTTCCACCATGCGCACGCCGAACACGCGGGCGGGTTCTGTTTCCTCAACGACGTCGCGCTCGCCTGCCATCGTCTCGCCGCTGCTGGCAAGCGCGTGGCCTGTGTGGACGTGGACGCGCACCACGGCGACGGCACGCAGGACTTTTTCTATCGCCGCAATGACGTGCTCACGATTTCCATGCACGAGAGCGGCAAGACGCTGTATCCGTGGGGCGGTTTCGAGAACGAAATCGGCGAAGGCCCGGGCGAGGGGTTCAACGTCAACATCCCGCTGCCCGCCGAAACCTACGATGAAGCCTTTCTCCACGCCTATCGCGCCATTATCCCCCCGCTGCTCAAGGCGTACAGCCCCGATGTCATCGTCGTCGAACTCGGCATGGACATCTTGGCGGGCGATCCGTTGACGCACCTGATGATGACCAACAACGTCGTGGCCGAGCTCGCCCAGCAGCTCCTGAGTCTTGGCAAACCGCTGCTCATCGCGGGCGGCGGCGGATATCACATCGAGCACACCGTGCGCGGCTGGGCATTGGCCTGGCGCACGTTTGCCGGCGAGGGCGACACGGACCTTTACAGCTTGGGCCTCGGCGGCGTGATGCTCGGCAGCACCGAATGGGCGGGCGGCTTGCAGGACCACCAGTTGCCTGTGACCGCCGAGCAGCGCCAGCGCGTGGACGCCGAACTCGACGCCACGTTGCGCGCCGTGCGCCAAAACACTTTCAAGTATCATGGTCTTGAAACCCAACCGGCTGACGGAGGCAGGGCCGCCGGTTGCGGATCTCACCTGCTGGATACGCAGACTCCGCAAACAACAAAACCCGAAGTAGCAAACGCACTCCTATGAGCGAACCAACCAAAACCGTCTCCACCAGTTCACTGCTGCAAGAGAACCGGACCTTCCCGCCGTCGGCGGAGGTGGTCCAGCGCGCCTACCTGAACGCCGAGCAATACCAGAAGATGTACGACCGCTCGGTCAACGACTCGGACAAGTTCTGGCTCGAACAGGCCGAGACGCTCGACTGGTACAAGAAGCCCACCGTCGCGCGCAAATACGTCTGGAACACCGCCGCGCGCAAAATCCAGCACACGTGGTTCGAGGACGGCGAACTGAACGTCTCCGTGAACTGCCTCGATCGCCAGGTCAAGGCCGGCCGGGGCGACAAGATCGCGCTCATCTTTCAGGGCGAGCCGGAGAACGACGTCGTTAAGATCACCTACAAGCAACTCCTCGTTGAGGTCTGCAAGTTCGCGAACGTCCTGAAATCCCTCGGCGTGAAGAAGGGCGACCGCGTGGCCATCTACATGCCGATGGTGCTCGAACTCCCCATCGCCATGCTCGCTTGCTCCCGCATCGGCGCGATCCACTCCATCGTGTTCGGCGGCTTCAGCGCCGACGCGCTGTCCGGCCGCATCAACGATTCCACCTGCAAGGTGCTGGTCACGGCCAGTTGCGGGTTGCGCGCGGGCAAAAACATCCCGCTCAAGGCCATCGCCGACGAAGCCCTGAAGTCCACCCCGAGCATCGAGAAGGTCATCGTTTACAAGCGCAACGAGTCGCCCTGCAACATGGTCGCCGGCCGCGACCTCTGGTGGCACGAAGTCATGGCGAAAGCCTCCACCGACTGCGCGCCCGAAGTGATGAAGGCCGAGGATGTCCTCTTCATGCTTTACACCTCCGGCTCGACCGGCAAACCGAAAGGCGTGGTCCACACCACGGCCGGCTACCTCCTCCACGTCGCGCTCACGACCAAGTACGTCTTCGACATCCACGAGAACGACATCTTCTGGTGTACGGCGGACATCGGCTGGGTCACGGGCCACAGCTACATCGTCTATGGCCCGCTCTGCAACGGCTTCACGAGCGTCATGTTCGAGGGCGTGCCCACGTTCCCGGATGCCGGTCGGTTCTGGCAGATCGTCGAGAAGTTCAAGGTCACCCAGTTCTACACCGCGCCTACGGCAATCCGCTCGCTCATCCGGCTCGGCGAGGAATGGCCGAACAAATATGACCTCAGCTCGCTCAAGACCCTCGGCTCGGTCGGCGAACCCATCAACCCCGAGGCCTGGATGTGGTATTACCGCGTCATCGGCAAGGAGAAGTGCCCCATCGTGGACACTTGGTGGCAGACCGAAACCGGCGGGCATCTCATCACCCCCCTGCCCGGCGCACACGTGCTCAAGCCCGGCAGCGCCAGCCGCCCGTTCTTCGGCGTCGAGCCGGTCGTTCTGCGCGACGACGGCACGCCCGCCGCGCCGAACGAGGGCGGCAAGCTTTGCATCAAGAAGCCCTGGCCCGGCATGATGCGCACCACCTGGGGCGATCACGACCGGTTTATTGACACCTACTTCACGATGTACAAGGACATCTATTTCACCGGCGACGGCTGCCGCATTGACCCGGACGGCGACTACTGGTTGATGGGCCGCATTGACGACGTGGTGAACGTGTCCGGCCACCGCATCGGCACCGCCGAAGTCGAGAGCGCCCTGGTGAGCCATCCCAAAGTGGCCGAAGCCGCCGTCGCGCCCATGCCGCACGACGTGAAAGGCCAGGCTCTCTACGCCTTCGTGACGCTCAAGGACGGCATCCATCCGAGCGACGAGCTGAAGAAGGAATTGATCATGCATGTCCGCAAGGAAATCGGGCCGATCGCCGCGCCGGACAAACTGCAATTCGCGCCCGCGCTGCCGAAGACGCGCTCGGGCAAAATCATGCGCCGCATTTTGCGCAAGATCGCCGAGGGCCAGCCGGATCAAATCGGCGACGTCCAGACCCTCGCCGACCCGCACGTCGTCGAAGTGCTGGTGAAGGAACGCTTGTAAACCAACGTGGGCGCAACTGCGCCCAAAGCAAATCAACCGCCGCCGGGGCTGAACAAGCCCCGGCGGCGAAGTAGACAAACTCTTCCGCGTCACAATGCCGGCAAGCAAGAACACGGGACTGCCAAGTTCTATTGAGGACAAGGTCCACACCCATTTCTTGAAACGGGACCAGTCTCAGGCGCTTGCATTGCTCGCGGGTTTCGAGTGCAAAAATGGTGCTCTGCGAGAGCGAGTACTCAACTGCATCGTCTCTCTTGCTGGTCGAGATATCGACCGGCTTAAGCATTTCGTGGATTGCGCACGGGAGGATTATCGCAACCTCATTATGTGGCATGAACATGCCGCGCAGTCCCGCGATCAGTTTTTCAGTAAGTGATCCGCATGTCGTGCTGAACGTTGTGAACTTGCACCAGAGGTTATTCATGTTGCAGCCCTCTGGGCTGCCATTGCCACGTTCTTCGGTTTTCGCGATTTTGATTTCCTTCGGACGTCGGATTTCGGACTTCGGACTTTGACTTAACCACCCTATGACTACAGAGACCACCACCCCTACCATCACCAATCGCGGCTGGACCGTCACCTTCTCCGGCCTGGGCATCAACCTCGCCCTCGGCATTCTCTACACGTGGAGCATGTTCAAGGGCGCTATCGAAAAGGAATTCGGCTGGAAAGGCAGCCAGCTCAACGATCCCTACGCGCTCTGCTGCCTCGTCTTCGCCTTCGCGATGATCCTGGCGGGCCGCTGCCAGGACAAGTTCGGCCCGCGCCTCACGGCGTCCATCGGCGGATTGCTCGTGGGCGCCGGCTTCCTGCTCTGCTCGACCACCACCAACTACCTTGTATGGCTGCTCGGCTTCGGCGTGCTGGCCGGCATCGGTATCGGCTTCGGCTACTCGTCCGCCACACCGCCCGCGCTCAAGTGGTTTCCGCCCTCGAAGACCGGCCTGATCGCCGGCCTCGTCGTGGCGGGCTTTGGACTCGCCCCCGTCTATCTCGCGCCCGCGTCGCAATACCTGCTCGGCGCGTTCCAGGTGCAGAAATCCATGCTCATCCTCGGCATTGCCTTCGTTGTCATCGTGTGTGGGCTGGCGCAAATGCTGATCAACCCGCCCGCCGGCTACGTGGCCGGAGCGAAGCCCGCCGCCGGCAATGCGCCCGCGAAACCCGCCGCGGTCAACGTCACCCCCGGCGAGATCATCCGCACGCCGCTGTTCTACTTGCTCTGGGTGATCTATTTCATCGGTGCCGGCGCGGGCCTGATGGTCATCGGCAGCATCGGCGGCATGGCGAAGAAGAGCATGGGCGAACTCGCCTTCGTGGCGGTGGCGGTGATGGCCATCGGCAACGCCGGCGGCCGGATCCTCGCCGGCACGCTCTCGGACAAGATCGGACGGCGCTGGACGCTCTTCATGGTCCTCCTGTTCCAGGCGCTCCTGATGTTCGCCGCCATCCCAATCACCGGCTCGAAGGACATGGCTGGCGTGATCATCGTGGTGATCGCCGCGTTGATCGGCGCAAACTATGGCGCGAACCTGGCGTTGTTCCCCGCCTACACGAAAGACCTCTGGGGCTTGAAGACGTTCGGCATGAACTACGGCACGCTGTTTACGGCCTGGGGCGTGGGCGGTTTGGTGCTGCCGCGATTGCAGCAAATGCTCACGACGAAGAGCGGCGGCAGCTACGCGTCCTCCTTCATGACCGCCGGAATTCTGTTGATCATCGGCGCGGCACTGACTTTCCTAATCAAGCCGCCGCAACCAAAGCCGCAAGGTTCAAACTGAAATCAGGCAAGGCGAACAAATCAGAGACAACACGAGAAAGGAACTGAAAGCAATAATGCAAACACGGGTTATGGGTTGGGTTCGCGATGCAAGTCAACGTAGCGGCGGCTCGGCAGAGCGCCGCAGACCTGCGTTTAGCCGGGTTGCGGCGCTCTGCCCAGGCGCCCCCACGCTTATGGCTGCGGGCATTTTGGCTTTAGGCGCCACTGCCCAGGCTCAAGGTTGGAAGCTCGGTTCCACCCTGACGCTGAAGGCCGATGTCATGCTCAGGGAGACCTTCGACAGCAACGTGTACTTGCAGGATGTCTCACCCGACCCCGCCAACGTGGCCGCGGCCAGAGCCGCCGGGTTCAACGCCGTGGAGGCGGAGAAAGAGTCGTTGGTCACCACCCTCCTGCCCAGTCTGGGACTGGATTACCAGCCGTGCGCGGCATTTCGGCTGGCGGCGGCTTACACGCCGGAGATTGCGTTCTACCACTCGGCGAGCTCGGAGGATTACGTGGCTCATCGGGCCTCGCTGAACCTGAGCGGCACGATCGAGAAAGCGAAGTGGGAGTTGCTGAACAACTTCACCTTCATTGACGGCAGCGATCTCGGGCCCGTGTTCGCCGGCCCCGGGGACATCCCCGCCATCGGCGGCGTTCCGCTGCGCAACCGGCGGGACGCGTTTATCTTCCAGAACACTTCCCGTGTGACGCAGCTTATTGGCAAGTTCTTCCTGCGTCCGGTGGCGACCGCGTACCGCCACGATTTCAGGACGAAACAATTGCCCAGCGGCGCCGGCTACCTCTATGAGAACTACATTGACCGCCAGAACGTCAACGTCGGCCTGGACCTGGGCATTCCGCTCGGGGAGCAAACGCATTTGATCCTCGGTTACCGTTACGGCCAGCAGGATCAGTTCAAACTGCGGGGCGTGGACAGTCCCTACGACCGGAGCTACCACCGTCTGCTCGTGGGCGTGGAAGGCAGCCCCGTCAAGTGGATGAAGCTCGCGTTGCTGGGCGGACCGGACATCAACGATTTCTCCGCGCGGGCCAAGGCGACCTATCCGACTTTTGACGAGGACCAAACCGTTTACTTCATTGACAGCTCGATCACCCTCCTGCCGACCAGCCGGGACACAATCAAATTGTCGAACCTGCGCTACCAACAACCCGCGTTTGGGAGTCCGAGCATGTACGAGGACATCACCTACAGCGTGACCTGGAAGCACAAGTTCGACGATCAATGGTCCGCCAACGCCGGCTTCCAAGCCTACGTCGGCGATTGGCAGTCACCGGCGGTGCGCGAAGACTGGATCTACACGCCCAGCGTTGGCGTCACCTACGTTCACGACAAACACCTGACGGCGGACCTCGGCTATTCCTACGACTGGGTGGACAGCGAGGTGCCGAACACCGCCGGGCGCGAATTCACGCGCCATTTGGTCTGGCTGTCGGCGAAATACAGCTTTTGACGATTACCCGCAGATCCCGCCAAGCCGCGCCGCTGGAGAACCTCTGGCGGCGCGGCTTGCTGTTTGGCGGTGAACGAGGAGTGGGCGCTCGATCGCGGCTTTCCATGAACCGTCCGGATGCGTGTCAGCGTTTTGGAGTGCAGCAACACCCGCCCCCGCAGCTTCAATCCGCGATAGACCAACTGCACCCGCCCGTCCCGCAAGGTCCGCACGATCACCTTCCGTCCCTTCCAGGCTCAACCGCTCGTGCCGCCCACACTCGCGCCGCCCAGTTTGTCCCCGCAGCTCTTTGACCAATTCCAGCACGCGCACGAACGCGGTGCGGAAGGCCGCTTCAGGGTTCGCGCGAAACGCGCAAATCGAGGCGTGATGCGGATGCGGGTGGGCGCAAAGGCAACGCACCGCCACGTCGCTGGGCGTGGCCGCCTCAATGGTGCGCGAGCCCAAGTGCCCGGTGGCGTCGCTGCAAAGGAGCAAGGCCCGCATCATCGCCGGCGGAGAGGGTTCGCCGCCGCTGCTGCGATGGCTGACGCGGAAGGGGGGCAGGGCCAAGTGCTCGACGGCGTCGAGAATGAATTGCACCAGATGATCGTCCGGCAGCGACTCGCGCAGCTCGCAGGGCAGACACAACGGCGTTTGCCGGTCCACAGTGACAAAACGGGCAGCCATACCCCTTGGAACCGTCTCCCCCCCACTCTTGTTCACACGATTTGCAAAACCTCCCCACCCTCAAGCCCGACAGACTGTTAGCACTCCGGCGAATAACTGGAGCAATGTCTTTCATTTATCGCGGAAGATCAGTTGCTGCTTAGCGATCTTGAACCCAGCAGAGCGCGCCGGAATCGGGTTGGCTTGGATGTTCATTGCAGCATCCATGGAGTTGTGCGTCTGGCGATGGCGACGGCTTCAAGCCAGGGCAATCTTCTCGCCGGAGTTCTCCATCTTCAACCA
>CAZJTM010000251.1:0-8584 GCA_964548925.1 uncultured Verrucomicrobiota bacterium | reverse complement strand
ATCTCAGACTCCCCGGCACCGACGGTCTCACACTGGTGCGCCAACTGCACCAGGCCAAGCCGAAACTGCCGATCATCCTCATGACCGCCCACGGCACGACCGACACCGCCATTGAAGCCACGCGCTGGGGTGCGTTCGATTATGTGCTGAAACCGTTTGAAATGGACGAGATGCTCGACATCACCGCTCGGGCCATTGAGTGCAGCCGGCTGATGTCCGACCCGGTCGAAATGGGCCCCGCCGAATCCAGCCGCACCGCCCTGGTGGGCCGGAGCCGGGCCATGCAGGCCATCTACAAGGAGATCGGGCGTGTGGCGGCCACCAAGGTGACCGTGCTGATTCGCGGCGAAACCGGCACCGGCAAGGAACTGGTGGCCCGAGCCATCTACCAGCATAGCGACCGCGCCACCGCGCCCTTCCTGGCCGTCAACTGTTCAGCCATCCCGGAGAACTTGCTGGAAAGCGAGTTGTTCGGGCACGAACGCGGCGCCTTCACCGGCGCCGACCGGCGCCACATCGGCCGGTTCGAACAGGCCAACGGCGGGACGCTATTCCTCGACGAAATCGGAGACATGAACGCGAACCTGCAAACCAAACTGCTCCGCGTGTTGCAGGAGCAGACCATCCAACGCGTTGGCGGACGAGAATCCGTTCCCGTCGACGTGCGGGTGATCGCCGCCACGCATCGGGATTTGGAGACCGCCATCCAGGAGAAGGAATTCCGCGAGGATTTATATTATCGGTTGAGCGCGGTGACCATCCATCTGCCCGCGCTCGGTCAGCGCGCCGAGGACATTCCGGAGATGGTGCGGCATTTCTTGCGGAAACATGGTCCGGAGGTGGGTGTGGACAGTCCCTCCATCCAGCCCGAAGCGGTGGAATACCTTCAACAACAGTCCTGGCCGGGCAATGTGCGCGAACTGGAGAACGTGACGCGTCAAGCCCTCTTGCTGGCTCGCAGCTACACGATCAGCGTGGACCATGTCAAAGAAGTGCTGAGGAAGAGCCGCAAGCCGCTGACCTCCAGTGAGCAGAACCACGCAGCGTACGTGTCGGACCTACTGACGAGGGCGGAACGCGGCGAAGTGCAAGACGCGTTGGCGCAAATGATGACTGATCTGGAGCCGGAGCTCTACACCCAAGCCATTCGCCGCGCCCAAGGCAATCAGGCCAAGGCCGCCCGATGGCTTGGGATCAGCCGGCTTCGCATGCGCGAGAAACTTCGGCAACTCGGCCTGCATCCACTCCAGGGTCAGGAGCAGGACGCCGCACGCGACCTGTCAGACTCCAATGAGCCCCAGCCCGGCTCCAATGTGTAGAAGCCTTGCTTCATGTCCGCGCGTCTGGGGCAAGGACAGACACGGGCATCAGAATGAGTATTGGCAGTGTTCATGTTGTCGAGGATTTGCACGCTTCGACTGGCGTTCCCCCGGACTATGCAGTCAAGATCTTGGCCATCGCGCAACCCTTGGGCACGCCAATGCTGCTGAACGGTTGATCCAAGTGGTCTTCCGGGAACCAAGCAGCCGCGAAGCGGTTCCTGCTATTCAACTTCAACACTCAGTCCGACATGTTCCAACATGGTAGCTTCCACAAAACGCAGTTGGGAGAGCGCCTGGTTGTAACCCGCCTTCGCACGAAGCTCGGCGGAGCGGGTGGAGGCAAGGTCATTCTGCAACTGAAGCACAAAGAACAGAGTGCTCTTGCCGCCGGCGAGCTTCTGTTCCTCAGCAGCCAGCGCCTCCTCCGACAATTCGCGGGCACGGCGCGTGCGGCTTGCCCGTTCCAAGCAGGCGCGCGCCGTGTAAACAGCGTCGGCGATTTCCCGCATGACCTGCTCTTCGTATTGTCTGACGCGCAGTTCCGCCTGCGCCCTGGTGTGCTTGCTGATGCGGTAGTTGCCGCGCTCGGTCGCCCGGCTGAGCGGCATGGAGAAAATAACGCCCACCACATCGCTTGGCGCATCGCCATCCACGATCTGACCGCCTGCCTCTGACAAGCTCGCCGCCGGTTTCAGCGGAGGCAGCAGTTGCCCGGTGCTCGCGCCTTTGCGGGTGTGACTGGCCACCAAATCGAGCGAAGGAAAAAGCTGATTGTGCCGGTACTTGAGGTCAATCCCGGCCTTCTCCGATTCCTGACGAAACTGCGCGAGGTCGGGCCGGTTTGTCAGGCCGCGCTGCCAGCTCACTCTCAAATCGAACTCCTCCGGCATCACCCACAGTTGCTCGACCGGCACCAGCCGGACATCCACCGAGTTGGTCCACGCGTCTCCCAGCAATAACTTCAACTCGTTCTCCGCCAGACGGACCGCGTTCTCCGCGACGGTGAGATCGGCCTCAACGTTGGCCACTTCGGCGCCGGCGAGCTTTTCATCGAGGACCGTGAGCGTGCCCATTTCAATCTTGCGCCGGACGCCGGCCAGAAGTTGCTGGCGGGCCCCGAGCAAACCCCGCCGCACGCGCAGTTCTCCGAGCGTACAGCCGAGTTCATGGTAGGCGCGTTGGACGCGGTTGATAACATCCATCGCCACGTAGCGCACGCCCAGTTCCGTGATCTGAAGGTTCTTTTTGTTCACACGAATGGTCATGCGTCCCTGGTCAATCCAGAAGTTGCGCAACAATGGTTGGCGAATCGTAACCCCCGTGAGCAAGCTGTAGGATTCGAAGTTGAACCCGTTCCGAAAGCCTTCGCTGTGCGCGTAGCTGCCGGACAAGGTGTAGCTCAACCCGGAAGGCAGGAAGCCGATCAGGCCACCCCGCGCCGTCTCCGACTCGGCGGCAAAAATGGCGTCACGGCTGAAATCGGCCGGATCAAAACCCCCGCTATCGGCGGAATCCTCCGTGCGCGTGTCGAGGGTCAAGACGGGATCGTAGTAACCGTACGAGGCGCTCAACGCGGATCGCGCGATGGCCGGGTTCAGGCGCTCGATTTGCAGGGCACGGTTTTGCAGGAGCGCCGTGCGGATACACTCGTCGAGTGTCAGCCGTCGAATCTCGGCTGGCTCGCCGGATTCGCCTTCGACTTGGGCCAAGGTAGTCATCAGCCCGAGCAAGACGCCAGCGACCGCCAAGGTGGAGACTGAAACAACGCTGTGTCGTTCTAGCCTCATGGGGTGGTGGGCGTGAGCATCCGAAACAAGCGTCCTTTGTCCGCCGCACCGTCCACCAAGACTTCCACGGGGCCGGTGTCGCCATTGATCGTCAGGTTCGTGACTGCCTGCCAGGATTCCGAGGCAGGCAGATCCCGAGCCTGCAAGGAATAGGTCCGCCCGTGGACGGCATGAAAGCGCAGCCAGATCGCGCTGCCTTCTTCCCTGACGCTTGTGAATGCGAACACGCTGCCCGCGTCTCGCGGATCGGTGCCAGCTTGATACTCTTGGAGGTTGTTCGCCCCGTCTCGGTCTGCGTCCGCGGTGGCGTCCAACGGGGAATGCAGTTCCAAATCATGCTCCTCTTCCCACGCGTCGGGCATCCCGTCGCCATCGGTATCGCCCGTGTTGAAACGACCGGCAGTTGGCGCGGCAACGCCCCAGTTCAAGGGTTCGTTTCCGTGAGCCGAAGCCGACCGTCGCTGTAGCGAGTGGCCGGTTCCCGCCGCTCCGGTTGGCCACGGTGCGCCACTCGAATAGCTGATGCGCTCCGCCAACATGTAAGGCACCAGGCCCGGATTTGCTTCCAGCAATCCTTCGGGCGCATCCGGCTCCAGGAATTCCAACGCCTCACCGTTGTCACTGAGCTTGCCTGCATATGGCCCAAGGATCGCCACGTCCACCGGCACGTTGTGCTTCGCCTGAAAGGTTGCCAACTTCGCGGGATTTGCCGTGGGATCAAAACTCACCAAGAGGAGGAATCCACCGGCCGGGATGCTCAGATGAAGAGGGAAGTCGAATGTGACACCGTCGCGCAGTCGCCAGGTGTTGGTGGGAAACAGTTGGTCGTACAAGAAGGCCACGACTGCGCCGCGATTGTGCAACTCAATGAACTCGTCGTCGGTGTTGGGCAGGCCGCCGGCGTCGGACGGCTGGAACATGATTTCGTTGACGACGACCGCAGGAACACGCGGCGCGGCGTTCGCTTTCCCCGTTCCCTGGCGGAATTCGACCACGGTATCCGGATCGTCCGCACCGAAGGTCGGTTCACTCTGCGGCACGAAGTCAACGCCCACGCTTGTGACGTGTCTGCCCACCGAGACGCCGTTCTTGAGCGGGCCGAACCGGACGAATGTCTGCGCGCCGGTAAGATTGCCTGCCGCATCGGCTGCCGAGAGGAAGACGGCATCGCCTTCGGCTGAGCTGAGAGCGAAGCCATCCGTCCCAGCTCCGAACTGAGCGTGGTAGAGCACCGTGAAACCCTGTGCGGGGATAATGGTGTCCGCCGGAATGCGGAACTTGCGGGGTCTCGAGCCGGAATCACTCAGCCACCAATGGCTGATGTCTGCAGGCGCGGAAGTCAGGTTGCACAGCTCAATGGCGTCTTCGAAAGGCGGGTCGCTGTGCGAGAGGACTTCAGAAACTACAACATCGGTCAGTTCGCGGAAATTGCTGGCGCCCGGGGTCGCGCTGCTGCCTGGAAAGAGCACGAAGTTGTCGCTGCCATCCGGCGCGCGGCCTTGTGAAACATCCTGGGTTTGCGAACCGAAAACCACGCGATCCAGCACCGTCGTGCGATCCGCCGCATAGAGCGTCAGCGTCTCACCATCCGTGGAGAGCTTGAAATCAAGATGATCGGGGCTGTCTTCCTCAAGGTCGGAAGCAAAGAATTGCGCGAAACCGCGGGCGGCGATGAAGGAATGGGCGGGGATCGCCCGGTTGGCTGGCGTGCCGGTCGGTTGATCCGTGACCACAAGTCCGGCCAAAGCCACCGGTTGGTCATCGGCGTTGAATACCTCGAGCCAGTCCTCGCCCACAGTGGCCTTGGCCAACCATTCGTTGAGGCGGAGTTGTCCGGCGTCTCCGGTCGGAGCAGGCGTGTTGGCCAAGCCGGCGGACGGTTGGTTCAGCGTCCACGTTCCCGAACCGTCGGGCACGCGGCCCAGAGACAAGTCGCCGACCTGGAGGCCAAAGCGGAGCTCATCGCGCACCGTCACGCCGTCGGCACCATAGAGCCGCACAAGATCACCTTTTGCCCCCAAGCCGAAGCCGGTGTGCAGACCGGACGCACTGAGATTCAGGTCTGCCCAGATCACCAGGAAGCCGTTCGCCGGGACCGAAGTTCCGGCAACGAAGACATACTTCCGCGGCAGAAACGGATCGTCCGTCAGGCTCCAGCCGCTGATGTCAACCGGCACTGCGGTTGGATTGTGAAGCTCAATGTAATCTGGATGGTCGCTGCCATTGGCAACGGTTGAACGATTGTCCGCCAGAATCTCGTTCAGGAGGATCTGTGCGGAGAGTGTGTTACTCGAAAGCACCACAGCCAGAAGAGCGATTGCCCAGGCAGGGGATGGGCACTTGGAATGACGAGACTCCATGCGTCAGAGGTCTATCGTGGTTGCCCGAAAAGACTTCAGGTTCGGGTCTTTCAGTTTCTTGCATTGCTTCCGCCCGATCTTGCGTGCGCCGTCATCGCTCACAACCAGCAGGCGTTTAACGTCTCCTTCGGTCAGGAGCTCGATTGCCTCCGGATTGAACCCTGCCAGTTCAACCTGGGGAAGCGGACGGGGACTGTCCTCACCCCCACGCCATTCAAAGAGCAGCGACGGGCTTTCGCCATCGTAGCTGCCCGCGATGATGAGATAGCGATCACCCGCCCGCGCCAGACTGCGAATGCCCAGCCCACCCAAGCCCAAGAAACGTGGACGGCCGAGACACGCTGAATTTCCCTCAATCACCTCGGCGGGATTCAGCAGCGGCACGAGCAGCGCCTTGCCGTCCGGGATGGGATTACGGAAACCGATGAGCAGATGGCCTTCGGGCGTCGAGCACAGACCTTCGATGTTCAGGGCGTTCCTGGTCTTTGGCGCACGCTGGGCCGCAGCCGAAAGATCGAAGCCTCTCAGCGGCGCGTGCTCGAGCAGGTCCGTGAGAAGGTTGGAGTAAGGCTGGCCTGCGGGCCGTATGACGACCGCGCCGCCATGATTCTGGAAGGTCGTCGCAAAGAGACGATGCCGGCTCAACGCGTCCTTGCCGTTCCGGTTCTGGGCGTGCGATGAAATCCAATACACCCGGTCCTCCAAAGATGCTGCGCCCTCAATGTCCACTTCCGGCGATTTCGGGTCCACACGCAGGAAGGGCGAAAGATCGAACGTGTGTAATGGCAAGCCCCCCGCCCTCCGCGAATACACGCGGAGGATGTTGTCCTCGTCGTCTCCAACCACAAACCGATCCCCATCTAGGACCGCCACGGCCGAGGCATCACACATTCCGCGGCAAAAGCTGACCGGCGCGAAGGCATCGCCGGCCTGCGCCAAGGTGGCTGCCACCATGAACCAGTCAAAGACGATGTGGGGAACGAGGCAACTGCTCATTTCAGAGGTGCGCTCGGCCACGGCCCGCCGGCGACGACGATTCACTTTGGTTGGTAGGCGTGTTGAACAAGGACCAACGCGTGCGCACCCACAAATCCACCACCTCCCCCGGGCGAATTTGGATGTGATCCGGCACATGCACGACAAACGGCAATCCGGCATCCACGATTTGTCCCTGGAAGCGGAAGCCCAGTGAGTTCGTGATGGATTCGATCTGCGCCCCCACCTGGACAATGTGGCTCCAGAATGAACGCGGCTTTGCCGTTTTCGTCGTGATTCGGACGGGTAGGCCGGGCTCGGGATCCACGGGATAGGGCTGCCGCAGATAGCCGATGACGCGATCGGAGCGGAGCGCGTTGACCGCAAGCAGAGGCTCGCCCGCCTGGACAAATTCACCGGCCTGTCGCTGCGGAGCGCCCACCATCCCATCGATCGGGGCCACCAACGTCATTGGTTCCAGGCTTCGTGCCGCGGTCGCTTGGGCTTGTTCCAGCCGCAGCAGCGACTCTCCGAGTTGGATGTCCGGACGGGGGTCGCCAGGCTCCCCAATGGGCCGCAAGACTTCGAGCCGGCGTTCGATTTCAGCAACGGCCCGGTCTTTCTCCTCCACCTCCGCCTGCAACGCGTCCCGCGCGTTCACGCTCAATTCGTAGATGTCTTCCGACACGAGCTTCTCGCGATACAGCGGAGTGTTGCGCTTCACGTCTCGTTCTGCGAGTTCGAGCTTCACCCGGGCGATGGCCAGTTCGGACTTGGTCCGCAAGAGTTCCACGCGAATCCGCTCAAAGTTCATCGCGTTGTCCTCGGCGAGGGAAGGTTCCGTGCGAATGCGGGTCAATTCAAAGAGCGAGCGCAGCAGATCAAAATTAGCCCGGGGGTCCAAGGGCGCGACCACGACCAGCGGCGTGCCGGCCTTCACGATGCTGTAGGGCTCGATCAACCACTCCTGAATTTGCCCGGTTTGTGGCGCTGCCACGAACGACCGCAGGCCTTCCCCGATCCCTTGCGTGTTGCTCCGCACGCCGGTGTTCAACCACATCAGGCCGATCACCCCGATCAGCAGCGCAAAGGCTAGAAACGGGAGGTAAATCACCCGAAACTCGCGCCAGCGAGCCGACATGGGGATAGGAATTGAGGGGCGCGAGTTCATGAACGCGCCACCGCGCACAGAGAAATCGCGGGCTTTGTGCCATCCAAACCCTTAGGATGGTCACCCAGATGTGTTTCGACTGAAACCATGGTTTACGTCGCCCGCTCGGTAGCCGCTGCCATGCCAGCGGGGCGGGCGCTGGGTGAGGCTGCGAAAAAGCCAAGGTTTCGCGCCGTGCGGATGTGAAGACGAAGAAATGAGCGGAACAACTTGTTCCAACGTCGATGCGATTCGTTCCAGGCGTCGGCCTTCCGGGGCTTGGACGCGGTGGTTGGGTTTTGGTTTGGCGGCCCTGGCCAGCCTGGCTCTGTGCGTGTGGATCGAACGCAGCACCTGGAAGCAAGCAAGCGCTCTGGAAACGGAGTTGGCAGCAATCCGCACGGAGAGTTTCTATCTCGGCGTTCAGCTTCGCGCCGGTATTTGGCGACTGGACGGTCGGCTGTTGCGGTTTCAGCTTTCAAGCGAGGAGGACGAACGCGCGGGTTTCCAGCGTGAGTCGCGGGAATTGAGCGCCCAAATCGAGCGCCTGAAGCCGCGCTTGATGACGACCCGCGAGACAGAGTTGGTCCGTCAGGTTGAAGCCGCCCTCAAAGCCTACTTGGCCGATGCCGCGCCGCTGTTGGAGCAGGGCATTCGCGGGATTCGGCGGGACACGACCGAGCGCTTGGCTCGCGAAATCGCGACCAAATCCGCCGCGGTGCTTCACCTCTGTGATGAACTGGTCGAGGCCCAGCATGCCGCTTGGGAAACCGTGCTGGCCAGATCGCAACGCTCGACCACCAGTCTGGTTCGCTTGATGCAGTTGTCCGCTGCGCTCGTGCTGCTGTTGAGTGCCGGCCTGCTGCTCCTGGCTCACCGGACCTTTGTTGCCCCACTGCGCAGCCGGCTTAAGGCCAGCACGGCGTTGTTGGAGAGACAGGAAAAGTTGGCTTCACTGGGCACCTTGGCCGCCGGCGTGGCGCATGAAAT
>CAZJTM010000250.1:0-8627 GCA_964548925.1 uncultured Verrucomicrobiota bacterium | reverse complement strand
GGGAATCTGGAATTGCTGTATCGCCACCCGACGCTCTCGAGCATGTATCCGATCCCGCTCAAGGCCCGGGCGCGTCCGCCGGTGCTGGCATCGGCGCTGGACGCGAGCTTGGGCGAAGAAGGGGAGTTCCTGCTGGCGGACGCGCAACGCAGCTTCTTCCCCATGCCGGACGACCGCCCGGTGCGCGAATTGCGCGTCTTCGAACTGCTGTCGAAACCGCCGCCCCACGCGGCGAACGACCCACGCATCGGTCACGCCAATGCCGAGAACGCCCGGCTCCTGCTCGGCACCGTGCCGGTGGAGGAGGACGGCTCGGCCTACTTCCGCGCGCCGGCGGGCAAGCCGCTGTATTTCCAAGCGGTGGACGAAGCGGGGCGCGCCGTGCAGAGCATGCGCAGCGCGGTGTATCTCCAACCGGGCGAGCGCCGCGGCTGCATCGGCTGCCACGAACCACCCGGCAGTGTCGCCGCGAACCGGCCCGTCTTGGCAATGCGCCGCGCGCCCTCGCGATTGGCGCCCGGACCGGAGGGCTCGCGTCCGTTCAGTTACTCGCTGCTGGTGCAACCGGTACTGGACCGCCATTGTGTCCGCTGCCATGACGGGCAGACGGGGAAGGGCAAGAGCAAGCTGGCACTGGACGGCACACCCGCGAAGACGTTCACCCGATCGTATCTGAACCTGAAGCCCTTCCTGCGCTGGTACGAATGGGGAGGAGCCAGCATCAGCCAGATTGCCACGCACCCGGGCCAGATCGGGGCGGACGCCAGTCCGCTGACGGCGATTCTGGATGACGCGACGCATCGGCCCGAGTTGAAGTGGACCGACGCCGAGCGCCGGCGGGTTTACCTGTGGCTGGACGCGAACGTGCCGTTCTACGGCACTTACAGTCACGCGGACCAGTTGGCCCAGCGTGAAGGCCGGTCCATCGTTCCACCGGAGGGGCGATGAGCCTCGGGCGAGTTCGCTGAACGCTTCGCTTCCTCGCTTCCTCAGCGGGGAGTCCGCCGTTGACGGGCGCGCCCGGTTTTGGTCAACTCCGGTTCGCATGAACACCTCCTCTTGGTTCAGAAGGCACTTACTTTGGTTTGGTCTGCTGTGCATCGTCGCCACCAGCGCCGCGCCGCGCCTGGCGGCGGCTGAGGCCGGTTCGACCTTGGAACAACGCATCGCCAAGCTGGAACAAGCCCTCCAGCCCCCCGAGTCCCCCGCCATCAACGCTGGCGACAATGCCTGGCTGCTCGTCAGTTCCGCGCTCGTTCTGATGATGACCGCGCCGGGGTTGATTCTGTTCTATGGCGGCCTGGTACGCAGCAAGAACGTTCTCGCCACGATGATGCACAGCCTCATTCTCATGGCGATGGTGTCCGCGCTGTGGATGGTATTTGGCTACAGCGTGGCCTTCGCGGAGGGCAACGGCTTCGTCGGCAACCCGCTGACCCACTTCATGCTGCGCGGCGTGGGGGGCGCGCCCAACGCCGATTATGCCGCCACCGTGCCGCAGCAGTCGTTCATGCTCTTCCAAATGATGTTCGCCATCATCACGCCGGCGCTGATCAGCGGCGCGATGGCGGAACGGGTGAAGTTCAGCGCCTACGCCTTGTTTGTCCTGCTCTGGGTGGCGGTCGTTTATCTGCCGCTCTGCCACATGGTCTGGGGGAAGGGCGGCTGGTTCAATTGGGCGCTGGGCGGCCGGATCCCGGTGCTGGATTTCGCGGGCGGCACCGTGGTGCATATCAGCTCCGGCGCCTCGGCGCTCGTGTGCGCGCTCGTGCTCGGCCGGCGCGCGGGCTATCCGCAGCAACCCATGATGCCGCACAACGTCGTCCTCAGCCTCATCGGCACGGGTTTGCTCTGGGTGGGCTGGTTCGGCTTCAACGCCGGCAGCGCCGTCACCGCGGGCGCCCTCGCCACCAGCGCGTTTGCCGCCACGCACTTCTCGGCCGCCGCCGCCGCTTTAAGCTGGACGTTCATCGAGTGGAAACAGAAGGGCAAGCCCAGCGTGCTCGGCGCGGCTTCGGGCATGGTCGCGGGGCTGGCCACGATCACCCCGGCGTCGGGTTTCGTTACCGTGCCCGCCGCGTTCGGCATCGGCCTGGTAGCCGGCGTGGTTTGTTACCTGGCCGTGACGCGGCTCAAGGCCCGGTTCGGCTACGACGATTCGCTCGACGTCTTTGGCGTGCATTGCGTGGGCAGCGTTACCGGCATGTTGATGCTCGGATTCCTCGCCAACACGCAGGTGAACGCCGCCATCGGCACCACCTTCACCGTCAACGGCGCCGTCCGCTCCCTCGCGGGCGGACCGGGACAGTTCTTCCATCAGCTTCAGGCGGTGCTCTTCACCCTGGTGTTCGCCGGCGCCGCCTCCTTCATCCTCCTGAAGCTTGTTGACCGGCTCCTCGGCCTGCGCGTGGATGTCGAGGATGAATCCGCCGGGCTGGACCTCACGCAACACGGCGAACGCGCCTACACTGAATAACTTCCGACGCACCTATGAAAAAGATCGAAGCCATCATCAAGCCGTTCAAGTTGAGCGATGTCAAAGAAGCGCTCAACGGCATTGGCATCCAGGGCATGACTGTCACCGAAGTGAAGGGCTTCGGCCGGCAAAAAGGCCACACGGAGATCTACCGTGGCAGCGAATACGTCGTGGACTTTCTGCCCAAGGTCAAAGTCGAAACTGTGGTGGCGGACGCCCTCGCGCCTCAAGCCGTCCAAGCCATCCTCAAAGCCGCCAAGACCGGCAAGATCGGCGACGGCAAGGTCTTCGTCTCCGCCGTGGAGGACGCCTTCCGCATCCGCACGGACGAGCGCGGGGACGGGGCGGTGTAGCCCGGCGAGATCGCATCTGGGCGTCGGTTCGTGACGAGCAAGACGCCGGTGGCGAGGAATCCACTTCTCGCAGATCAAGGCTTGCTGGCGACACAGGCCACATACTCGTGGCGCACTTCGAAATCCGTTCCCGGCGCGTGGCGCTGGGCAAGTCTCTCCAGAAAACTTGCGGTCAGCGCTTCGCGCCGGGCGGGATCAATCGCGTCGTAGAAGGCCGTGCCGGCGCCGGATTTCAGCAGGTGTTCCAAGACCTTCTCCGCGCTGGCGTATCGGAAGACGATGCTGTCCTCCCACACCTGCTGAACCTCCAGCCCGGCGGCGGTCAGGAGCGTGCGAACGTGCTGGGCGTCGCGCGGAAAATCGAACGCCACGCGCTTCTGCAAGGCGCTGGGTTCTTCGGCCACCAGTTCGGCGAAAAGTTCCAAGTGCTCGCGCGGTGAGTTTTCGCGGTGGACGATGAAGGCCAGTTGGCCTTCCGACTTCAACGCCTGGCTTGCCGCTTGAAAGAACGGCACCAGCGGGATGTAACCCAGAACCCAGCTTGAGAAGATGCGATCAAACCGTCCCTCCGTGGTCAGCGCGGCCAAAGCGTCGCCGGCGACAAAGCGCACGTTGCTCGCGCCTTGAGCGCGGAGGCGCGCCTGTGCCTCAGTCAGCATGGCCTCGGACAAGTCCACCGCCACCAAGCGGGCGGCGCGGAGCGCGAGTTGCGCCGTGGCGTAGCCGGTTCCGCAGCCGGCTTCGAAGACGGTTTCGTTTCCGCGCCAAATCAGCCTCCGAACCAGTTCGTCCACGGGCTTCGCCGCGGCACAGAGCCAGAACTCGTCGTAATCGCCGTGGACCCGGTTGTAGGCCGCGCGCAATTCCGACGCTCCAACTTCCTCGCCCTTCACCTCGTCGCGGATGCGGAAGAACGCCGGTAGCGCGTGGGCGCGGGGCAGGTGGCGTTCGCAAATCGCCTCCGATGTTTCCGGACGCGTTGGCAGGCTGATGCCAGGAAAGTGGTGCTTCACCAGCAGTCGCCCCACGCAACCGGTTCGAGGCCGGCAGAAGTGGCGGCCCATGCGATCCAGGATTTGCTGAAGCGATTCCCGGGTCAGGTTGCCAAAGGAAAGCGGCACCAGGTTGCACGGACACACTTCGCCGCTCCCGTCAATGTAGAGGTGCGTCAGCCCCGCGCCGCAACCGAACGCCTCGGCCGATTCCAGATAGGCGAACGCCGACAGAATCGGCAGGTCGTTGCGCTGCGCCACTTCGCTCTGGTAGGCGAAGAGTTGTTGGCGCTCCGCTGCGGTGAGCAGCACGTCGGTTTGGCCGGCCAGCTTGCCGGTGGCGCTGGGTTCGAGCAAATGCACTTCGAGTGCGCCGACACCGGCGGCAAACTCCAGGAACGGCAGGAAACGGTCGCGTTGAAGAAACTCGCGCGTGGCGACCGAGACGACGTAGGGGTAAAGCCCATTCTCCCGCGCGATTTGAAGTCCCTTGAGCGCAGTCTGAAACGCGCCAGGCCGTCCCCGGAGCCGGTCGTGTTCCAGCTCCAGGTCTGAGTCGAGGCTGATGCCCACGGCGAAGAAACCGCTGTCACGCAGTTCCCGGGCGCGTGCCGGCGTCAGGTCCTCGCCCGTCGTTCCCAAGACCAGGCAGGACCGTGGATCAAAAGCCCGTGCGAGGTCGGGCAAATCTTCGCGGAGCAGCGGCTCGCCGCCCGTGAGTGTGACCATCACCGCGCCCAGGTTTTGCAGGTCGCCGGCCAGATGCTGCAAGGTCGCGAGCGGCGTGTCCGTTTGGATGCGCCCGGCGTTGTAACAATGCCAGCAGTTGAACGGGCAGCGGTTGGTGACCGCCAGCGTCACGGAATAGAGCCGCCGCGTCGCCGCGTCGCCAAGTTGGCCAAACTGCTCCGCCAGATTGTCAAAGGCCGGGCTGGGATAGGGTGGGAAGTTGGTGTTGACCACGAACCGGTCGCCGAAAGGAATGACTTTTTCCCGAGCGAAGTAGTCTTTGAAAAACCCGCCCACCCGCGGATGCAACTTCGTAAAGGGCGGTCGCGTCGAAATCTGCGCGAAAAACTTGTCGCCTCGCATACGGCGCGAATCTACCGCGCTGAATTGCCGGATAAAGCGAATTCGCGGACCGCTCAGTTCTGGCGCAACAGCTCCCTCAGTTGGGCTGCGTCACTTGTCGGAGAAAGGCATCTCGCCCCAAGGCACACGTAAGCCAGTGGTCCGGTCTTCGCGGGCAGACTTCGAGCGAAGGGGTCCACCGCGCCCGCGGTGCCCAGCACGACTTTGTTGGGTTGGTAGGCGGCGTGGGCCGCATTCAGCAACTCCGTATGCCTTGGATCAGACGGTTCGCCGGCGATGACCACCCGGCCCGGCTCCTCAAGTGAATAGTCCAGCGCCTGCAGGAGACAGGGCATCGCGTGCGGAGCTTGTTCCATGCGCTTGGCGAACAAGCGCAACGTGGCTTCGGCGGGCCTGCGAAGATCTTCGCGCCCGGTGATGGCCGCCAGCTTCAAGAGGGCGAGGGTGGCGACCGAGTTGCCGGATGGCTCGGCGCCGTCGTAGTCGTCTTTGGCGCGCAAAATCAAATCGCGGGCTCGGTCGGTTGCCTGCCAGAACCCTCCGTGGGCAGGATCGCAAAACTTGGCGATCATCGCTTCAGCAAGGGCGAGGGCGAAGTTGAGGTGACTCGGCGACAGCGTGGCTTCGTAAAGGTGGATCACGCCGTCGAGCAGGAACGCGTAGCCCTCCAACAGTTCGACCTGGTCGCGCTCGCCGTCGCGCCAGCGGTGAAACAGCGTGCTTCCAGCACCTTGCCGGAAGTTCACTTGTTCAGTTTGATCCGCGGGGAAGTTGGCCGCGGCACCTTTCACCCAGAGTTTCGCCTGGATGAAGGCGAGGTTCTTTTCTGCGGCCACGCGATACGCCTCGTGGCCCAGGACGGCGCAAGCGCGAGCGAAGGCGCCGAGCATGAGCCCGTTCCAGGAGGCGAGAACCTTGTCGTCACGGTGCGGACGAACGCGCTGTCCTCGGGCGGCGAGCATTTTGGCCTTGGCGGACGCGAGCAGGGGAGCATCGTCAACCGTAGCGGCGTCCCGGCAGAGCGTCGCTGATTGTGCGGTGGACGGCTGGGGGCGCTCTACCGGGATGCCGCTATGAGGGGGCGGCGAATTGACCACGCTCAGCACGTTCTGCCCGGGCAATGGCCGCGGATGACTGTGGTCCACGAAATTGCCTGCCTCGGTGACGCCGTAGTGCCGCGCGGCCACGTTGAATTCCTCGGGCGAGAGCAGCTTCGAGAGTTCATCATACGTCCAGCAATAGAACTTGCCCTCGTGTCCCTCGCTGTCGGCGTCCTCGGCGGAAAAGAAGCCGCCGTCGGGATGGGTCATGTCGCGCAACACGTAATCGAGAATGTCGCGCGCCACAGCAGCGTGGCGCGCCGCGCCGCTCACGAGATAGGCGTCGAGGTAAAGCTGCGCCAGTTGGGCTTGGTCGTAGAGCATCTTTTCGAAGTGCGGCACGAGCCATTGGGCGTCCACCGCGTAGCGCGCGAACCCGCCGCCCAGTTGATCGTGAATGCCGCCGGCGGCCATCGCCTCACAGGTGTGGAGCACCATGCGGGTCGCTTCCTCGTCATGGAATCGCTTCGCGCAACGGAGGAGAAACGCGGGCAGGCTCGGCTGCGGAAACTTGGGCGCGCTGCCAAAGCCGCCGTGGTTGTGATCGTAGGCCTCCTTGAACCGCACCGCCGCGCGGCGCAATGTGTCAGCGGTCAACGGCGGGTGATCGTCAGCCGTGCGGGTGCATGCCACCTCGAGTCGGGCGTGGATTTCCTCGGCGGAGGCCACAACTTCGTCGCGGCGCGCTTGCCAGACTTGGCGGACTTGATCCAGTACCTGGAGGAAACTGGCGCGCCCATGCCGGGGCTCCGGCGGAAAATACGTGCCACCGTAAAAGGGCTTGCGCTCCGGGGTGAGAAAGACGCTCAACGGCCAACCGCCCGAGCCTGTTGTCGCCTGCACGAACGTCATGTAAATCTTGTCCACGTCCGGCCGCTCCTCGCGATCCACCTTGATGCTGACAAAATGCTGGTTCAGAAAGGCGCCGACGACCGGGTCCTCGAACGACTCGCGCTCCATGACGTGACACCAATGGCACGTCGAGTAGCCGATGCTCAGAAAGATGGGCTTGTTCTCCCCGGCGGCCTTGGCAAACGCCTCTGCGCCCCACGGAAACCAGTCCACGGGATTGTGCGCATGCTGAAGCAGGTAGGGCGATTTCTCGCGGGCGAGACGGTTGGTGTGGACTGGCGGCATTGCCCGCACGTTAGCGCGAGGTGCTCCCGACGGCAAATGACGGCGGTTCGCTAGTGTCAGCGGCGTCGTCGGATTGGAGCGAGCGCGAGGTGGAGCAAACGGCGAAGGCAAAACGCCAAGCACCAGCCTCCAAGCTCCAGATAAAGCCCGCTCACCCTTTCGCCGGGAACAGCCGGTCACGCAAACGGAGGGTGGGGAACTCGACCACGCGCGCCGCGAGCACGCCGCACAGCCAGCTTCCCACGAAGTATGCGCCCTCCTTCATCAGGAACACGCCCGGGCCGGAAGACTGCGCGCCGAGCACCGGTCGCATCCATTCGAGCACCAACAAGTGCCAGAGGTAAACGGAGTAGGAATGCCGCCCGAGCCACGCCAACCCGCGGCACCACGCCGGCACCCGGCCCGCATCAAGGGACAACGCCGCCAGCAGGAGACAGCCGGCGCCGGCATAGACCACATTGAAGCCGATCACCCGCCACACGGGCACGCTCACAAAGTGGAGACTTAACGGAGAGATCAACAGGAGTCCCAGCACCGCCCAGAGCGGCCGGTAGGCCAGCAATTTCGCCTTTGTGCCGTCGTCCCAGCGGCGATACCAGAAGTAGGCCAGCCACACGCCGAAGAACAACGCGTCCAGGCGCACATGGGTGACCGAGACCAACCACCGCTCGACCTCCAAGCCGCCTCCGGTGTCGAACCACCAGGTGAGGATTCTCGCCATCAGGCACGACAGCACCAGGACCCCAAACACCCGCGGAATGGTCCGGAGCGACAGTGTTCCGTCAGCCCCGGCGCGGCGCTTGAGCAAGAAGAAGAGCCCGGCCAGGATCAGGTAGAAATGCTCCTCGACCGCCAACGACCACGTGTGAGGCCACAGCCCGGCCAGGTAATTCTGAACGAAGCCGAGTTCGGCCAACAGCCCGCGCCAGTTGATCGAACCCGTCTGGCGATGCTGGAACGCCACCGTGACCAGGATCAGCAGCCAGAACGGCGGGTAGATCTTGAAACCTCTGCGGATCAGGAAACGCCCCACCGACACGGTTCCGGTCCGCGACAGTTCTTTGAAAAACAGTCCCGCGACGAGGAATCCGCTCAGCACGAAGAAGAGGTCAACCCCGTGCATTCCCGGAGGAATGACATCCAGCAGGCGGCCGAGGAAGCCGGAGGGTTCGCCCGACGGGAACTGGCCAAAGCCCAGCAGTGCGTGGACGTGCAGCACCAGCGTGACGGCAACGAATCGCAACACGTCCAACCCGATCAAACGGCGGCTGGGGTCCGCAAGCTGAGGCTGCATTGGCAACGGAGTCCAGTAACGGAAGCGCCAGGGGACTCGTCAAGTATCGAGTAGGACGCAAGACGCGGTTTGATCCCCTGACCCGTGGCGGCGTCTCGGCAGAGCGGCGCCAGCTTCCTCCCAACAATTCTCAGTATGACGGTGTCCATCTCCGCCGGGTGAGGGCACCCGGCCTACAACCGG
>CAZJTM010000249.1:240-8710 GCA_964548925.1 uncultured Verrucomicrobiota bacterium | reverse complement strand
GCGGTTGCCGGCCTCCATGTGAAAGACGGGGATCTTGCGGCGCTTGGCCGGGTACGCCGCGAGGCAACTGTTGGTGTCGCCCAGGATGAGCACGGCCTCGGGTTTTTCCTTCTCGAGCACCTCGTCCACGCGGGAGATCACCATGCCCACCGTCTCGGCGGGCGTGGCACCGTGGGCGTCGAGGAAGTAATCAGGCTTTCGGATGCCGAGGTCGTCGAAGAAGATCTGGTTGAGTTCGTAGTCGAAGTTCTGGCCGGTGTGGACCAGAACGTGCGACATGTGCTTATCCATGAGAGGAATCGTTCTGCTCAAGCGAATGATCTCGGGTCTCGTACCAACGATAGTCATTACCGACAACCGTTTTGCACGCCTAGGATCTTTTTTCATTTTACATCCCGCCATTTTTCGTAAGGAGTTGGATCTTTCGCTAATTGAGCAGCCAACTCGGGCCAAGTCGGCATCTTGAATCCAGTTGCTCGAAGAAATTTTTCACCAATCATACTACGATCAGACACAACTTCTGAATCCGGTACAATATCCACATCCAGGTAATATGCCTCCCGAAGCAAGCAAAGCAGGTCATACTTCGTAATCGGTGGGCTAACGACCTGGTAAAGCCCTTGTAGCTGCATGTTGTCAGAAATTATTCTTTCTATAAGACTAGAGAGATAATTCGTAGTGACACCCGAATAGATCACTCGCTGGTAACCGCGAATGGAACGCCCTTTTTGCGCCAAGAACCATTCAAGAAGTGAACGGAATTGACTAAGCTCTCTACCAATGATCGAGGTCCGCAACGTAAGGCAATTGGCACCAGTCACCTCGCCAAGCGCCTTTGTTTTTCCATATAGGTCTTCCGCGTCCGATGGATCTTCTTCGGTGTACATACCGCGCTTGCCGCTGAAGACACAATCGGTGCTGATGTGGATCAACCGGCCTCCGTATTCCGCAAGAGTCGACGCCAATCGATGTGGAAGAAGGGAGTTGATAGTAATGCTTGGGATGGCCTGATTGGCCTCATCGCGCTGCTTAATGATTCCGACGCAGTTCACCAGAAAATCTGGCCGCAGATCCCGAATGACCCGCTCAACAGCCTGATAATCCATCACATCTATCTTTTCAATTACACTTGTTGGTCTAAACAGATCAATACGCGAATAGAATGGGTCACTCATCTTACCAAAGATTGTGCATTTGACATTCTGATGGTTCGAGGACAAAGTCTGAAAGACTTTATGACCCAACATCCCTTCACCACCAAGAACTAAAGTGAATTTATGTTTGTTCATGACGCGCTCGCATCAATGTCTTTACCGCCAGCTAGCGCATATTTTACCAGGTCTAATCCACGCAACATCTCGACCATCTCGTCGATGGAAAGACGTCGTGTGTTGTGCGAGTTGTAGTCGTCCTTCAATGACAGCTCGTCCTTGCCGCGCTCGAAGTACAGCTCATAGTTGAGGTCGCGCTTGTCAGCCGGCACGCGGTAGTAATTGCCCATGTCCTCGGCCACCGCCATCTCCTCGCGGGTGAGCAGGGTCTCGTAGAGTTTTTCGCCGTGGCGGGTGCCGATGATGCGGATCTCGTTCTTTGCGTTGAACACCTTCAGGATGGCCTTTGCCAACGTGTCGATGGTCGCGGCGGGGGCTTTTTGCACAAAGATGTCGCCCGGCCGCCCGTGCTCGAAGGCCCACAACACCAGGTCCACCGCGCCGTTGATGTCCATCATAAAGCGCGTCATGCGCGGATCGGTGACCGTGAGGGGTTTTCCCTCCTGGATCTGGCGGATGAACAGCGGCACCACCGAGCCACGGGACGCCATGACGTTTCCGTACCTGGTCACGCAGATGACGGTCTTTTCGCCCGCCACCCGGGCCTTGGCGATGGCGATCTTCTCCATCATGGCCTTGGAGATGCCCATGGCGTTGATGGGATAGACGGCCTTGTCGGTGGAGAGCACGATGACCTTTTTGACGCCCTTGGCGATCGCCGCGTTGAGGACGTTGTCGGTGCCGACGGAGTTCGTTCGCAGGGCTTCCATGGGGAAAAACTCGCAAGACGGCACTTGCTTGAGCGCGGCGGCGTGAAACACGTAGTCAACACCCGTCAAGGCGTCGGCGACGGATTGTTCGTTGCGCACGTCGCCAAGATAAAATTTGAGCTTCGGATTCGGGTACCGCCGGCGCATGTCGTCCTGCTTCTTCTCGTCCCGAGAAAAGATGCGGATCTCCGCAAATTCTTCCGACAAGAAACGATTGAGCACCGCGTTTCCAAACGTTCCAGTACCCCCTGTCAATAACAGCGTCTTTGCTTTTCTCAACTTAGTCTCCCGTTTTGGGATTCCCTAAAGTATTATTTTGTCGACCGCATCGAGCAGCTGCTTCGAAGATCTGAACAAGTCTGTTCGTTACTGCATCCAGAGTGAATCGATCTTCTATTAGCTGCATACCACGGCGACCCATTTCATCTGCACCTATCTTGTCATTCAACATGGAGTAAATGCCATCTGCGATTGACATCGTCGTATTTTCCACAACCTTACCAGCACCATATCTTGTCACTTCTTCAGTGAGATTGCACTGATCTGTAATCACGACTGGCCGACCCATGGCCATTGCCTCTAATACAACCACTGGAAGGCCTTCGCTATAGGAAGGAAGGACAAAGACCTCAGCAGCGTCAAATGCCGCCAGCTTATCTTCGCCGTTCAGCAGGCCAGTAAAGGTCACGTGTTCTTCGAGCCTTTCTTGGGCGACCATTTTCTCGACTTCCGATTGATATCCAGCCTCGTTTGGTCCGGCTATCAACAAATGCGCTCGATGATCCTTCGCCCATACTCTGGCAAACGCAGGAACAAGGAGGTCCAACCCCTTTTTCTTGTGAAGACGCGAGAGAAACAGAACAACTCTCTTGCCTCGTAATATCGGGAAACGCGCAAAAAATGCCAGACGACCTTTATCCGAAAGCATACTCGGCGCAATAGTCACGGCGTTGGGTATCACATGACATTTTGCACCCGGCACAAGTGCGAGAACTTGCTTCTCTTCTCTTGTCGTGAGGCAATGCACCGCGGCAGCATGGCGCAAGTTACTCATTTCAAGCAGCTTGAGATATACTTTTTTCTTTAGAGCCTTTTGCGATAAAGCCCATGGTTCTAGTGTACCATGAGGAACGAGCATGTAAGGAATTCGAAACCAGCGAGAAGCTGCGCACGCAACCAACGTCGGCCACACCCAAATACCATGGATATGTAGGATGTCAAAGTGTGGCGCCCGTGCAACAATTGTCCTCGCCAATCCCGGGGAAAAGAACCATCGACTACCAGGCCACCTTCGTTCATATCTAATTACAACCCCATCAATTTCCTCGACACGAGGTGGGTCATCCTTGGGCTCGTTGGCAGATGTTGTAACAATTTCAACATCGATCCCTCGGCCAACAAGACCGCGGGACAGGTCTTTCATCGTCCAGACGGGTCCTCCATAACACGTCGCCGGGAAGAAATATGGTCCAACCATTAGCACTCTTTTCAGGCGGTTGCTCATGCAAACTCCCACCCCCATTTCCTTCCGCAAGAAATAGATTAGTCCCTAATTAACGACACAACACGTTCAGCGGCCAAGCGCGCCCAGCCGGGATCCGATACTTTCGGAACCGAAAGTTCAAAAATCTCACCCTGTTCGAAGCCGCACGCCACTCGCTCGGTTAGTTCTCTGTACATCGATATGATTTCAGAAGTATCCGGAATGCCCGCCATACCAAGCATGCGCAACGTAGCAGACAGACAGAACAATAGCCAGTTTTCGTAGGTGAAGATCTCGTTTGTTGCATTTACGAACTCTTCTCGGCCAACCTGCCGGATAACTACCTCTCGCCTATCAATGCTACTCAATAGAACAATTCTGTGGCATCGAGCCAACCTGGCAACTGGCGCCAAATCATGGAGAGGTACAGTTGACACCAATAAGTGGTTCAACGCACGCAGCGCAAAATCAGCGATTCGGGCTGGTGTCCTACCCAAACGCAGACTGATTGTTTTTCTTGTTGATCGAGTAAAGTCCATCAGTTTTACCCCGAGCTTGCTGGTATGGGGTAGCCGGCTCGAAAGTTCAGGGAACGCGCGGAGATTGTAATCAAAGACGGCGGCTGGCTTGGGGTTCAACAATATTTGGCGCTCACCATCGATAAATGACCAATCATCCGCCATGATGCCAGCTCCTCTAGCGGCTAGTCCTAGCATCAGATTTGTCTTTCCCGTATGGCACCAAGCTGGGAGCAATACTCCTCGATCATCCAGCGCCGCGGAGGAGGCATGTAGCGGTAGTACTCCCGCATTCAGCAAAGACAGTCGCACCAGTGGCTCGACTACTCGGCCGATAAACTGCACTGGATCAACATCCGGGCCCATGCGTAGCGAGAAGCAAGGCCTCTCGATGAAGCCCGGGAAAGTGATAGCAACATAGCTATCACCCACAACAAGATATGTACTATTATTATCGACAGCACCTTCCAATCCCAGGTAGCGCGCTCCAGGCGCAGGAGCCACACGCTTACGCTCGACGATCACCGACACAAGGGACTTGGGTGTATCACCGCCTTCGACGGCACCGGTATATTGAGCAATCCAATTCTTCATCCTGGAATCACTCATTTTATAACAGACGGCAGGTAATTCACCGATATGCCAATTCAAGCTCATCATTTGGCCATCCCCGTGAATTTTAGGGCTGTCTTGGCTGCAAAGCGCGCGGCTTCAACAATACCAACACCACTCCCAGACTTAACTATAAAATCAAATGACTTGACGACACTAGCCACTCCAGCAAGTGATTCTTCCGGTTGCCGAGGATCAAAGTCCAATCCCAAATTCTCCGCTGCGCCAGGCCAAGCTCCAAAGTCTGGAGTTTCTCCAACTTCCCTATGTCGAGCCAAGAGCCTTTTAACAGCCGCCTCTGGCGCCAATTGCGAATATGCAGGCTCCTGTCCTCGAGAAACAAAGAGCACCGCATGAATCGGGACCATCCTCGCTTGTCCACAAACCGACCGCTCAACGACCCAACGATTAAAAACAGGTGCAATTTTCCATGATCGCATCAAGCCAAATCCAGTCGCCACCTCAGGAGACACCCTTAGCAATTCGGGGATCCCACAAACCTCACGACCTTGCCCATCCACTAAGCAATAATTGTCCGCTAATAGATTTCCTCTCCCAATTTCAGCGAGCGCAAGTGCCAGTGTTGTTTTCCCGCTGGCGTTACCTCCTATGACTACTAGAGCTTTGCCATCAATATCGACAGCGGCAGCATGAATGGCAGCCCAGCGTTTCCGCAGCCATACAAGCATCATCGCCGGAATAATCACGCCAAGTCTGAACGCAACCATAGCATCCTGAGCAAGTTGCGATCTACCACGCAGAGCAACTCTCATGGAGTCCCTGAGTGGCTGAATAAGATGGGTTACACGCACACGAAGGCCCATCTTCCCCATCCGACTCAACGCGACTTCTTGTCGACCAGCACCAAAGATGACTGCCTTCTGGCAACTCTGATTCTGGTATTTACAGGCACCCCCCAAAGAGCGCTCCAGTGTCACATGAATATCTGGTGGCGTCCTGCTTGCTTGTTCTAAGCAATCAATAGAACCGCGTACAAATGGGTGTTTTGATATTGCTCCGTCTAGTAATATATGGAGGCCTAGGAAATTTCTACCCTCTATCAATTTCAGCAGGCCTCCCTAAGCACATTCCCTGGATAGTGCGATCCTACGTAATACAAATTGAATCATCAACAACTGTAAAGCAAGCGTGACGAGTGTAACGATCTTTAGATTACTTATTTGAAAAGAACTGACCATGAATATCGCCAGAATGACCCAAAAGAAGGATTTCTTTTGTCTCATCATTCTGTACGAAAAACCCATGATCAAGCCCAATACAGTCATTCCGAGGAGCACACCGGCTTCACCGAAGTTCATGAACATGGCGCCAAAGGTCGAAGGGGGTAATGAGTTCAATACCATCTTGTCGACACTCATTCCCGGACGAACTTGATTACCGATGAACAGATTAAGGACATAAATACCATCGTCGATCGGCGGCTTCTCTGGGATAAATTTTCTTGGAATCCACGAATAGATCAGGTCACGGAAGGTCTCCCCATACCACTTTTCATTCTTACTAAAGTGGTCCAGCAGGAAGATATAGGTGTCTACGTGGCTTACGTGCTTGATAACCAAATCTGAACGATCGACAATATCTTGCTGTACATCAACCCTCCCGGAAAAGACATCCTCGAGTTTGCCCTCTTCGCGAAGTGTTGGCACGGCTACGATGTAAATGGCGAGGAAGCACATGCCAATAACATAGTGAATCGCGCGAAGTTTGATTACTTTCCGAATACCTATAATGAAGAACGCGTACAGTAGTAGATCTACCGTATTCCGTCGACCGCCAAGAATCGTAAGGAGCACCGCAATCAGCACGCCCTGTATAAGGAATATGAGTTTTCGAAATCCACTCTTCGGTGGCACGTAGTATAGCTTCACCAAGAATCCAAGCTGGGCGAAGAGAATGGCAATCATAATATAGCCATAGCCACTGTACATCTCTGCCCGTTTGTGAATATTGGCCAAGAACTCGGCTAGACCACCCTGGATTGAAATATAAACGAAAAATGATGCGACGCCGAGCAAAATAAAGATGTTGCCAACTCGCATCAGCAGCACGGGATCGAAGCGCTCCCTTGGTTCTACGGCCATGAATTCCTTTGAGGGAGCGCTCGCCGGGGAGTTTTTTCCGGCAGCGATGTTGAACCCGATGGCTACCATCACAACCGATGCTGCGTGCCAAAACAAGTACTCGGTTAGCCGTTCGTAATATCTTCTTATACCGATTTTGGACACCAACAGAGGAGAGCCGAAATCAATATTGAAGGTAACAGCGATGGCAAATGGGATGGTCGATAGGGCGGCAAGAAGCAGATAGATGACCAGCGGGTTGTAGACGCTACGAGGTCGTTGCCAGAGTATCAGCAACGAAATGACAGTTGCATCAAGAACTATCGCAAACTCGAGCAACGAGATACCGACCTTGCCGTTAGAGATAAAAACCCAGGTCCATGTACCCCGTATCCGGCCCTACCCTTTCCTGACCGTTCCAAGTTCCGGGTTCAAAGTTTTTTTTCTTCATCGAAGAGGCGTGGATTCCGGCACAAACGGCGTCGGCCCTGATTCTTTCCTACCAATCCAGCACCGCCTCCGCCGCATCCTTGGGCGGCTCATACCCCATCGAACGCAGCCGATCTTTCGCATCGGATTTCATGTCCGCGCTCGAGCCGTCGCTCTTTATCACCGCGGTGAACTCTTCTTTCGCCTTGGAGTATTCGCCCACGAGGTAATGACAATACGCCTGTTTGTAATTGGCGCAGGCCTGGACCTTCGCATCGGGAGACTGCGCCGCTTTCTGGTAGGCGAACAACGCCTTCGCCCAATCCGCCTGGCCGAAGTAATGCTCGCCAACCGACATATAGGCGTCGAACACTCGTTTCGAATTCGGATGGTATTTTATCAGTGTCTTGTACGTGTCCAATGCCTTCGGTTTTTGGCCCAGTTCCCAAAGATCGAGCGCCAACTGATAAAGCACTTCGTCCAGCCTGGCAAACGTCGGATGATTCTGGATGATGGTGCTATAAATACTTACCGCCTCGGTGCGCCACTTGGCTTGCTGCGCCCGGACCGTCTCATCCGGTGATTCGTTTGCTTTGCTCGCACTCCCCACCTGTGAACCGGGCTGGATGCGGATGGCGTTTGCCTCGTCGTCGTAACTCAAACCCAGCCGGAGCAGAAGCTGCGCGCGTTCCATTTCGTTGGGCTCCAGATCAGCAAGCTTCTTGAGCTGAGACCGCACCTCGGCGCGCTTTTCGGGAGAGTCCCCGGCATATAGGTTCTCACGACGCAGGCAATCCGGCACCCGGGGCCTTGCCGGAGCGGTCGCGGCGCCTGATGTCGGCTGCGTGGGCGCACGCGCCTCCGCCGGGGGGGTTGTTCCGGGTTGTTTCGGAGCAAGTCCCGTGGGGGCTTTCGGTAGGGTGTCCGAGCCTATGCTGTAAAACATGTTGGCGAGGGCGCTCTCCATCCCGCGGGTCACGCCGTCTTCGCTGCACTCGCACGCGGCAGACCCCGCCATCTCGGTCGTCGCCTTTTTCAAATCGTATAGGCGCAAGGTGATCCGGCAGGAGTTGCCGATTTTCAAAATCTGCGACGACAGGCTCTTGTCGGCCGCGACCTCACGGCCCAGCTCGATCTGACAGCTCTGCTCGAAGCAGGCGCGGTAGCTCTCGCGCTGCTGTTGCCTAAGCTTGTCCTTGATGTTGGAGCGCGGCACCACCTGGAATCCGCGCTGCGTCAGCAGCACCTCGAGATAGTCGGTCACGTTGTCGGCGAAGGCCGGGCTGAATTTCACCCCGCGCACCTC
>CAZJTM010000249.1:0-230 GCA_964548925.1 uncultured Verrucomicrobiota bacterium | reverse complement strand
CACGACGCCATGCGACTCCGCTCGTGCTGGTCGAATCAAACACGTCCATGCGACCAGGACCGCGAGGCTTGAAAAAACTCGAAGATTTTTTTGCGCCTTATTGACTAACACCACACATCCCCTTTTTGCCCCCCTCCCTTTCTCCCTCCCCTTTTTGCCCCCTCCCTCTCTCCCTCCCCCCAATTTTGGGGGGAGGGTTGGGGTGGGGGGCTCCTCCCCCCAAAATTGGG
>CAZJTM010000248.1:7642-8738 GCA_964548925.1 uncultured Verrucomicrobiota bacterium | reverse complement strand
ATCCGCACCACAACCAATGCCCACGCGCTCCTTCGCCCTTTCGCCCCAATCACTACCTAACTTCGCGCTCGCCCGGGTGTGAAATATGTTGCTTAACCCGCGTCCGTGCATGCAATCCTTGGCCGGGCACTTGTCGCACCATGATGGCTGAATAGAACCGCGCGCCGACCGGTTGCGCGTTTTTCACGCAAGCCGCGTGAATTTCACGCGTGAATTTCACGCCGCCGGCTGAGCTCGGTTCTCTTTTCCAAGCATTTTGTGGATTGACGCCTTGGCACCAGGCCTGCAACATCACCAGTCATAACAGTTGAACAACATTATGAAACAAACACGTAGATTTAAACTCTCGGCATTCACCCTCATTGAGCTCTTGGTCGTGATCGCGATCATCGCGATCTTGGCCGGCATGCTCCTCCCCGCGCTCGCCAAGGCGAAGCAGAAGGCTCAACGCATCAATTGCGCGAACAACCTCAAGCAGGTTGGGCTGTCGTTCCGCATCTGGGCGGGTGACAACCAGGACCGCTATCCCATGAAAGTGGCGGACACCGAAGGCGGCGCCGCCGGAGCCGTCCCGGCCGCCGGAGCCACCGCCCCGAACACTTGGCGCATTTTCCAAGTCCTCTCCAACGAGTGCAACACGCCCAAAGTCGTGGTATGCCCGTCTGATGAGCGCAACCCGCGCACGAACTTCCTGAACGTCACCTCCGGCACCAGTTTCCGCGACTTCTACGACAACACTGCAGTTTCTTACTTCGTGGGCGTGGATGCTGACGAAACCCAGCCGCAGATGTTCCTCTCCGGTGACCGTAACATCGGCACCGGCCCGGCCGCTCCGCAGGCCTACGGGTATTCCCCGAGCACCACGCTGGGCGCCGCTGTGTCCATCGGCACGAACACCTCGACGGGCACGGGTTTGAACATCCAGTGGACCGACAAGATGCACCAGAAGCAGGGCAACATCGCGCTGGCTGACGGCAGCGTGCAGCAATACAGCTCCTCCAAGCTGCGTGAATCCCTCCGTGCGACCGGTGACACCTCGGCTGCGAAGTACACTGTTGTCAGCCAGGGCGGCAACAACATCATGTTCCCGTAAACG
>CAZJTM010000248.1:0-7632 GCA_964548925.1 uncultured Verrucomicrobiota bacterium | reverse complement strand
CCGGCCGGAAGGCCGGCTTTTTTGTTGGCTCGCCGCAGAGTGGGGCCGCATTCCAAGACGCAAACGCCCCTCTGTGCCGCGAGCCCCAAGCCGCTCCAGTTCAGAGCAGCTCGGCCTGAGCGGACTTCGCAGCGGTTCGCGTTGAACCGCAGAGCCGGAAGAAGTCCGCTTCGGTCAACACCGGCACGCCCAATTCGCGGGCTTTGTCGAGCTTCGATCCGGCACTTTCTCCCGCCACCACGTAATCGGTGCGCTTGCTCACCGAGCTGCTGACGTTGCCGCCCGCCTCCCGAATGAGGGCGGAAGCCGCCTCGCGGGAGAGCGTGGGGAGCGTGCCGGTGAGCACGAATGTCTTGCCCGCGAGCGGTTGCTGGGCGGTCGGCTGCGACGAGGGCTTCGCCGCCACGCCCGGTTGAACCTTCAGTTCGCGAAGCCGCTGCAAGATGCGCTGTCCGCCAGGGGAAGCGAAGAAGTCCAACACCGAACCTGCGGCGACCGGGCCGACCTCCGCCAACTTGGTTTTGGCGCCGATTTGTGCCAGCCGCGCCTCGAGGGCGGCTGCCTCGGCAGCCAGTTCGGCGTGGCGCTGCTTCCGAGCCGCCAGTTCCTCGACCGTCTTGGGCGGATTTTTGCGCGAGCGGGGGCTGATCTCCTGCCGCTCCGCTTCGTTCCGCCCCAAAGCGCGGATGTCGCGCAGGACCGGAGACGAGGCGAGTTCCTCCAGTGAGCCGTGTGTCTGTGCAAGCTGCCAGGCCGTTTGCTCACCGACCTCCGGGATGGCCAAGGCTTGGATCCAGCGATGCAAGGGAGCTTGTTTCGCGCGCTCCAGCGCCTCGACTACTTTCGCGGCGTTCTTCTCGCCAAACACCCGCGGGGCGTCGTCCGTGCCGAGGTTCAGCGCGGCGAGCTGTTCGATCTTGAGGCTAAAAAGGTCCAAGGGTTCGTCCACCAGACCGCGCTCCACGAGCTTTTCCGCCACTATCCCGCCGAGGGCCTCGATGTCGAGCGCCTTGCGTTGCGCAAAATACTCCACTCGCCGGGTCTTCTGAGCGGGACAGCCGGCGACATTCTGGCAGCGCCAGGCCACTTCCTCGGCAGCGCCCGCCGAGACCCGCTCCTTCGCAATCGGTCCGCCGCACGCCGGACACTTTCCGCCGAGGTGCGCCACGAAATCGAACGGCTGCGCCCCGGGCGGGCGTTTGCTTTTCACAACCTCCATCACCTCCGGGATCACCATGCCGGCCTTGCGGATCACCACTGTGTCGCCGATGCGGATGTCCTTGCGGCGGATTTCATCCTCGTTGTGCAGCGTGGCGCGCGCGATGGTTGAGCCCTGGACGAATACCGGTTCGAGTTCGGCCACCGGGGTCAGCACGCCCGTGCGCCCCACCTGCACCGTGATCGCTTTCAGCACCGTCTCGGCCGGCTCAATCCACGGGATCGGCTTGTGAACAATCGCGTAGCCGGGCGCGCGGGCCTTGGCGGGGAGGCGCGCCCAATCGGCCAGCGCGTTCACTTTCAGCACAATGCCGTCAATCTCGTAGGGCAGCCGGCGCCGCAAGTCCCGCTCCTCGTCGTAGTGCGCGACGATTTCCTCCGTGTAGATGCGCAGGACCTCAGCCATGTCCCGGCAAAGCCACCAGTGCGGCTGGGTTGGCAGGCCAAAGCGCTTGAGCGACGCCAGCACCTCGGCGTGCGTGATGAACTCCAGGCCCTCGGTCGCGCCGACCGCGTAGAACACGGCGCTGATGGGGCGTGTGGCCACCAGCCGCGGATCGAGTTGCTTCAGCGTGCCGGCGGTGGCGTTGCGGGCGTTTGGAAACGGCTCTGCCCCGGAGTCGGCAAGCCGCCGATTCATGGCCTCGAAGTCGTTCTGTGCGATGTAGGCTTCCCCGCGGACTTCGAGCAACGCTGGCGGGTTCTTCAGGTTCAACTCCAACGGGATCGCGCGAACGGTGCGCAAGTTCGCCGTAATGTCGTCGCCCGCGGTGCCGTCACCACGCGTCACGCCGAGGGCGAGTTTCCCGCGTCGGTAATGCACGCTGATGGACACGCCGTCCACCTTGGGTTCGAGCACGTATTCGATTTGCTCCCGGCCCAAATGCTTGCGCAAGGTGGCGTCAAAGCTCCACAACTCCGTCAGCGTGTTTCTGTCCTGCGCCTGCTTCCGGCGGTCATCGTTGGGCTCCTCGTCTTTCGTGGGATGATCGGCGGCGCGGATCTTGTCGAGCGAGAGCATCGGCTGAAGATGAGCCACCCGCCGGAACGCGCCCAGCGGCTGTCCGCCCACGCGCTGGCTGGGCGAATCCGGCGTCGCCAACCCGGGGAAAGCCGCCTCGAGGTCGAGGAGTTCCTTGTAGAGCCGGTCGTATTCGCGGTCGCTGATGGCGGGTCTTGCCTCGACATAATAGGCCTGGTCGTGCGCGCGAATCTCGGCCACGAGCGCGGCGTGGCGGGCGTTGGCTTCCGGGCGAGTCATCGGCAGCATTCTTAACCGGCTTTTGCCGGGTTGTCAGGAGTTTTCCCGCGCCGGGGCCTTCAGGAGTGCGCCCGCCCGGCGTCGCGGCGGGTTGATTGCCTTTCAATGGGTTCGCGAGGTGACCCTGCGGCAGAACATTCAGGGGCTGACCGATACCGTGCAAAACAATAGCGAGGCCATTCAAAACCTGAACGGGGTGCTCAAGCGCAGTGAGGAGGAGGTCGCCCGTTTGGAGGAGATCAAGAAGAACCTCACCGAAACCATCAAGACCAACCGAGCCGAGATCGCCCGGCTGGAGAAGGAATTCGACCGGTCGCAGACGGAGATCGAGCGCCAAGGAAAACAATTGGACGCTTACAAGGAAGCCTTCGAGAAGGCCAACGAGAACATCAACCGCCAGAACGAAACCATCACTCAGCAGAACGAGGAGATGAAGAAGCTCGCCGAGGATCGCAACGAGATTGTCGCCAAGCTCAACAAGGTGGTGGAAGAATACAATGCGCTGGTGGGCCGGTGGAACGATCTCCAGAACCAACTGGCGGTCGCGGCCACGAACGCGCCGGCCAAAAAATAACGGCCCCGGCTGCCGCGCGGTTGCGCAGGGCCGGCCGCCTCAACCTCGTCCAGTTTTCCCCTCCGGGACGATGCTCCGCGTCGCACCCAGTCTCCGCCCTTCCCGGAAGTCAATGAGGCGCGGTTTCAACGGGCGAACTCCATTGTGCCACAGGGTCGGGCCGTGTTTCCTGCTGCCAACCGCCGCCCAGCACGGCGTACAGCCGCACGTTGCTGGTGACTGCTTGCAGGCGCAGGAAGACCAAGGCCTGTTGCGCGGCAAAGAGCGAGCGTTGCGCGTCCAGCACGCCGAGGTAGCTGTCCAGGCCCTTCTCAAAGCGCGCATTCGCCAGCCGATGGGTTTCCGACAGGGCAGACACCAGGGATTCCTGGGCGGCGACCTGCTGGTCCACGGTGCCGCGCACCGCCAGCGCGTCCGCCACTTCCCGGAACGCGGCCTGGATGGCCTTCTCATATTGCGTGACGGCGATTTCGCGCTGCACTTTCGCGGCCTTGTGGGCGGACCAGGTGCGGGCATCGAAGATCGGCATGACAATCCGCGGCGCGTAACTCCACGCGCCCGAGCCGGCCTCGAACAACCCGGAGAGATCGCTGCTGGCCGTGCCGATGGCGGCGGTGAGGGTCACGCGCGGAAAGAAGGCGGCCCGTGCGGCACCGATGTCGGCATTGGCGGCCCGGAGCAGGCTCTCCGCTTGAAGCACATCCGGCCGGCCCAGCAGCACTTCGGAGGACAAACCAGCGGACACCTCGCGGGGCGGATGGACGCGATCCAATTCGGCGGGCAGCAGGTCCGCCGGCACCGGCGAGCCGGCGAGGAGGTTCAACGCGTTTTCGTCCTGCGCCACCTGTTGCTGATAAGCGGCCACGTCCCGCCGCGCCACCTCCAGTGGTGTTTGGGCGCGGAACAATTCCAGTTCCGTTACCAAGCCGAGCTCGTGACGCCGCTTGACCAACTCATACGCGGCCTGCTGCGTCTGGAGGGTCGTCTGCGAGAGATTCAGATTCTCCCGATCCGCCGCGAGCGCGAGATAGGCCTGGGCTACGGACGACACCAGCAGGATTTGCGCGCTTCGGCGGGCGTGCTCGGTCGCCAGGAATTCCTCGAGCGCGCGATCTTTGAGGCTGCGAAGGCGGCCGAAGAAGTCAATTTCCCAGGCGGCGACACCGAGATTGGCATCGTAACGTTCAGAGGTTTGAGCCTTGCCTGAGTTGGAGAGATCGCCCGGCACGCGTGACTTGCTGCCGCTGCCGACGGCGTCCAACGTGGGCAGCAGCCCGGCCCGCTGAATGCCGTAATAGGCCCGCGCCCGCTCGACGTTCAGCGCGGCGATTCGCAGATCCCGGTTGTTCGTCAGCGCCAATTCGATGACGCGCTGCAGCTTCGCGTCGGTGAAGAACTCGCGCCAGTTCATGTCGGAAGCCTGGGACGCGGTCGTCGGCGCCGGCGCGCCGGTGTATGCGGGGCCGACCGGCCATTCGGCCGGGACGGGCGCGGTGGGCCGTGTGTATTTCGGCGCGAGGGTGCAGCCCACCATCGCGATGGCCAAACCGAAGGGGAGAAGAAGTATCTGCTTATTCATCTTAGTGACTCCCGGATGCGGCGTCTTGAGCGGCCTGGACGGCGGGTTGCCGTTTCCGTTGGCCAAACGTCTTTTCGACCAGCACAAAGAACAGGGGGGAGAAGAAGATCACCAGCACCGTGCCGGTGATCATGCCGCCGAGGACCGACGTGCCAATGGCGGTCATCGCACCGGCGCCCGCGCCGGTGGCCAGGGCCAGCGGCAACACTCCGAATCCGAACGCCAGCGACGTCATCACGATGGGCCGGAAGCGCAGGCGCGTGCCTTCGATCGTGGCTTCGATCAAGCCCATGCCTTGCTCGACGCGCGCCTTGGCGAATTGCACGATGAGGATGGCGTTCTTCGTGGTCAGGCCCAATGTGGTCAGCAGGCCGATTTGAAAATACACGTCATTCGGCAACCCGCGCAGCGTGGATGCAATGACGCCCCCGAGCACGCCGAGCGGTAACACCAGCAGAATCGAGATGGGGATGGGCCAGCTTTCGTACAGCGCCGCCAGACAGAGGAAGATGACCAGAATCGAGAAGGCATAAAGCGGCGCGGTCTGCGTGCTGGCCATGCGTTCCTGGTAGGAGACGCCGGTGTAGTCAAAGCCAATACCCTGCGGCAGCTTGGCGGCGTTCTCCTCGAAGGCGCGCATCGCCTCGCCGGTGCTGCGGCCCGGCGCGGGTTCTCCCTGAATGTTGAGGCTGGGGAATCCGTTGAAACGTTCCAGACGCGGCGAGCCGCTGCTCCAGCGCGTCGAGGCGAACGAGGCGAACGGCACCATCTTGCCGGCGGTGTTGCGCACGTAGATTTTCTCCAGGTCGCTGGGCAACCGGCGATACGGCGCGTCGGCCTGCACATAGACCCGCTTGACGCGACCGGCTTGGATGAAGTTGTTGACGTAGGCGCTGCCGAATGCCGCCGAGAGCGTGCTGTGGATGGAGTTGATCGGCACGCCCAACGCGCCCGCTTTTTCCCAGTCCACATCCACGCGGAACTGCGGCACATCGTCCAGGCCGTTCGGGCGCACGCGCACCAGTCGCGGGTCCTGGGCGGCCAGGCCGAGGAACTGGTTGCGCGCGGCCATGAGCGCGTCGTGCCCCAGCCCGCCGCGGTCCACCAACTGGAAGTCCACGCCCCGCGCCGTGCCCAGCTCGATGACCGGTGGCGGCGGGAACGCGAACACCATGGCGTTGCGCAGTTGGGCAAAGGCCATCATCGTGCGGCCGGCGATGGCTTTCACACGCAGATCGCTCCGGTCGCGCAGGCTCCAATCCTTGAGTTTCACGAACACCATGCCGTTGTTTTGTGCCCGGCCGGCAAAGCTCATGCCGACAATCGTCATGCAGGATTCCACCGCCGCTTTCTCCTGCTCCAGGAAGTGGGTCTTGACCTGATCGGCCAGGGCCTGGGTTTGTTCGATGGTCGCGCCCGTGGGCATGATGATCTGGCACATCAGGATTCCCTGGTCCTCATCCGGCAGGAACGACGAGGGCATGCGCATGAACAGGAAGCCCAATCCGCCAACGATGAGGAGGAACGCAAGCACGTAGCGCATCCGCCGGGTAAGAGCGTGCCCCACCAGCTTCACGCACCCTTCGCGCGTCTTGAAAAAGAAACGGTCAAACCAGAGGAAGAACGGACGCAGAAACCACACCGCGTTTTCGGCAGGCTCGTGTCCTTTCGGCACGGGCTTGAGCATGGTGGCGCAGAGCACCGGCGTCAGGATCAGGGCCACCAGCACCGACAGCAACATGGCCGAGGCGATGGTGATGGAGAACTGGCGGTAGATGACACCGGTCGAGCCGCCGAAGAACGCCATCGGCCCGAACACCGCCGCCAGCACCACGCCAATGCCGATCAGCGCGGGCGTGATTTGGTCCATGGACTTCGCGGTGGCCTCGCGCGGCGAAAGCCCTTCCTCGCTCATGATGCGCTCGACGTTTTCCACCACCACAATGGCGTCGTCCACCAGCAACCCGATGGCGAGCACCATGGCGAACATGGTCAGCATGTTGACGGTGAATCCAAACGCGCCCAGCACGGCGAACGTGCCCAGGATCACGACCGGCACGGCAATCGTCGGAATCAGCGTGGCCCGGATGTTGCCCATGAACAGCCACATCACCAGAAAGACCAGGAACACCGCCTCGAAGAGCGTCTTCACCACCTCGTCAATGGCGACCTTGACGAACGGCGTGGTGTCGTAGGGATAAACCACCTTCATCCCTTTCGGGAAGTACTGGCTCATCTCGGCCATCTTGGCCTTGATGGCGTCGGCGGTTTCGAGCGCGTTGGCGCCGGGTGCCTGACGCACGGCCAGGCCGGCGGCGGGGCGACCGTTGTTGAACACTTGGACGTCGTAAGACTCCGTTCCCAATTCCGTCCGGCCCACGTCACGGACGCGCACGATTGAGCCGTCAGGATTGGTGCGGAGCGGGATGGCGGCGAATTCCTCGGGCGTCTTGAGCAGGTTCTGCACGATGATCGAGACGTTCAACCGCTGGCCTTCGACCGCGGGCGTTCCACCGAACTGGCCGGCGGAGACTTCCACGTTGTAAACCTTCAGCGCCGCGATCACGTCCTCGATGGTCATCCGGTAGTCGTTGAGCTTGTCCGGGTTCAGCCAGACGCGCATGGCGTATTGCGAGCCGAAGGTGGTCACCTCACCGACACCCGGCACGCGAGCGAGGAGCTTTTCGAGGTTCGAGGCGGCGTAGTCGCGCAGGTCGTTGCCGTCCATGCTGCCGTCTTCGGAAATCAGGCCCACGATGATGAGGAAGTTCCGCGTGGACTTGCTGACCATGACACCGGTGCGCTGGACCGCCTCGGGCAGGCTGGTCATGGCAAGCTGAAGTTTGTTCTGCACCTTGGCCCAGGCCAGATCGGGGTCCGTGCCCGGCTTGAAGGTCAATTCCACCCGCGCCGCTCCCGCGGAATCGCTCGTGCCGGACAGATAGAGCATGTCGTCGAAACCCGTCATCTTCTGCTCGATGATCTGGGTGACGCTGTTCT
>CAZJTM010000247.1:0-8832 GCA_964548925.1 uncultured Verrucomicrobiota bacterium | reverse complement strand
AGAATTGCCAGGACCAAAAGCAGTGAAATGCGAATCCACCGGGGTATTCTCATGGGCGCAAATCTCCCAAGCCCGCCTCTACCGAGCAAGCCACAAACGTCCGCCTAGCTGCTTGGGACCAGATTCGCTGCCAGCGCGTTGGCCGCAACCTGCGCCGGGTTCTTGCAGCCTGGAATCACGGCGCTGACGAGCGGATTCCTCAAGCACCAGGCCAGCGCCCATTGCGCCATCGGCACGCCCGCCGGCAGTTCCGACTTCTTGATGGTTTCCACTTCCGCCAACCAAGCTCGCACCTTGCTCGTTTCCAACGTCGCACGGACATCGTTTGCCGGAAAGGCAACCGTGGCGTCGAACTTACCCGAGAGAAACCCGCTGGCCAGCGGTACGCGAGCCAAGACACCCAGATCGTCTCGGTGGGCGTGGGGCAAGAAATCCTGTTCCGCTCGGCGCTCCAGCCGGTTGTACACCACCTGCAAGACTTCTGCGCCGACACTCAGGGCTTGCTGGGCTTGCAGCGGCCCGCCTTTGCTCGAAATCGAAATCCCCAGATGCCGAATCTTGCCCGCCCGCTTCTGCCGGTCCAGCATCGCCCACAATTCCGGCTGTCCGAAGTCTGCGTCGCCGCCGGAATGGAACTGGTACAGATCAATCGCCTCCACCCGCAACGCCCGCAGGGATTGCTCCAACTGCCGCTGCACATCGGCAGGCGACGCATGCCAGGTGCGGTTCTGAAAGCCGTGGTACTGATGTCCGAACTTCGTCGCCACAATCCAGCGCTGACGATCGTGCCGTGAAAGGTAATCGCCGATCAACCACTCAGAGACGTGGTCGCCGTAGCATTCGGCGGTGTCAATCAGGTTGATGCCATGTGCCGCCGCCGTGTCCAGGATGGCGTCCGCTTCCGCCTGGACGTAGTCGCGGCCCCATTCACCGCCGAATTGCCATGTGCCCAAACCAATGACAGAGACCTTTAACGCGGTTCGTCCCAAGCGGCGATATTTCATGGCCGTCGTTGTAGATGGCTGACGGTCATAGTCAAGGCGCGTTCCCGCTGTAGAACGCCGTCAATGTCCACCGGTGACCGTGTACCCGGCCCGGCGCAGGTCTTCCGCCAGGTCCTCTTCCATCTGTGCCGCCGCCTCGAATGGCATCGGGTTCAGATGCGCGTAAAGCTCCGGTAGCAGGCGGATGCCGTACCGCTTTACCACCCACGCATCCTTGATCCCTGACTTGTGATTCGCAAAGCGTTCCTCCGGCGTCAGGCCGGTCATGCCGACGTAAACGCATGGCTTTTTGCGGTCACGCTCCGGGTTGACGGCTCGGACCTTCCGGTTTTTGCTGACGGCGGGATCGAGCAACACCACATAGACGTTGTGATGATGCTCAGGTGGTTTCGGGCGAAGCTGCTTGAGCGTTCGGCGCTTCATCGTGCTGGGTCTTGCGCCTTCGCTTTGAACCGGGCAGCCGCTGCTGTCAGCAGCTCTCCGGCAAGGGCCAGCGCGTCGGTGGGAGAGAGCACGACCGACGCTTTGAAGGACGTTGCTGCCACATCCACTTGGCTCGGGACCTCGTGACGAAGCTGAAGGGTGATCGTCTGGGCATTACTGTAAACGTGGACTGCGTCGCCCGTCTGCAAAAGAAATCGTTGGGACCGGGTGCCTTTGGGTGTTGCCATACTGCGTTCGGGACTGAATTGCTGTCATTGCTTGGGCTCGTCTCGTCGAGTCCACCGGTACGCCGCCTTGCCGCTGAGCGAAAACACCTGCTCCTCTGCCCGGCGTCCGTGATTGCGGAAATAGTCGGCGACGATGCCCTGAACTGTGGCCAACGGGGCAAACAGCTCGCTGACCGGCCAGTTGCTGGCGTAGATCAACCGCTCCGGGCCGAACATCTTCCACATCGAGTCCAGCACCGGACGGTAGAACTCCACGTCACGCGGCGCCGTGCCATCGCTTCGGCCCGTACCTTCAACCAAGCCGGAGACCTTGAAATAGACCTGCGATCTCGGCGCCAGCGCCTTCATCTTCTCTGACCATTCAGCCGGCGGTGCTTTGCCGTCCACTTTCACGCCGGCCAGATGGTCTATGACGATCCGTAATCCGGGGAGGTCCCGCGCCAGCCGCTCCGCAAAGATGAGAATCTCGCTGCCGCCCACCAGGTCCAGCGACAGGTCAGCATCGGCCAGCAGCCGCAGGTCGCTGACGAAAGCGGGATCATCCAGCATGCCTTCCAACTTCCGGTCGCGGATGCGGATGCCGCGAAAGAGCTTGTTGGCGGCGAATCGCTTCAGGTGTCCGGAAAATTGCTTCGTACCGAGCGGCAGGTTTCCGACCAGGCCGACGATGAATGGTTCCTTGGCGGCGAGGTCGAGCACCCACTGGTTGTCTTCCACCCAGGTGCTGGCCTCTACGACCACCGTGCCGGTCACGGGCCTTGGAACCGGCAGAGCGCGGTAGTCTTTGGGCAGCACCGTGCGGTAAAGCCGCTGATTATTGCGGGGCGGCCACGGCACACCCTCGGGGCGACTGGGATCGTAGAAATGCGTGTGGGTGTCAATCACTGCAAGCGCGGCGACGTTGTCGCTCTGGGCAGCCAAAGCCCGCAGGTTGGTCGCCCAGTCGGTAAGAGCCATTCCGGCGGAGATTCGCGTGGCGGTGACCAAAAACTGTCTGCGATCAAAGTCGGTGCTCATGAAGGGCTCAAGTCCTTTGCGGTGTCAGTGGCACAAGTGCCCACTGGCAGGGCTGGGCGGCGGCTCGGCGTCGAACGGCAAGTTGAAGTACTCGAACACCGCCTTCGTGCGATCGTAGATACTGCGCTCGAACATCTCGGCGCGGTCGCACATCAGATTCATCGGGCCGAAATCGTTGCCGATGAAACGGAGCAGCTCCAACGGATCGTAACTCACCGCCGCCTTGGGCATGCCGTCCATCGTCACCGCCGTCATTGAGGGCAGGCAGCAAAGCACCATCATCCGCAGCGCGTCCGTCTCCAAGTTGCAAAAGTAGAGCCAGTATGGCCACGCCTGATGGAACGCCTTGTAAAACCGCCGAACCTCCGGGACCGAGTGGATTTCCCGGGGATCGTCGTCGTAGCCCTCGACGCAAAACAGGAAGGTATTCATCATCTCTCGCAGCCGGCGGGCTTCAGGCAGCTTGTCGGGCGCGTAGAGGCTGAGGAAGTGGCTGAAGTCGCACCGCTCCACCTTCGACCGGCTAAACTGGTAGCAGATCAGGTCGGAAGCCATGATCCACCCTTCTTGCTGATGCGGATGTGCCGGGTGCGCGTGGGCTTTCGCCGGGCGAACTTGAACAGGTCCACGACTTCCACCTTCAACACCCGGGCAAACACTTCAAGACCGGCGACGGAAGGAGCGTTAACGCCGCGCTCGACGAGACTGATGAACTCCACCGAGCAGCCCACGGCCTTGGCAAGCTGGACCTGGGTCAGCCGGCGCTGCTTGCGCAGATAGGCGATGTGTTGACCGAGCTGTTCTTGAAGCATGGAGTCCAGATAGCACGGTCAGCAGTGGATGGCAACGCAGTTAAACTACGAGCCCAGCGCGCCATTCGCAGGGGGTTGTGAGACGCAGTCTCAAAAATGGTCTCGCCGAATGTGAATCGCCTTGCCATACTCCTCGCCCAGTAAAGGCGGTCACCATTCAAATCAGCGATCTGTTCAAGTTCCTTCGCCAGCCGATCCCAGCCGGACTCTTGCGATGCCCGCGATGCCCGGGGCCAGTGCCTCAGCCGACTCAGGTCACCGCTTTGCGCCCGTGGCGGTACTTGTGCCCAATGTCCGGTCACGGCATCCCGCACTGTCGCACCCGATCCACTCTGCTGAACGGTGCTGGTCGTGCGGCCACTGGCATTGTGGAAGGTCGTGCGTCCCTTGGATTCAGATGCGGTGCCCACCGTTCGCCCAGCGGCATCGCGATACGTGGTGGTTTGATTGCCCGATGCCGTCGCAGTCCGGACCGTGCGGCCTGACGCATCCCGAAAGACCGACCGTTTGCCTTCAACGGTGGCGCTCCCGGTTGTCCGTCCGCTGCCATCGCGAAACGTCGTCCGTGTACCCGCCGTACTGGCGGTGCCCACCGTGCGGCCTGATGGATCGCGCATTGTGGTTTGGCCGCCTGATGGTGCTTGCATGACCGCGTCGCGGGTTAGATCGTCGCTGACGGGTACAACCGCACGTTTGCCGTCGCCGGCAAACAGTAAGCCGGCGGTCACTGGGATTGTGAAGATGGAAACGAAGAAACGCTTCATGGCCAAACAGGCTGTCTTTCACGTCTGACGGCAGCGTTGCTTTGAGGATTCACTTGCCGCCGTAGAGAGGGCTTGGGTACGTTGCCCGTGCGGGGTGGTCGCTTTTGACCCCCGCGCACTGAAGCACATTTATGACGCACTTTTCCAGCCGCCGGGACTTCCTGAGAACCTCCCTCTTTGGCGGGCTGGCCGTCGCCGCCGTGCCCCGCCTCGCCCGGTTCGCCCATGCTGCGGACAGCGCTGCCGATCCGAAGCCCACCAGCCGCGTCTCGCTCTTTCAAGGCGACGACCGCGCCGACATCGCCTTCCGCGCCCTGAAAGTCCACGAGCAGGCAGTCCGCCGGGCCATCGGCAGCCGGCGCGTGATCGTCAAGCCCAACAACGTCGCCATTGACAACCAACTGTGTGCGACCCATGCGGGCTGCCTGGAGGGCATCCTCGAATTCCTCAAGTCCATCGGCAAACTCGAAAACGCCGTCATTGCGGAGTCCGCCGCGAACGGCCCCACCCTCGAAGGTTTCGTGAACTATCACTACACCGACCTGTCCCGGAAGTACGGGGTCAAGCTGGTTGACCTCGATGACCAGGAGGTCGAGCGGGTTCATGTCTTCGACGAGAAGGACTTTCGCCCGCATCCCGTCCGCATGTCGAAGCTGCTGCTCGATCCGAACAACTTCATTATTTCCGCCGCCAAGCTGAAGACCCACGATCGGATCGTGGCGACGCTCTCGTTGAAGAACATCGTCCTGGCGGCGCCCATCAAGGACCTCGGCTTCCGCTGGGGCAAGGGCGCGAAGCCCGGCGCGAAGAACGACAAGCCCATCGTTCACGGCAACAGTTTCCGCGCCCTCAACTACAACCTGTTTGACCTGGCGCGGCGGCTGCACCCGCATCTGGCCGTGATTGACGGGTACGATGGCATGGAGGGCAACGGCCCCGTGGGAGGCACACGGGTTGACCACCGGGTCTGCGTGGTCAGTCCCGACTGGCTGGCGGCAGATCGCGTGGCGGTGGAGTTGATGGGCATTGATTACGCCAAGGTGGGCTACTTGAACTACTGCGCCCAGGCGGGGCTTGGGGAGGGCGACTTGCAGAAGATTGAAGTGGTCGGTGCTTCCATCGCCCAACACATCAAGCCCTACAAGCTGTCCGACAACATTGAGAAGCAGTTGATCTGGATGACACCGCCCAAGGTGATCTGAGCCGGCCTTGCGGCAATAAACTCCTGTGCTCTCGGATGCGGTCAAGCTCTTGCTTAGTGAGCAAGCGATATTAGGGCACAGTTCAATGTTTGACGTGGCGGATGACAGCAACGGGCATCAGCCGGCGGCGGATCGAGGCGAGTAGCGTAGGGCTGGCCGGTGCGTTGGGCGGCGGCGAGGGCGTCGTAGATTTCGAGGATGACGCGCTGGGTGCGGTAGTCGCCGTTGTAACGCGCCTCGTCCTTGCGCTTCACGATGGGGAAGGTGTCGAGGATGTAGGCGGTGTCGTCGCGGTTCAGGCCGTAGAGATGGAAGAAGGCGGCGTCCAACTCGCACCGCAGCAGAAACCGGCGCTTCTCGTCCCAACGGAACGGCGGGCCACTCCAGCCGCAGTCCTGCGCGAACGCCTCCAAGTCCCACGCCGTGTAGGTCAGTTCCAGCACTCGCGGCAACAGCCACGCTTGCAGCGTCTGGCCTTGACCCGCCCACGCGCACGGCAGCGCGTAGGTTTCGGGCGGAAGGACTGGCATCTGATACATGATGTAGTCCGAAAGGTGCAGTCCGCCGACAAATTGTCTGACGTAGTAGTCAAATGCGAAACTGCCGAAGTTGGACGCCAAACAACCAACTTCCTTCGGCCCTGCCGTCGTCTCGGCCAAAACGCGCAGCGAGAAAGAAGTGGCCGACCACGGAACAATCGCGGAAATAACCGTGCGCTCGTTGGTCACGCTGCAAACGTCCATGTAAGCGAACAGCCACTTCCTGTTCCACCCTGGAATCGCGCTGGCCACTTCGGGTTCAGAAACCCAGAAGCGACACCTCGCAAGCCGGTGCGGGTTGAGAAGCTCCGATGGCTCAACCTCGGTGGCTCTGCCAGTGCGTTGGCCAACTGCCACGGTGTAGGCGTCGGCGAAACGGTGGTGAAACAGGAAAACCATCTTGCCCTCGAAAACCCGCAGGAAGGTTTCGCCATTTCCGACATAGTTCACGTCCTCGTCCTTGGTCAACATGCTGCTCAATTCCTGTTCGGTTTTCAGCAGGGCCGCTTGCAAGTTCATGTCAACCAGTCGTCGAATCGAGACGCCCCACGGCGAAACTTCATTGCCATCGGCGATAAGTTTCCACACTGGACTTGCCCACCGCATCCGCTTGGCCAATTCCACGTCCCGTTTTGAGCGGAAGATGGGGCAGGTGCGAGTATTTGGGTTCAGCAGCGCGATTTCCTCCGCGTTCAAGGTGAACCTTCGTTCTACGTCTCTGAGGTCCTCGACTTGATGGGCGAAGAAGATGAACTCCGTGGTCTCCCCGGCGGGTAGCGAGCGACTGCCCATCGTCAGCAGACAAAACTTCATGCGACTATCCACGGCGGGGAACAGCCCTTTGCGGTTCTCGAAATCAAATAGGCTCACCAGCGACTTCTTTTCAACCAAGTCTTGAAGGAAGAATTTGGTGGTATCGTCTGTCGCAACACCACTCGGCAACACGCAACCGCCGCGCCGGGCAGGGCTGAGGTGGTTTCGCATGAGTTCGGCAAACACCGCGTAAAGGTTAATGTCGCCACAACCGCACAGCGCATACAGCCCGGTGTTTCGCAGCACGTGGCTCTCCCCGTCGGTTTGCCGCAGTGCCTCCGAGAATTGCCTGAACAACTTCGGGTCTTCGATTCGGAGGGATTCTATCAGGCGTTTGCGGGCGGCAGCGGATGCCACGTTGGCAATGTCGGGCCGCCGCTGGGCAAACCATTCTTTCTCCTGCAATTTAACGCGCTCCCACGGGGGATTGCCGAGGATGACATCGAAGCCGCCGTTCCAGCCGCAGAGTTGGTTCTCCGGTTTCTGGCCAGCGGGCGGCACTTGAAAGACATCAGCGAACGCCAGATGCCAGTGGAAGAATTGGTATTGCCCGGCGAGGCGTTTGATTTCGTCGCGCATCCACTTGGGTGCGTCATGTGGGTTGCGCTCCAGGCGGCGGAAGACTTCGTTGGTGATGGGAAAGTCAAAGCCACCCACCTCACCCCGGCCCTCTCCCCCCTCGGAGGGCGGAGAGGGAGATTTCTTCGGCGGGCGTTTGATCCAGACGAAGGCAGCACACCAGGCGTCGGCCAGTTGGCGTCCGAACTCGTAGCCGGTGGAGCGGACGAGTTCGGCGTATTTCTGTTCCTTAGCTTGCACGTCTTCGAGGCGGTCGTCGGGCAGGCTGGCGATCTGGGCGATGTTCGTGGCGAGGTTGCCGAGATGTTCCCACGGTTTGTCGGACGCGGTGAGGAGTTGGAGTTGCGTGGCTTCCTCGCGGTTGGCGGCGAAATTGAAACGAGCCGAAACGCCAAGTGACGTGAAACAGTAAGCGCTGACTGCGTCTCAACGAGACTCTGGGGTCTTACCAATATGGGTCAACCATTCCGGCGGCGTTCACCTAGAGAATACCGCGTGTTATTGGGGTTTCTGCGTGCCTGAGTGGCTGGATTTGCTGGAGCGGCAGGGCTTGCGTTACATCGTGGTGGCAAGGCTTTTGAGGCCGTTGCAACGCCTGCTCAAGAAGGACTTGATCTGGACGCCCAGCGAAGTGCCGGGCACCGACGTGGCCGAGGTGTGACACCAGGAAATCAACTGGGCGCGGCCGCGGCGGGTGGTCTTGCTGCGGCACCGGGTGGCGGAAAAGGCCCGGCCTGGGGGCAAGAAGCTGCTGGACTGTCCGGGCTATCTGTATCAGGCGCTGGTGACCAATCTGCCGGAGAGATGGCCGCCCGTCGCTGTGTGGCGCGAATACAACGGCCGGGCCGGGTGCGAGGAGGTGATCAAGCAGTTGGACGCGGACTTCGGCCTGCCGCAGTTGTGCTTGGAAAAGTTCTGGGGGACGGAGGCGGCGTTGAGCCTGGCAGTGCTCGGCTACAATCTGTGCGTGCTCTTCCAACGGCGGCGGGGCTGGCTGGAGCGGGTGACGGCGGCGACGCTGCGCTTCCGGCTGTTCACGACCGGCGGCATCCTCAGCCGGACGGCGGGGCGGACCACCATCCGGCTGAGCGTGCCGGAGCCCGAACGGGACTGGTGGCGGGCGCTGCTGGCGAAGTTGCAGAGTGAATTTCCCAACTGCAATGCAGTAGGCCAGACGCCAGGTTAGGGCCGGCCGGCTTGCGTCCAACGTGATCGGAACCCGATGAAAACCGCCCCCCTTGACCTCGTCGTCAGACCTCTGGCAGGCCGCAGCCGCACCGGAGGCGGACCACCCCGTGCGCGCCGGTTCCGGCCGCCGGCACGGGCAAGGATGGTTTTTGCCTGAAAATCCAAACTCTTACTGCATGGTTACGGCTTAGCCCGGATGTTTCACACCTGAGTTGATACTTGTCGGTGGAAGTTGTTCTTGCG
>CAZJTM010000246.1:0-8841 GCA_964548925.1 uncultured Verrucomicrobiota bacterium | reverse complement strand
GGGTCGAAGAGCGCGAACGCGAGGTCGCCGTCCTCGAAGGCGAGCAGCAGCTCGGACCATCGCTCGAAGTCCTCCCAGGCGCGGTACGGGTCCGGCCCGAAGCCGGCGATGCGCTCGCCCGCCACCGAGGTGACGAGCGTCCAGTGCGCGGCCTCGCCCGGGCTCGTCCCGCCGTCCTCGAAGCTCGGGTTCAGGATGGCCATCAGAGCACCCCGCCCGTGTCGCCGTTCACCAGCGTGACGGTGCCGAGCACCGGGAACTCCTTGATGGCGAGCTTCACGTCGGCGGGCAGGCCCGAGAGCTTCAGGTCGCCGTGCAGGTCGCCGATCTTGCGGACGCCCTCGGTGTCGCGGATGACGTTGAACACGTCGGACCAGGCGACCTCGCCGGACGGGTTGCCGTCGGCGTCCTTCACGTTGAAGCCGAAGTCGACGAGCGGGTTGGGCGTGCCGTCGGCCTCGCTCACGCGGAACATGGCCGCGAGGTTCGCCTTCACGCGCTCGCGTACGGTGGCGGCCGCGTGGCCCTGGCGCAGGTAGATGCGCGCCTCGACGTCGACCTTCCGGTAGACCGGGTTCTGGACGGACACCTGGAACGTGAGCGTCGCCGGGTAGACCTCGGTGACCTGCAAGAGGACCAGGTTCTTGAGCGCGGGCGTCGGCAGGCCGCCGCCCTGCGGGATGATGTAGAGGACGCCGCTGTTCTCGGGGACGGTCGGGTCCTCGTTCGAGGTGAGCATGAGGGCGCGAGCGACGCCGGGGACGCGCCGGGCGTTCACCTCGAAGTCCTCGCGGGTGACGCTGCGGGTGAGCGTGCGCAGGCTCTCGGGCGCGAGCAGCTTGGCCGAGGCGACGCTCTGGCGGTCGGTCCCGCCCGAGGCCGGCTCCGGGTTCGTGACCGAGACCTGCGCCGCGCGGCCGTGGGCGTCGGTGAACGTGCCCTCGACCACGACGATGCGGCCGGCGTCCACGTTGCCGGCTGCGCCGCCGCCCGTCTTGTAGGCCACCGTCACCGTGCCGGTCGGCGGGGCGCCGCTCGTGCCGTTGCCGAAGCGTACCGTCGCGCGGTCGTTCTGGTCGACGAGCACCAGGAAGTGCCGGTCGTTCGGGCCCGAGCCGAGGAGGCTCTCCTTCTCGACGAACGTGCCGTTGGCGGCCGACACCGCGACCGAGGCGTCGAGGTACGGGGTGTGGTCGAGGATGATGTCGAGGTCGGCGAGCCCCCGGCTGTCGAAGAGCTGGACGTAGGTCTTGGAGTTCTCGACGACGCCGATCGCCTGGAGCGCGCCCGCCGGGATGACCACGTCGGAGAGGAGCTGGAACCGGACGGGCTCGGTGACCTCGCGGGTGCGGACCACGGTGCCGGCCGGGATGCGCACGTCGGCCGAGGACGCCCGGGCCAACGCGAAGACAGCCTCAGCGGTCGCGGCCCGCGCGCCGTGCAGCTTGTAGCCGAGCATGCGCGCCAGGGCGATGACGTTCTTGCGCTGGGTGGCAGTGACGAGGCGCGACTCGCGGGCCTGGTTGTCGAGGTAGTAGCCGACTACGTCGCCGACGAAGGCGTACAGCTCGAGCAGGACGTTCCCGAAGCTCGCGACCGCGAAGTCGGACCAGTCCGGGAAGACGCTCCTGGCGAGCGCGATCAGGCGCAGCCGCAGGGCGTCGAAGTCCTTGTCGGTCATGTCGAGGCTGGTCGGCAGCAGGGCCACGACGGATCACCTCCGTGGTGGCAAAGCCTCCGAGGGGCCGTCCGGGGACAGCCGTCAGGTGCCCAAATGAGATCGTGGCTCCACCGGCCCGACGACGGCGCGGTGGCTTGCTCGTTGAGAAAGGACGGCACATACCTTAGAGTCTGAGCGCGGTTGGCGCATGGACGCGCCCCCGACAGGAGTTGGCATTGATCATATCGGCAAGTAGACGGACGGACATCCCCGCCTTCTACTCTGCCTGGCTGATGAATCGGATTCGGGCTGGCTACTGCCTCGTGCCCAACCCCTTCAACGCCAAGCAGATCAGCCGAGTCTCGCTCGCGAAGGAAGATGTCGACGCGTTCGTGTTCTGGTCGAAGAACCCGGAGCCGATGCTTGCTCTTCTCGATGAGCTGACATCCTGGGGCTATATCTACTATTTCCAGTACACGCTCAACGACTATCCCCGAGCCATCGAGCCGCGGGTTCCTCCGCTCGACCGCCGCATCGAAACCTTCCATGAGCTGGCCAGGCGCCTTGGGCCGCTCCGGGTAATCTGGCGGTACGATCCGATCATCATCACGCCCAACACCGACTACGACTTCCACGCAGCCACCTTCGAACGACTCACCGGATTGCTGGCCGGTGCCACTCGCCGCGTCGTGATCAGCGTCGTGGACCTCTACCGGAAGACCGACAGGCGCATGGCGGCCCACGCCGATGCCGGTTTTCAAATCGATCCTGATGCTGTCGCGAGTCACGAGATGCGACAGCTCCTAGCTCACATCAGCCGAGTCGCAAGGGCACACGGCGTCGACTCCTTCTCCTGCGCCGAGGAACACGACTTTACCGATGCGGGTGTGCGACCCGGCAGCTGTATCGATTGCAATCTGATCGCAGCGCTTGGCGGGCACGTCTCCTCCAAGAAGGATCCAGGCCAGAGGCCGGCTTGCAGGTGCGTCACCAGCCGCGATATCGGCATCAATGACACCTGCTTGCACGGCTGTCCCTACTGCTACTCGACCCGCAATGACGAACTCGCACACCAGCGTCATGCACAGCATGACCCATCATCTCCGGTCCTTTTTGGCCATGTGGAGGCCCCTGAGCCAATGGGCAGTCAACAACTGAAGCTCCTGTAGCATGAGGGTGCCGACATGTACTTCATAGCCGTCAAGAACGTGCTCGACCACTGCATTCCTCAGTACGCGACCCGGCTCGGATTGACGGTCGAGGAAGTCTACCGACGCATCGGAGAACATATTGAGAAGACGCGCAACGAACACAGAAGCCCCGATCCCTCCATCGACTACGAAGATCCGCTCTGCCGACTCGGATATCTCTACGTACACGTAGGCGCCAATGCGGCGCTCTTTGAGAAATCGCTGGTGCGGACGCGCCCTCTAGCACTTGTTGTCGAGAGGGCGGCGTCGGGTGTTCTCGCCGTCTGTGCCGTGGGCGGTGGCCCGGGTACCGAGTTGCTGGGCCTATCCAGGTTCATCGCTGAGACGCTCGACACCCCTCCTACTCGTCTGAGTTTCACAGTCCTCGATCGAGTGGCGCAATGGGGAGAGTCGTGGTCGATTCTTGCCGACCAGTGCCGATCCATTCTCCAAGCTCGCTTTGCCGCTCCCGCCTCGCCCTCCGTGGAGAGTAACTTCCAGCCTATCGATGTCACCGACCCCGGTAGTTATTCGAACTACGGCTGGCTCTTCGGCCAAACCGACATCTTCGTATTCAACTACCTCGTCTCGGAGAACAAGGTCCGGATGGATGCATTCAGGAAGGCGCTTGCCGCGATTGTGTCTGCTTCCCGCTCTGGATCAATGTATGTCTTCATTGACCGCCTTGAGGCCGATGGTGCCTTCTCGGCATCCACCAAGCAGACGATTCAGGACGTGGGGCTGGCATCCGTCAAGGACTTCACTATCGACGGCTGCATGGCTGATAGCGAATCCGACCTTGGCGATTACCCCAAGCTTCTGAACGCAAGACCGCGGCGCTGGTTCAGAACGAAGTACAATCGTAATCCGACTGTGTTTGTGGTAGTAGCCCAGAAGACATAGCAATTCAGCCGAGTACAAGATCGATAGAGTTCCCCTTGTCGGCGTCCTTGGCGGCGCGGAACCGGACCTTGAGCTGCAGGACCGGCCCGTCGCGGGCGGCGGTGACCTCTATCAGCTCGGCCTCGGGCACCCAGCGCTTGAGGCAGTCGCGGACATGGACGCGGGCCAGGTCGGAGAGCGCGGCGTCGTTGCGCAGGTGCCGCAGGACGTGGAGCCCCGAGCCGAAGGAGGTGCGCCATGGCAGCTCGCCGGATGACCTCGGGGTCGCGCCCTCGGTCAGCAGCGCCTGGCGCACCTTGGACGCGAGAAGGTCCTCCCCCGCCCCGGAGGCGAAGTCGCGCTTCTTGTCGCGCCGGAATGGGATCAGCAGGCTGGTAGGCAGGTCGCTCATGGGCGTCTCCTCACGGCACGGGCACGGCGCTGCGCGCGGCCTCAAGCGCCTCGATGATGGCGTCGATCGGCGGGATGACGTCGTCGAGGGGCCGGCCCGCGAGGTTCGAGAGGTCGGGGATCTCGGGGCCGCCGACCATGCCCATGAACAGGTTGATGATGCCGATGAGCTTGCCGAGCGCGGCCAGGCTCTTGCCGACGTTCGCCGCCTCCTGAGCCACGTTCGCCTGCGCGCACTGGGCGATGGCCATCAGCCCCGCGTCCTCGAGGTTCGTGGCGCGGTCGATGACGCCGAGGATCTGCTGCACCTGCTGCTGGAGGTGCATGAGCTCGCTGCGCGCCTGCCTGAGCGTGTCGATCACCAGGTCGATGAGCCGCACGATGAGCAACGGCAGCGAGAGCTGCGGGATGAGCTTCAGGAGCTTGGCGACCTTCTCGGCGAGGTCGGGAAGGCAGGCGGCGAGCACCGTCGGGTCGGGCGGCGGCCCGAGCGTGTCGGGGATGGCCTTCACGCAGTTGAAGACCGCGACCACGGTGTCGATGATGTCGAAGATCGGCACGAGCGGCGTGAGCGCCGGCTGGATGATCTCCATCAGGTTGATGTGCTCGATGGTCACCCCGCCGGGCAGCGTTAGCTGGAATGGGTCGGGGATCTCCGGGATCTCGAATCTGCAGCCCCATGTAATGCGTGCTGCGTCTATCTCTTCCTGTTTCATCAAGGACTCCAAGACATTCGAGCGTGTACGGAGCGTCCATTACATCGGCGCCGATCGTGCCTTCGCACGGGCTGACCCAGCTTTGCCGGCGTCGAGGAGGACCACCATGCACGCTTCGTTGGTGCCGGAAGGGCTGCTTCCGGCGTATGAGAGGACCACCCACAAGCAGCGGATCGATGACCGGCTTTCGGAGATGGCCGCGAGCGGTTACTCGACCACCACGCTTCGAGACCATGTCCGGGAGTGGCTGCGCTTCCTGGAAGACGGATGCCCGGGTGACGGCCCGCTGCCAGTCTTCGAGGACCCGACGATCGCGCGGTACCTGCGCAGGCGCTGCAAGACGCGCAAGGAGGGCGTCCGCCATGTGCGCGCCTCGCTGCGGTTCCTGCTGTCGGACGAGGCCGCGCCGGGCACGCGGCTGAAGAAGCGGCGTGCGACGACGCCACTCTACGAGCGCATCGTCCCCGAGCACCTGGAGTTCCAGCGCCGACACCGCGGCGTTCGCGACACGCGGACGATGGATGTCTACCTCCTGCAGTTCTTCCTCTACCTCGACGCCGAAGGAGTCGAAGACCCAGCGAGCATCCAGGCTGCCCACTACCGGGCCTATCTGAAGAGCTGCTCGTCGAGGATGTCCAAGGGCACGGTGTCGGGCGTCGCGTCCGTGCTGCGCGGGCTTGCCCGCTACCTCTGCCTGACGGGGCAGAAGTCGGACGATGTCGCCAAGACCATCGAGGCGCCGCGTGTGTACCGGCAACACAAGCCGGTCCGGACGCTTGCTCCTCGCGATGTCGAGCGCCTGCTCGAGGCGGTGGATCGCAGCGACGCCACGGGCAAGCGCGACCACGCGATGCTCCTGCTCGCCGCCCGCTACGGCCTTCGGCCTTCGGACATCCGCAGCCTGACTCTCGACGACATCCAGTGGCGTCAGGGCCAGATCGCCATCGTGCAGGCCAAGACCGGCAGACCCCTGGAGCTGCCGCTCCTCGCCGACGTCGAGGAGTCTCTCGTGGACTACATCCGCGAGGGGCGACCGCAGCACGACGGCCGCGTGGTGTTTCTGAGGCACAAGCCGCCCATCCAGCCACTGTGCTCGGCGAACAACCTCTGGCAGGTGATGGAGCGCGGACGCCGGGCGGCCGGCATCGATGCAGTCGGTCCAGGCCAGGGGATGCGCATGCTGCGCCACTCGGCCGCGACGCACATGATGCGCCAGGGCATCCAGTGGGAGACCATCGCCGGGATCCTCGGGCACGTCTCATCCAACACGACACGCCGGTATGCCCATGCGGATCTCGAGTCGCTCCGCACCGTGGCCCTCGATCCGGGGGAGGTGGGGCTATGAACACCTTCGCAAGCAGTCTCGCCCCGCGGCTCACTGCCTTCGTCGAGCACAAGCGGAGTCTCGGGCACAAGTACGACGGTGAGGTCAAGGCGCTGCGCGGCTTCGACCGATTCCTCGCCGCAAGGGGAACGACCGAGGCGACGCTGACCGAGGAGATGGTCAGCGCCTTCGTGCTGTCCTTGCCGAAGCCGAGCCGCTCGAATGCGGTCTCGCTGTTGCGCCAGCTCGGGAGATTCCTGGCGGCGGACGATCCGGCCGTCTTCGTGGCGCCGCCGAAACATCTCAACGTGCGCCGTGGACGGGCGACGATCCGCGTGTTCACGCTCGCCGAGGTGCGCCTGTTTCTCGACGCCACCGAGCTGCTCAGCGACACGGATCGCTCCCCGACCCGAGCCCTGGTGCAGGGGACCGCGCTGCGAACGCTCCTCTTCACCGGCCTGCGTCGCGACGAGCTGCGCTGCCTCCGCGACGCCGACGTGGACCTGCACGCCGACGTCATCATCGTGCGCGACGACAAGTTCGGGAAGTCGCGGCACGTCCCCATCTCGCGCGAGCTCGCCCGGCAACTGCGGGCGTACCGAGCCGTACTCTTGGAGCGGGTACCGGGCAAAACCCCGGCCGACGCCTTCTTCCCAGGGCCCGACGGCCGCAAGCGCACCTGCCCCGCGAGCCTGTACAAGGCGTTTCGGAAGACGCTCGATGCGGCGGGCATCCGACACGGGGGGCGAGGCGAAGGGCCGCGCCTGCACGACCTGAGGCACACCTTCGCCGTCCTGAGGCTCCTGTCCTGGTATCGCGCCGGCGAGGATCTCAACGCCAAGCTGCCGCTCCTCGCGACGTACCTGGGCCACGTCGGCATCACCAGCACGCAGGTGTACCTCCACATGACCGAGGACCTCGTCGGTGAGGTGACGAGACGGCACGAGGCGCGCTTCGGCGAGATCCTCCCTGCGGCGGGAGGTGCGCAATGAAACGAGCCTACACTCTCGCGGACCTCGTCACCGGCTTCTTCTCGACCCATCTCCCCGGAGAGCGCGGCTTCAGCCCGCACACCATCGCGAGCTACCGGGACACGATCCGCCTCCTGCTCGGCTTCGCCGTGGAGCGAAGCGGCCGTCCGATCTCCAAGATCACGATGGACGACATCTCGGCCGGCCTGGTCACCGCCTTCCTGGAGCACCTCGAGGAGAAGCGTGGCAACGCGGTCTCTACGCGCAACGTCCGGCTGGCGGCGATGCGAGCCTTCTTCGCCTACGCTGGCCACAAGGAGCCGTCGATGCTGGCGCTTTGCCAGAACGTGGCGCTCATCCCCTTCAAGCGAGGCCCCGTGCGCCGGATGGAGTACCTCAACGCGGAGGAGCTGAAGGCAATCCTCGATGCGCCGGACCGCGCCACGATGGACGGGCGTCGAGAGCACATGACACTGGTACTGCTGTACGACACCGCCGCGCGTGCCTCGGAGCTGATCGGCCTGCGGCCGTGCGACTTCCGGCTCCATCGCCAACCCCTCGTGACCCTCCGGGGCAAGGGCAACAAGGAGCGGCTCGTGCCGCTCCTGCCGGGCACCGCCGCGCTCACGACCCAGCATCTCCAGGAGACGGGCAGAGCCGTCGACGACAGCGCGCCGCTCATCCGCAACAGCCAGGGCGAGCCGCTGACGAGATCGGGTCTGACCTTCCTGGTGAACAAGTACCGGCGTCTCGCCGCCGAGGGCATGCCGAGCCTCCAGCGGCCAGGCATCAGCCCGCACACCTTCCGGCACACCAAGGCGATGCACTTGCTCCAGGCGGGCGTCCACCCGGTGACCATCAAGGACATCCTCGGCCACGCGCACCTGGAGACGCTCAGCGTCTACGCCCGGGCTGACCTCGAGCTGAAGCGCAAGGCCCTCGAACAGCTCGGCGCGTGCTGCGATGCAGCTCCTCGACCCACCCAGCGGGACCCTGACCTGCTCGAGTGGCTGGAGAGCTTGTAATGCGCGCCATCGAATCCAGGAGACAGCGATGAACCAAGCCGAAATCGATGCAGCACGCATTACATGGGGCTGCAGATTCGAGATCTTATGCGTCGCAAACCATAAGATTTCGATGCAGATGGGCAGCGCCACGGTCGCCTCCTTCAGATCGGGTCCGCGACCGGGCGCACGGCCCGTCCGGCGATGGTGACCTGCGCGGCCTCGAGGCTGACCGCGCCGACCGCCTTGATGGTGATGGCGGTCGTGCCCTGGAGGGTGATGGTGTTCTCCTCGGCGTCGAAGAGCAGGAAGTCGCCCGTCTTGCGGTTGGTGAGCTTGAGCTTGCGGCCCTTCTTCGTCTCGTCGAGCTCGATGCGGAACGTCTCGGTGGCGAAGACGCGGTTGTCGGGCGGGTCCTTCTGCGCCTCCTCGGGCACCTCGCTCTGGCCGTCCGGCTTCCCCCAGTGCGTGCAGAGGTAGTACGGCTCGTCGACGTCGCCCTGGTTGAAGAAGACGGCGACCTCCGCGCCCTCCTCGGGCACGGCGAAGAAGCCTCGGTCCTTCGAGCCGCCCCCGACCGTGCCGAGCGGCCAGGCCCACCCGCTGCTCGGATCGATCAACCCGGGCACACACACGCGGACGCGACCGAGCCCCTCCGGATCCTTGCGGTCGACTACGTATCC
>CAZJTM010000245.1:0-9015 GCA_964548925.1 uncultured Verrucomicrobiota bacterium | reverse complement strand
GGCACGAACGTCATCGCCCGGCTGGCCCGTACCAATCTCGCCCCGATTTTGCCCGCGCCCGCGACGAACATCCACGCGTTCACCGTCCAGCCCAAGACGGTGAATGGCGAAATCGTGCTGACGCTCCAACCGGAAGAACCGGCCTACGCATCCGGCGCGGAGAACTTCGTCCTGCTCAAAAACTACGGCCCGGTCAGCGCGTTTATGGTGGCGATCAAATTGGCCCTGTATGGCGGACTGGTCCTCGCCCTGCCGTTCGTGCTGTTCTTCATCGGCCAGTTTGTGCTTCCCGCCCTGAAGGTGAAGGAGAAGGAATTTGTGCTGCGGTCCATCGGTGTGGGCGCGTTTCTGTTTCTGTTGGGCATGGCCTTCTGCTATTTCCTGATGCTCCAGGTGGCGCTCGGCGCGACCGTGCAGTTCTCCCAATGGCTCGGCTTCGGCGCGGACGAATGGCGCGCGGAGGACTACATCAGCTTCGTTTGCATTTTCATGCTGGTGATGGGCGTCAGCTTTGAACTGCCCATTCTGATCCTGGCCCTGGTGAAGATTGGCCTGCTGGACTTCCGCAAGCTCAACAATTTCCGCCCCTATTGGGTGGTGCTGGAATTGGTCATCTGCGCGTTTCTCACGCCGTCCGGCGATCCTTTCACGATGTTCCTCATGGCGTTGCCGCTGCATTTTCTTTACGAAATCAGTCTCCTCATCTCGTGGTATTGGGATTGGAAGGCGCGCAGGCTGGAAGCCCGGCCGCCGGCGAAGCCATGAAGCGGGACGCGGGGGCTTGGCTGTTTTTGATGAAGAACAAAAACTCACTTTACATCCCCTGCTTTCCGGTTAGGCTGCGGGGGCAACTTTGAATAAGCGTATGCGTAACAATGTCCTTCTCCTTCTGGCGGTGGCGGTGAGCGGATGGCTGGTGGCTGGTTGTGCCGGCCCGGAACAGAAGCTCGGGCGCGGGGTCAACAATTTCAGCGAGATCGTGCGGATGGGCGAAATGCGCCGGACCATGGAACAGACTGCGCTCTTTGAATCGCCCGACCGCGCCTACACCACGGGCGCGATCAAGGGCTTCAACCGTTCGATGGCCCGCGCCGGCATCGGACTGTACGAAATCCTCACCGCCCCGTTCCCCTCGTATGACCCGGTTTGCACGACCTACCTGAAACCGGAACCCGTTTATCCCGACAACTACAAGCCCAGCCTGATCGCGTTGCCGATGTATGACTCGGCCACGTCCCTCGGCTTCAGCGGCGGCGACGTTGCCCCCATGTTCCCGAACAGTCGGTTCCGCGTCTTCGACAACTGACGCCCGCCCGATGCGGTCGTGCCTTTGAGCGCGCCAGTCCCGCCCGGTGGGATTGGCGCGTTGTGTTTGATGTCCCTCGAAAAGCCATCTCCCTGCAAGGTCAACCTCCTGCTGAACATCCTTGGCCGGCGGCCGGATGGGTTTCATGAATTGGAGACGCTGTTCCATCCCGTGGCCCTCTGCGACACGCTTCACTTCGAGCGCTCCGGCGGCGGGATCGAGTTGACGTGCAGCGATCCGCGGCTGCCGACCGATGACGGCAATCTGGTGCAACGCGCCGCCGTCGCCTTTCGGGACGCCGCCGGGATCACCGACGGCGTGAAGTTGCATCTCGAGAAACGCATTCCGCTGGCGGCGGGACTCGGCGGCGGCAGCGGCAACGCGGCGACGACCCTGGCCGGGCTGAATGAGCTCTTCGGCGATCCGCTCTCGGCCACCCAACTTCATGAACTGGCTGCCCGGCTCGGCTCCGATGTTCCGTTCTTCTTGCAGGACCGTCCGGCTCTGGCCACCGGACGCGGCGAGTCGCTTGAGCCCCTTGATTTCTTCCCGGCGCTGAAGGGCAAGGCCTTCTTGCTTATCCACCCCGGCTTTGGCATCGCCACGGCGTGGGCGTACCAGCAGTTGGCCAGGTATCCGGACGCCCTTCACGGCCAGCCGGGCCGGGCGCGCCAACTGGTGGAGCTTTTGCGCACGACGGACGCGCAAACGGCGGGGCGCGCCTTCTACAACGCGCTGGAGGCGCCCGCGCTGAACAAGTTCCCGATCCTAGCTTTGTACCAGGAGTTCCTCCGGGCAAACGGGGCGCTGGCCGCGCTCATGTCGGGCAGTGGTTCGACGACCTTCGCCATCGTGGAGGATGTTTCGCAAGGTGAAACCTTGACCGAGCGGTTCAAAGGCCGCTTCGGCGCGGCCTGCTGGACGGCGGTGGTTCCGATTTGACCACGCGTGTCGAACACGGATCCTTCGCCGCTGACTTGCTCGGGCCGGAAACCATGACGTATGGTTTGCGGGGTCGCTGCCAGAGGCACGCGGCGCACATGAATCACATGACCAAAACCGCCCGGCCCCGGTCGTCTCACCACTTGGTTGTTGCGGCGATTTGGGCACGCACCCGCAGGACCTGCTGGTCGCTGCTTGAACTCCTTTCCGTTGGCCATCCTCTTTGATGATTTCTATGGAACAGCATCCCAGGGCAATTCACATCAGTTGGCGCGCGGCCCAAGTGAGCGCCATCGTCACCGGCATGGCCATGTTGCTCGCCGGCGTCGCGTGGCTTTCCGGCCACGGGTTTGTGCCGGCGACCGGCGAGAGTGTTCTCTCAGGGTCAAGGGGGCTGGGCTGGCTGGGTGTGTTGGTGGGTGCGGGCGCGCTCGCCTTCGCGCTCCGACCGGTCAAGGCCGATCGCGAACACGACGCCCTCTCGCAACGCTGGGCGCACCTGATGGACAACCTGGATGACGTCGTCATGCTCTCGGATCAGCAACGGCGCATCGTGGACGTGAACCGCCGGGCCGAGACGGTGTATGGCTACACGCGGGCCGAGTTGGTGGGCATGAGCTTGGCGGAGTTGCGGACGCCGGATGCCCGCGAAGATTTCGAGCAGACCCGGCAGGATTACGAGGTCCGGGAGAGGGTGGTCTTTCAAACGGTCCATCGCTGCAAGGACGGCTCGACTTTTCCCGTGGAAGTGAGCAGCCGCTGGGTGGACGTGGGAACGCAACGGCTTTCGTTGGGTATCATCCGGGACATCACGGAGCGCCAACGCGCCCAGCAAGACCTCATCGAGAGCGAACGCCGCTTCCGCTCTGTCGTGGAGAACCTGAGCGACGCGCTCTACATCCATGATTGCGACGGACGGATTCTGGAGGTCAACTCCCAGGCCTGCCAGATGTTGGGCTACCAGCGGGAGGAGTTGGTGGGCGCCAACCTGGCGCTGCTGGAAACCGAAGAGCAACGGCCGTTGATCCCGGAGCGGATGCGGCAACTGATGCGGGAGGGCCGAATCATCTTTGATGGCGAACACCAGCGCAAGGACGGCTCACACGTGCCGGTGTCCGTCAGCGCCACGGTCGTGAGCCGCGAGGGCAGGGGGCTTATCCAAGGTCTCGTGCGCGACATGACCGCCTCAAAGCAGACCGCGGCGGAACGCGAACGGCTCATCGGCATTCTGGAATGCACCCCGGATTTCGTGGGCATCAGTGATCTTGAAGGCCGTTTCATCTACCTCAACGCCACTGCGCGCCGGCTCTTGGGCGAGTCGGGTTCGGTCGCGGACCCACCTCGCCACCTCGATACTTTTCACCCCGCGTGGGCTGCCGACCGCGTGCGGAATGAAGGGCTGCCCGCCGCCCGCGAAGATGGATTCTGGGTGGGCGAAACCGCGCTCCTGACCAAGGCAGGCGCGGAACTGCCGGTTTCCCAGGTCATCCAGGCCCACAAGAACGAGCGCGGCGAAGTCACGCACTACTCCACCATCATGCGCGATCTGAGCGAGCGCAAACGCTTCGAACAGGTTTTGCGGCAAAACGAGGAGCGCTTGCGCACCATCATCGAACACTCCAACCAACTCCATTACTCCCACACGCCCGAACACGTGCTGACCTACGTCAGCCCACAAAGCCGGCGGTTCTTCGATTGCGAGCCGGAGGAAGCGCTGGTCCGGTGGACGGAGTTGGTCACCGACCACCCCGCGAATGCCGAGGGCTTCAAACGCACGGAGGAGGCGATCCGCACCGGTCGTCGCCAACCACCTTACGAATTGGAGTGTGTGACGCGCCTTGGCCGCAAGCTCTGGGTGGAAGTGGACGAATCGCCGGTCGTGCTCCGGGGTAAGACGGTCGCCATCGTCGGTGCGTTGACCGATATCACCGAGCGCAAGCGCGCCGAACAAGGTCTCGTCGAACGCGAGCAGCGTTATCGCACCTTGTTCGACCTCTCTCCGGTGGGCATCTTGCTCGAAGACGCCGCCGGCACGATCCTCGAAGCCAACGCGGCCTCCGCACGGGCCTTCGGCTACACCCCGGAAGAACTGCGCGGCAGCAACGTGCGGCGGCTCGTGCCGCCGGAACGCCTCCACGCCGTGGACGAACACGCTGCCGCCATCCTCGCCGGTCAGGTGCTCGCCCATGAAACCGTCAACGTCGCCAAAGACGGCACTCTCCGGCAGGTGGAATTGCGCGAAACCGCAGTCCCCTTGCCCGATGGCGGCAAAGGCATCCTCGTGCTGGTGCAAGACATCACCGAGCGCAAGCGGGCGGAACGGGCGCTGGCCGCCAGCGAGGAGAGCTTGCGGCTCGCGTTGGACGGCGCCGATCTCGGGAGCTGGGATTGGGATCTCCGCACGGGCAAGATCGAGTGGGGCGGCCACCACGAACGGCTGTTTGGTTTGCCGCCCGGGCAGTTTGATGGGACGCAGGAAACCTTTTACCGCCTGGTCCATCCCGACGACCGCGAATCCAGCCGGGAGGCGTTGAACCACGCCCTACGCGAACGTATTGCCTATCGGCATCAGTATCGCGTGATCTGGCCCGATGGCTCCGTGCATTGGATCGCCAGCCACGGACGGTTTCACTTCGACGCCGCTGGCCAGGCGGTGCGCATGAACGGAATCGTGATGGACATCACCGCGCGCCGGCAGTCTGAGGAAGCCCTGCGGGAGAGCCAGCGGTTCCTGACCAAGGCGCAGGAGGTTACGCGCCTCGGCTGCTACGACTTCCAGATCGCGCGGGGCGGATGGTCGGCCACGCCCATGCTGGAGGAAATCTTCGGCTTGACGCCGGGCTACCCCAAGACCGTGGAGGGTTGGCTGCAATTGATCCACCCCGAGGATCGGGAGATGATGCGGCGTCACCTGATGGAAGACGTGTTGCAGGTGGGGCGGCGTTTTGAAAAGGAGTATCGCATCATCCGCCCCTCCGACGGCCAGGTGCGCTGGCTCCTGGGCTTGGGAGAATTGGAGTTTGACGCCGTCCACCGGCCGGTGCGGATGATCGGCACCATCCAGGACATTACCGACCGGAAACTCGCCGAAGCCGCGCTGCGTGAAGCCGAGCAACGGCTCGCGCGGACGATCGCCAACCTGCCTGCGGGCTTTGCCTACCGTAGCCGCAACGATCACCACTTGACAATGCAGTCCGTCACCGCCGGCGTTGCGTCGCTGACCGGCCATGCGCCCGAGGAATTCACTTCCGGCCGGACACTCTGGAATGACTTGATCCATCCCGCCGACCGCCAGCGTGTTTGGCGGGAAGTCCAGGCCGCTGTGGCGCAGCGAACCTCTTTCCAACTCGAATACCGCCTCCGACTGGCCGACAAGAAGGAATCCTGGGTTTGGGAACAAGGGACCGGCGTCTTCGCCCCGGGCGGAGAACTCGAAGGTTTGGAGGGCCTCGTCGTGGACATCACCGCCCGCAAGCAGGCGGAAGCCGCCGCCCGCGAACTCTCCGGTCGCTTGCTCGCCGCCCAGGATGAGGAACGCCGGCGCCTCGCGCGCGAACTGCATGACACCACCGCGCAGACCCTCGCCGCGCTCTGCATGAACCTCACCATGCTGGGCGCGAAACTGCCCCCCGACGACCCGCCCGCCGCCCAGTTGCTGGCCGAAGCCGTTGCGTTGGGCGAACACGCGGGCCAGGAAATCCGCACCGTCGCCTACCTGTTGCACCCGCCGATCTTGGAACACGTGGGCCTTGCCGGGGCGTTGCGCGAATTCGCCGGCGGCTTCAGCCGGCGGAGCGGCATTGACGTCACTGTGGAGATTGGCCCCACCGTGCGGCGTTATTCGCCAGAGGTCGAACTCGCCCTGTTGCGCATCGTGCAGGAAAGCCTCGGCAACGTGCATCGTCACTCGGGCAGCCCCACCGCCATCATCCGGCTGCGCCAAACCGAGGAGGAAATCGTGCTCGACGTGGCGGACGTGGGCAAAGGCTTTCACCTTCCCAAAGCGGCGAAGCGTGGGAGCGGCGGGACCGGCGTGGGCGTGGCGGGGATGCGGGAACGATTGCGTTACCTGGGCGGTCGGCTCGAAATCAACTCCGGCCCGGGCGGCACCATCGTGCGCGCCATTTTGCCATTGCCGAAGCCGTCCGGGGCCGGAAAGAATTGAACCGCACTGCCGCGTCCTGTGCCCGTGAAGCCCTTGACCATCCTGCTCGCCGACGACCATGAAGTCGTGCGGCGCGGATTGCGCGCCGTGTTGGCCGAACGACCGGACTGGGTGATCTGCGGCGAGGCTTGGACTGGCCGGCAGGCCGTGGCCCTCGCCCGGCAGTTGGAACCGGACCTGGTCGTCATGGATCTTTCCATGCCGGAGTTGAATGGTCTGGAGGCGACGCGCCAGATCCGGGCCACGCTCCCGCGCACCGAGGTGCTGATGCTCACCATGCACAGCGGCGAGGAACTCCTCCGCGAGGTTTCGGGGGCCGGCGCCCGCGGTCTCGTGCTGAAGTCCGACGCCGGCCGGTCGCTGGTCGTCGCCATTGAGGCGCTTGCCCGTCACGAGTCCTTCTTCACTCCGCAGGTTTCCGGCGGGTTGCGCGAGGGACGGCTTCATCCGGCGAAGGCTGGCCAGCCGGGAGAAGGCACGGCGCTCACGCCGCGCGAACGCGAAATCGTGCAGCTCGTCGCCGAAGGCCGCAGCACCAAGGAACTGGCCGATCACTTGGGCATCACCGTGAAAACCGCCGAGACGCACCGCTCGAACATCATGCGCAAGCTGGGACTCCATTCCGTCAGCGAAGTGGTGCGCTACGCCATTCGCAACCACTTCGTCGAGCCCTAGCCGCATCCATCGTTGATGGCAGGTCAATTCTGTGTTGCAGATGCAACACGGAATTGTCCGCTGGGCTCAGGAGTTCAAGGCACGAATCGTTTGGGGAACTCTCTCCCTGTTCGCGACAGCTTGCTTGCCCGTGGCGGGCCGATGATCGCTCAGGCGAATCATGGAGCCAGTCTGAGAACCGGTCTTACAGCGGCGACCCCTTCGCCCCGGCGCGGAGCCGGCTTCGCCAAAATCCATAGGCCGCGTAGAGGACCAACCCAATCCCCAGCCAGATGAAAAACCGCCACCATGTTGTCCACGGCAGTTCGATCATCAGCCACGCGCAAGACGCGATGGCCATCAGCGGCACGAACGGCACCCACGGCGTGCGGAAGGGCCGCGGCCGCTCCGGTTCCTTCACCCGCAGCACGATGATGCCCGCCGCCACCAGCACAAACGCAAACAGCGTTCCGATGTTACAGAGCTCCACCACCTCGTTAATGTTCGTCACCGCCGCGAAGCCCGCCACGGCCACGCCGGTCACGATTGTGGTCACGTGCGGCGTGCGGTAGCGCGGATGCACTTTCGCCGCCCAAGGCGGCAACAGGCCGTCGCGTGCCATGGAGAAGAAAATGCGGGGCTGGCCGAGTTGAAACACCAGCAGCACCGACGTCGTGGCGAACACCGCCCCGAAAGAAATGACGCCCGCCGTCCAATTCATGCCGCGCTCCTGAAAGGCCATCGCCAGCGGGTCGGCCACGCCTGAGAAACGCTCCCACTTCACCATTCCCGTCAACACCAGCGCCACCGCCACGTAGATCACCGTGCAAACGACCAGGCTCGCGATGATGCCGATGGGCATGTTCCGCTGCGGGTCGCGCGTTTCTTCGGCGGCGGTGGAGACGGCGTCGAATCCAATGTAGGCGAAGAAGATGATCGCCGCGGCGCTGGAGATGCCGGCAAAGCCGGTGGGGGCGAACGGCGTCCAGTGCTCCGGCTTCACGAAGAACGCGCCCACGCCGACGAACAAGCCGATCACCAGCAGCTTCACGATCACCATGGCGGTGTTGAACCCGGCGCTTTCGCGGATGCCGCGCACCAGCACCCAGGTGATCAGCGCCACAATCAGCACCGCGGGAAGGTTGAAGATGAGGGGCAGACCGAACAGCCGCGGCGCCAACTCGAGCGCGGCCCCATTGCGGATCATCGTTGCGCCCAGTGTGCCCAAGTCCAGTCCGCCGGCTTTCGCTGCGGCGATTTCCTTCGCCGCTTGCAGGGCGGATCGCGCATCCGTCCCGAGCCAGGCCGGCCAAGGGAGGCCGAAGCCGGCCAAGAGACTCTGGAAGTAATCCGACCAGCCAATGGCCACCGCCACGTTGCCCACGGCGTATTCGAGGATCAAATCCCACCCGATGATCCACGCGAGCAGTTCCCCAAGCGTCGCATAGGCGTACGTGTAGGCCGATCCGGCGACCGGCACCATGGCGGCGAATTCGCAGTAGCAGAGCGCCGCAAACCCGCACGCGATCGCCACCAGCACAAACGACAACACCAGCGCCGGCCCGGCGCCGAGGTGCTCCGATCCGCCCGCCGCCGCCGTGCCCACGGTCGAGAAGATGCCCGCCCCGATGATGCCGCCCACGCCCAGCAGGGTGAGCTGCACCGGGCCAAGCACCCGGCGGAGTTGCCGCTGCGGCTCGATGGTTTCATGGACCAGCGCGTCCAGCGACTTGCGTTGAAACAATTTTGACCAGGGCATGATGGCGCGCACAGCAGATTGGACAGCGGCGGCCGGTTCAAGAGAAAAATGCGCCGGCTTTGCTGCTTCTGAATCCTTGCAGAATCGCCTGAACATTCCACCGGGTCGGTGAGTCCGAAGGCCACTCCAGCGTGCTTCCGGCGTCCTCGCCGGAAGGACCATTCTCAGCCCGTCCGTGTGATGGCTCTT
>CAZJTM010000244.1:8798-9042 GCA_964548925.1 uncultured Verrucomicrobiota bacterium | reverse complement strand
CAACTTGTTCGACATGGCTTACGCGATCCTGTTGAGCCAGGAGCGCGGCGTCACGGACCGCGTCGAGTTCGAGATGCTCGAAGGCATGGCCAACGCCCAGGCCGGCGCGGTGCAGCAAGCGGCCGGCAACCTGTTGGTCTATGCGCCCATTGTCCTGAAGAAGGATTTCGAAAGCGCCATTGCTTACCTCATCCGCCGGCTGGAGGAAAACACCGCGCCGGAGAATTTCCTGTGCGACCTCTTC
>CAZJTM010000244.1:0-8788 GCA_964548925.1 uncultured Verrucomicrobiota bacterium | reverse complement strand
TGCAGGAAGGCAACGAGGCGTGGGATCGCCAGAAGTCGCGCTTCCTCAAGGCATGCGCTGACGCCCAATCGCCCAGTCTCTTCGCCGGGCCGCAACGAACCCAGAACCGCCAGACGGAACAGCCCGTTCCCGACGCGGCCGACGCCTCATTCCACAACACACCGGACACGGACTTCACGCTACCGCAGAATCGAATCTGGCTGGACGGCATCTTCAAGCGTTGGCCGACCACCACTATTCCCACCGTGCCGGTCCAGATTGGTGGCGTCGAGCGGCCCGGTCGCGTCGCGCTGCAAGGACTGAATCCGTCGAAGCCTGGCGCGGTGGCTTACGCGTTTTCCGGCGCGGATGTCGCCGACGTGGAGGAAGCGCTGACCTGCGCCGTGAGAGTTCAGCCGGCTTGGGATAAACGCAGTCTTGCCGAGCGGGCAACGATCTTGCGCCAGGTCGCAGCGGCACTCGCGAAGCACCGGGCGGACGCCATCGGCGCGATGATGGTGGACGCCGGAAAGGCGGTGAAGGAAGCCGATCCGGAAATCTCGGAGGCTGTGGACTTCGCGAACTACTACGCGCGTTCGCTGGACGACGCAGGCTGGCACGACGGCACGTCGCCGCAGGCGTTGGGAGTGGTGGTCGTGACGCCGCCGTGGAATTTCCCTTACGCCATCCCGGCTGGCGGGGTGCTCGCCGCGCTCATGGCGGGCAACAGCGTGATCCTCAAACCCGCACGCGAAACCGTGCTTGTAGGCTGGGAACTCGTGCAACAATTCTGGAAAGCCGGCGTGCCGAAGGAAGTTCTCCAGTTCCTGCCCGCTGGCGACCGCGAAGCCGGTCGCAAGCTCGTGACCGACGAGCGCGTCGCCGCCGTCATCCTGACTGGTGCGTATGAAACGGCGCAGATGTTCCGCCGCTGGAAGCCGGGGATGCGCCTTTACGCGGAGACGAGCGGCAAGAACGCGTTGATCATCACCGCCGCCGCCGACGTGGACCTGGCGATCAAGGACCTCGTTCATAGCGCGTTCAGCCACAACGGACAGAAGTGTTCCGCCGCCAGTCTCGCACTGGTCGAGGCTTCCGTGTATGACAGCGCGACATTCCGCCGGCAACTCAAGGACGCGGTCGAGAGCCTCCGCTGCGGTCCGTCCACCGAGCCGGCGAGCTGGATCACGCCGCTGATCCACGAGCCGGACGAGAATCTGAAGCGCGCCCTCACCACGCTCGATCCCGGCGAGGAATGGCTCGTCGAACCGCGCATGATCGGCGGCAACCCGTGTCTCTGGTCGCCCGGCGTGAGACTCGGCGTGAAGCCGGGTAGTTGGTATCACCGCAGGGAGTGCTTTGGACCGGTGTTGGGCATCATGCGCGTGGCCGATTTGGACGAAGCCATCGCCATCCAGAACAGCAATGACTTCGGCCTCACCGGCGGTTTGCACAGCTTGGATGAAGCGGAGATCGCCAAGTGGCGCGCGTCCGTCGAAGTGGGCAACGCCTACATCAACCGCGTGACCACCGGCGCGATCGTTCGCCGACAACCGTTCGGCGGCTGGAAGAATTCCGCCGTCGGCCCAGGCGCGAAGGCGGGCGGGCCAAATTACGTTTCCGGCTTTGCCCGGTGGCAACAGACCGCGCTGCCGAAACTCCGCAGCAAACCCGCCGACTCCGTTGCCCCGCTGCTCGCTCGTTGTTTGGCCGTTTTGCCAGACGACGCCAGCCGCGAACAGTTGCGCGCGAGCGCCGAGAGTTACGCTTACTGGTGGCAACGCGAGTTCTCCGTCGAACACGATCCCTCGCAGGTTCGTGGCGAGGCGAACCACTTCCGCTACCGTCCGCGGAAGCCCTTCGTCCTGCGCGCCGGCGAGTCCGCTCCTTCACCATTGGCGGTGGCACAAATAGCACTCGCCGCGAAAACGTGCGGCGTCTTGCTCGAACTCAGCTCCCCGAAGCCCGTAGCGTGGAGCGTCCCCGGCTTGAGTTGGACCGTCGAGGACGAAGCCGCGTTGGCAAAACGACTCAACGCGCAACAGCACGGCGGCCTGCGCCTGCTGGGCAAGCCCTCCGAACTGTTGCTCCGCGCCGCCAACGAAGCCAACCTCCCGGTCCACGACGAACCCGTGCTCGCCAATGGCCGCTTGGAGTTGCTGCATTATCTCCGTGAGCAAGCCATCTCCGAAACCCGCCATCGTCACGGCGTCTTGCGCGCAGAACCCGCCAGGTGAAGCACGCCCGGCACGCCGCACTGTCGCATGGACAGTACGGGCAAGCTGCCTGTTCTGGTCTCGTCGGTTCTTGCAAAACTTTGTTGCACCTGCAACAAAGTTTTGCACGCCGGCAATGGCTCGACCGGCGGAAACCTCCGGGCAATCCAGCCACGCGTCCCAGAGGGAAGCAAGAACCGGTCGGGCCGGCGCTCCCGGGCATGGGTCACGGCGCGTCCCGCCTTGCTGACGCCCGGCGAAACTCGCCAGGCGTCGTCCCCATCGCGGACTTGAACTGGCGCGAGAATGCGCTCTGATCGTTGAAGCCGCACGCCAGGGCGATTTCGCCGAGCGACTGTTCCGTCTCGGTCAACAGCCGCGTGGCCTCGTCCATCCGGCACTTGATGACGAATTGCTTGGGCGAGAGCCGAAACACCTTGCGCATCCGCCGCTCGAATTGTGTCACCGATAGGCCGGTCAACCTCGCCAGCGCGTCCACACGGAGCGGTTCGTCCAAGTGCATGCGGATGTGCTCCACCACCCTCGCCAGCCGCGAGAGCTTCAGCGAGCTTTCCGCCGGCTCGTCCAGGTCCTGCGACACCGAGACGATGCCGATCATGCGCTGGGCCGCGTCCCACAGCGGGCGTTTGTTGGTCACGTACCAGCCGATGCTGCCGTCGGAGTTGCGAATGCACTCCAACCGGTCCAACAGCGGGTCTCCGGTCGCGATGAGGCGGCGGTCTTGCGCCTCGTACTCGCGCGCCAGGTAGGCGGGAAAGAGGTCCATCGCGGTCTTGCCCAGCACTTCGGTCTTCGACTCGCGGCCCGCGCGGGCGGCGAATGCGGAATTGGCCGAAACGTAACGCCCGTTCAAGTCCTTGACGCAATAGACCACGCCGCCGAGCGGTTCGAAGAGCAACTCAATCAGCGCGACCGCGTCGGCGAGCGATTCGGCGTCCGTGGTGAAAACTGAACTGGAGAGGGGGCGCGTCATGGCGACGGTTGCAGCGTCGGCGAGGGAGGCGGCAACGGAGCTGGCCGGGGATTGCGAAAATGGCGGATTGAAAACTCAGCGCAGTCTTGAAGTTCGGCCACGAGTTCAAACCGATCTTCAAACGGCGGAAAGAATGCGTCACCTTCGACATGCCGCTTGACCAGCGTGAGGTAAAGGTCGGCGCAGAACGGCAGCGCCTGCGCGTACACCTGCGCGCCGCCGCAAACGAAGACCTGGCGGTTGCCTGCCAGTGTCAACGCCTCGCTCAAGTTACCGATCACCCGCACGCCGGGATGCGCAAACCCGCCGCGGCTCAACACGAGAGTTTCGCGGTTGGGCAACGGCTTGCCAATGGACTCAAAGGTCTTGCGCCCCATGACCAGCACGTGGCCCGTCGTGGTGCGCTTGAACCACTTGAAGTCCTCCGGCAAGTGCCACGGGATGCGACCGCTGCATCCAATCACGCGGTTGAGCGACATGGCGGCGATGGCTGTGGGAGGCGTCATTGTCGCCCGATCAGCTCCTGCAAGATCGCCTCGACCGTGAAGTGCTCCATCCAGAGGCGCTCGCGCGTCGCCGTGGCCCAGGCGTTGGGTTTGCAACCGTAGAACCGGTCCAGGTCGCGGACGCTGTCCAGGGTTTCGGCCATCGCCTGGCGCAGCTCCCTTTCGGCACCAGGCTGCGCGCGCATCGCCGCCACGGAACGCTCGACGAACGCGCGGTCCACGAGGCCGCGCCGTGCCCAGTCACCGGACGGAATGTGGAACAGTCCCCGGTTGGTCGGCGAGTCGGGCGGCGTAGCGGCGTCTCGGTAGAGCGCCGCTGATTCCGGCACCTCCAAATGGCGGCGCTCTGCCGAGACGCCGCTACGAGGAAACGGATGGCCGCGCGACGCAAACTTGTGCCCCAGTTCCAATTGCTGCGGCTTCATGCTTTCCACGGGAAAGGGGCGGCTTTCACCGCTTGGTAGTTCACGTCCAGCGCCGGCTGGAGCAGGATCAGCGCGGCGATGCGGCGGGCGGTTTGCGTGACCTCCCGCGCTTCGTCGGGCGTCAACGGGCGACCCAGCAACTCAAATTCGCGGTAGCTGAGCCATTTCTTGATGACCTGGTAGCCGCCGATTGTGAAATCCCAGACCCGCTCCGGCACGTTGCGCCAGCAAGCGGTGTCGTTCAGGAAAATGTCATGGGTGGAAGAGCCGAGTGCGATGCAGGCCGCGTTCCCTGACGCGGCGTTGGGAACGGAACCGCCGGGTGAGGGCACCCGGCCTACACGCATTGCTTGCGCCTCCTCCGCCGTGTAGCCGCGCGTGGCGAGGCGACCTTTGCCAGGCATCGTGACCCCGCCCTTGCCCGCGTGTCCCCAGCCGGCGGTGACCGCCAACCGCCGGCGCTGTTCCTCCTCTGAATCGGCTTTGCCGAGGAACTCCAGCACGGCGATGCTTTTCAACTCCGGGCGCAGCTTGCCCGTGTCCACGCCCGGCACGGGCGTCTCGGTGTCGAGCAACGCGGCGACTTGCCGGCCCAACGCGGCGGAGGCCAGCAGCGCGGCTTTTGATTTCGGCAATGGAATGCGCGGCCAATCCTGCCGGATGCCGTCCGCGTTTTCGGCGAGATAGGCAGGCGAAAAACCGATGGCCAGGGCGTGCATCCAGATCAGTGCCGCCGTGTCCGCGTCGGCGTCGGGATTCTTCAGGCCGAGGCTGGCGAGGTAGGCGCGGGCGGCGGGCGAGAGATTGGCGGTGAACTGTTCGCCAACGCGGTAAGCCGGCGCGGCTTCGTGCAGGATGCTGCCGAACTCGCCGTTGCCGTCGTCTTTCCGCTTGGGTTTGTCCTTCGTCACGCGGAGGCGCAGCGGAATCGCGACGGCGTCCGGTGTCAGGTAATGGTCGTCGCAGAGCAAGCGGGTGAAGCTCATTGGCGCGCCTTCCAATGTTCTCGGGCAATTCATGCGCGTGAGCAGGAACGCGTTCCCCTTCCAGCATTGCTTCCAGAGCGACGGGCGTGGTTCGTTCCACAGCGGCCGTTCCGCGCTGTAATAGCACCAGCGCGTGTCGAAGGGCCGCAGCGCGTAACGCCGGAGATGATCCGGCTGGTAGTCCTCCGCGTCCGTCACCTTCGCCCGCGCCTTCTGCGCATCGAACCGCGCGGCATCCTCCGTCAATCCCGTGCCCAACGCCTTCAACTGTTCCCACGACACGTTCGGGTCGTAGTAGTCACGCATCCGCTTTTCCAAAGCGGCCCGGTCCAGATCAATCAGTGCCCCGCCGCGCTTTTCCATCAAGCCGTTGCTCGGCGCTTCGGCGCACAGACTGACGAGCGCGGGCCATTCCAGGTAGTGCGAGGCCACGTCCGAGGGTCGGAAGCTGAAGCGGTTGGCTGTGGTGGGGTTGGCCTTCTCGTACTGCGCGTCGAACCTCCTGGCCTTGAGACCGGCAAGGAGCTGCGCCCGGCGTTCGGCGGCCCGCGCGGCGTGCAAGTCGTCGCGGAACAGCACGGTCGGCTTCCGCCGTTTCTCCGTTCGCACCAGCAGCGACGTGGCGACGCCTTGCTGGATGCCGGGCGAGAAGCCTTGCATCGCAAAAATCGTCTCGCTCGTCCGCCCGTCCGGCGCGTATTCCGAAATCTTCCGGTTGCCGTGCAGGTTCTCGATCCAAATCTTGTCGAACGACCGGAGCAGATGCCGCCGCATGACGACAAACGAGGGGTCGCTGATCCACGAGTGGTTCGAGATGAACGAGACGATGCCCTGGCGCGGCTGGCCCGGTAGGTTGTGCTCCGCGATCTTCCGTTCCGCGAGCCGGAAGAACCGCACGTAAAGATCGTCGAGGTTGAACTTCTTGATGCCCCAGTCCTTGACCAGCCCTTCCTTGTAGGGCTCGACGAGGCCCTGCTCCTCCTCCGGGCTGACGCCGGCATAGGCGTTGTAGGGCGGGTTGCCGAGGATGACGAGGATGGGTGTCTGCTGCTTGACGCGGCCCGCGCCTTTGCGCTCGGCTTCCAGTTCGGGCCAGTTGGCGAGCTTCGGGTTGTCGCCCGCGAAGTCCCAGCCGGTGAGGGCGTTGGTCAGGAAAATGCCGGCGCGCTCGCCGCGCGCCTCGTCCAGCGCCACGCCGAGGCTTTGCAGGAGCAGGCCCATTTGCAGATGCGCCACGACGAACGGCGCGGGCATGATCTCGAAGCCGAAGACCCGTTTCTGCGCGGCCTCCTTCACGGCCAGTTCCGCCAGCGCGCCCTCGCCCTTGTCCTCCCTGAGTGTGCGGGCGATGCGGCGGATGACTTGCACGAGATACGCCGCCGTGCCGCAGCAAAGGTCGAGGACAAACACCCGCGGGTCGGCCAGGCCGTCGGCGATGTCCAGTTCCTCGCGCAACACGCGGTCCACGCGCTCGACCTGGTATTCGACGATCTCCGGCGGGGTGTACCAGACGCCGAGTTGTTTGCGCAGCTCGGGATCGAAGGCTTCCAAGAACGGCTCGTAGAAATACTGGACGGCGTTGGTTTCGAGGAACTTCTCGAAGAAAGCGGGGCGGTCCACGCGGTTGAGGGCGGCGGCAGTCCAGTCCAACACTTCCACCAGGCCAAGCGGTCCGAGCTTGGTGGGCGTGGCGACCTGCTCGAAGAGCGCCTTGATCATCGGCACGTGCAGCGTCCAGGCCGCGGCGCGCCAGTCGAAACGTAGGACAGGCGTCCCGCCTGTCTCTGACTCTTCGTTCGAGGGAATTGAAGATGGAGACAGGCTGGAAGCCTGTCCTACGTGTTGCTTATGCCACAGCACCCAGGCGGAAAAGACGCCGTAGAAGATCGTCTGGACGAGCGTGGAGCGGAAGAAGTGTTCGCCCCGGCCAGGCTCGAACTTCATGCCCAGCGACTCTTCGAGCGCGGTGCGGACGGCGACCAGCGCGGGCAGGTCGGCGGCAGCTTCCACCCGCGCGCGGGCATCGCGGGCGTAGGAGGCAAGGAAGAAGGCGACGTCCTTGGGATTGTTCAGCGGCGCGGCGTGAAGCAGGACGCGCTTGAGGTATTCGGTGAAGCGTTCGCCCAGCGCGGCGGCGGTCTGGCGCGGTTGCGCGGCGGCGGCCCAGAAAGCGGCCTCGTCCTCGGCCAGCCGGAACGCTTCAAGAGGTACAGGCTTCCAGCCTGTGCCCCGAACCAGCAACTGGAATTCGCGGTAATTGGTCAACAGCACCAAGCCGTAGCGCGCGACGTAATCCTTCACCTGATCCGTCTCGGCAAGCTGAGCGATTTCCTCGCCGGGACTCTTGATTTCAATCACACCGCGGGCCGGGAGCGTCACGCCTTGCAGCGGCTGCTCGTCATCCTGGTTCTTGAGCTGGTCCGGCGTGAACAGGCCGCCATCCGGCAGCCCGGCGCCCTGGTTCTTGAGCTGGATGAGGCAGCGGACCTTCGGTTTGAGCGCGCCGCCGATGGCGTTGAGCAGGTTGGCGAGCGCGGGATAGCCGGACGTTTCCCGGGTGACGGCCTGCGAGGCGCGCAACTCGCGAAGCTCGCTCAGGTAAGTTTCCAGCGGGTTCATGGAGCGCGCGTGAGAGTAACGACGGTTCGGGCCAACGGTCAAACCGCAACCGGCGCCTTGATGGCCGGATGCGGATCGTAGCCGATCAGTTCAAAGTCCTCGAACTTGAAGTCGCGCAGGGTCTTGACCCCGGGGTTTAACTTCATCGTCGGCAGCGGACGCGGCGTGCGGGAAAGCTGGAGCTTCGCCTGTTCCACGTGATTGCTGTAGAGGTGCAGGTCGCCACAGGTGTGGACGAAGTCGCCGGCCTTCAGGCCGCAGACCTGCGCCACCATCAGCGTGAGGAGCGCATAGCTGGCGATGTTGAACGGGACGCCCAGGAAGATGTCGGCGCTCCGTTGGTAGAGCTGGCAACTCAGTTCGCCCTCGCTGACGTAGAATTGGAACAGCGTGTGGCAGGGCGGCAGCGCCATTTGGTCCAACTCGCCCGGATTCCACGCCGTCACGATCAGCCGGCGGCTGTCCGGGTTCTGCCGAATCTCGGCGATGACGCGGTCAATCTGGTTGATGGAGCGCCCGTCCGGCGTGCGCCAATCGGTCCATTGAGCGCCGTAGATGCGGCCCAGGTCGCCATTCTCCCCCGCCCACTCGTCCCAAATGGTCACGCCGCGTTCGTTCAGCGACTTGACGTTGGTGTCGCCGGCGAGAAACCAGAGCAGTTCGTGGATGATGGACTTCACATGGAGCTTCTTGGTCGTGAGCAGCGGGAACGACTCTTTCAGCGGGTAACGCACCTGCGCACCGAAGACGGAGTACGTGCCCGTGCCGGTGCGGTCGGCCTTGAACCGGCCCCGCTCCAGCACATGACGCAGCAAATCCAAGTATTGAACCATGCGCGGGAATTGAACCACGAAACGCGGGAAACACACGAAAGAAAACGACTGCCGAGTGGAATGCCCGCCCTTCCCATGAACCTTGGCGTAGCGGCGTCTCCGCAGAGCGCCGCAGTTTCTTGGAGGTGAAAGATGGCGGCCCTCCGCCGAGACGTCGCCACGGTTCAGGGGGCAAAACGCGAATTGAGGCTGGGTGAATTCTCCCCCGAGCTTATTGCGCCGCCGGTGGC
>CAZJTM010000243.1:0-9051 GCA_964548925.1 uncultured Verrucomicrobiota bacterium | reverse complement strand
TTGCGGAATTCGCCGGGCTGGAAGACGCGGTCCATGCCAATCTTGCCGGTGAGCAAGCCCTGTTCGAGGGACATGTAGGTGAGCGTGGCGAGGTTGTGCCGCGCGCAATGCGGCAGGATGTCCGCCTCCGCCTCGCGATGCAGCATCGAGTAACGGAACTGGTCGCTCACGATGCCACCGCAGCGAAGGTTTTCCTTCAGTTCATCGAGCGACACGTTGCAGACGCCGATGGCGCGAATTTTGCCCTGTTGCTTGAGCTTGAGCAGCACGGCCATGGTGTCGGCGATGGGCGTGTGATCCGGCGGCATTGACGGCCAATGCGTTTGGTAGAGGTCAATGCAGTCCACGTCGAGCCGGCGCAGGCTATTCTCGATCTCGATCTGGATCGTGTCGGGCCGGAGGCTGCGGTTCATTTTCTTGCCGTCGAAATCGGCGAAGAAGCTGCCGCGCGCGTCCTCCCACCAGAGGCCGCATTTGGTGGCGAGGATGGCGCGGTCGCGCCGGCCCTTGAGCGCGCGGCCCACGACGCGCTCGCTGCGTCCCCAGCCGTAGGCGGGCGCGGTGTCAATGAGGTTGATGCCGAGGTCGAGCGCCGCCTGGATGGTGCGCACCGATTCCGCGTCGTCGGTGTCTGTGCCCCAGATTTGTCCGCCGCCGAGCACCCACGCGCCGAGACCAACGATGGAAGCCGAGAGGCCCGAATTGCCGAGAGGTTTTTGTTTCATAAATCAAATTCCGAATACCGAAAGCCAAAAGCCAAAGGAAGCTCGAAACACGAAACGCGATTGCCGAAAACCGAATCGTGCGAGCGTAGCGGCTTTCGGGAGAAAGCCGCCATTGTCGCAGTCCGACCTGCACTTCGATGGATGGGCCACGGCCTCATCGTGTCAAACGGCGGCGATCTGCCGACCGCCGCTACGGTCGTAGTTTCGTAGTTAAAGGGACAGCAAATACTCGATCAGATCATTGAGTTGATCAGCGGTCAGGTGCGAGGTCTTGCCGTGCTGGTCGTTCTTGTTGGCAGTGGTCAGCACGTCGCGCACGGTGGCGGCGGAACCGTCGTGGAGATACGGCGCGGTGCGCCAGAGTTCCACGAGCGTGGGGGTGTCGAACGCGCTGGCAGCTTGATCGAACCGACCGGCCGTTCCCACATCGTAGCTCTGCAGGTCGGTCAGCAACGGCCAGGGATGACACGTGGCGCAGGCGGTCTGTTTGCTGTTGAAAAGCTTCTCCCCTCGCTTGGCCGCCGGCGAGAGTTTGCCCTTCACCAAGCGCGGGCTCGGGACCGGCTTGAGGGATTGCAGGTAGGCGTCTATCGCATTGGCCACATCCGCGGGTTGCACGGTGAACAGGATGTGCCGGATGCCGGCGCGCACGGCGCCGGCGGCGTCCTCGCGCACGCCCAGACTCATGGCCGGCGGTGTCTGGAAGGCCAGCAACAGGCTCTTGTTGTTCTTCGGATTGCCGATGCCGTCATTGAGCAGGTCCCAGTTCAACGCGTCCACGCGGCCGTCGCCGGGATGGCAGCTCGCGCAACTTTGCCAACCCTGAAAGCAGATGCGCGCGTCGTTGAAGTAGAATTCGCCCTGGCGCGCAGCGGTCATCTGCGGTTTTGGCCCGAGCGGGATGGATTCCGCTTTGGGATGTGTGCCGTCCAGTTCCATCACGGTGAGCGTGTCGGAGAAATAGTTCGCCACATAAGCATGCCGGCCCACCACTGCGACCGCGCGCGGGCCCAAATCGCCTTCCGGCAGACGCCGCCGCTCGCGCACGCCCACGAGAAAGGCCAGATCGTTCGGAACATCCGAAGGCACGCGCGAAGCCGAGGCGCTGTACGGCAACGCCGCGGCTCCACCCTCCGGCGCGGCCAACGCGACCTTGGCCAGTTTCTCAAGCAACGCCGGAAAATCCGTGACGCTGAGTTCGTGCGTGCCGGCAATTGCGACCACTAGGGTCTTGCCATCGGCACTCCAGGCGGCACCCCAAGGATTCGCCGCACCGCGGTCTATCGTATCGAGCAGCACCGTGTTGAGCACCTGCATGCGGGCCAGGTCAATAATCGTCTTGGCGTTGGTGTTCATCCAACCACGGTCGAGTTGCGTGGTCGGCAAATGAAAACGGGAGAGGATGTGCGTGACCACTGCGTATTTGCCGTCCGGCGAAACCCGAATGTCTTGCAACGACCCGCTGCCATTGGGCAGCCGCAAGTCGTCCACCACCTGGCCCAGCCCCGTGTCAATGACGCTGACGACCGCACTGACATGGTCCGCATCGGCTCGACCGGTGTGCAGGTGATTAGCGACGAGCAGGCGCTGGCCATCCGGGGTGATTGCGGCGGCGACGGGTTCGCGGCGAACGGCAATCCGGCGCGCGAGCTTCTTTGTTGCAAGGTCCAGCACGCTGACGTCGTCATTGAACCGGTTGCAGACGTAGAGCGTCTTGCCGTCGGGCGACACAACCGGTGCCATGGCGGTGTGGCCGGCGGAGAGCCGGTCGGTCACCCGGCCTTGGACCGCATCCACCACGCAGACCGCGCTCTCCGGCGCGGCGCAGGTGACGAACAGCGTCTTGCCGTCGGCGGAAAGCGCCAAGCCGCTCGGCGCGGCGGGCGTGGCGATGGACTTCGTCACCGCCCGCGTGGCGAGGTCGAACACCAGCACGCGATCACCGGTGGCGCAGGCGATGTAAAGCATTCCGCCGTCCGGCGCGGCGATAAGTGCAGCAGGCGAAAGCCAGTTCGCCTTTGCGCCGGCTGAACCGGCGCCGAGGTGCAACGCGAGGACACAACTGGCGGCGAGGATCATGGTTCGCTGGCTCAACCGGGCAAAATGCATGTTCACGGGACGCCTAGCTACACCACCGGGCCGCGCAACGCAATCCCGCGCAACCATCCCCGGGTGATTTCTCCCTGATGCCAACGCCATCCCGTGAGGCAACGTCGTCTTGCGAACCAGAATCCGGGGCGGCACGCTTGAATCGCCTCGGGGGTTGGCCTAGCCTTCCCTCACTGAAACCGCCGTGACTTCGCAAGCCACCAATCCAAGTTCGTCCGACGCCGCCCGGGCCGGATCACGCGTCGCGGACGAATCGCTTGCCGCGTTGTTGGACCGGCACACCGCGCCGGGGTCGCTCGGGCAGCGAGAGACCGGCAAAGTGCGGTGCGTCGCCTGTGGCCATCGTTGCCTGATCGCCGAGGGCCGGCGCGGCATCTGCAAGGTGCGTTTCAACCGCGGTGGCGAATTGAGAGTCCCGTTTGGCTACGTCGCGGGCCTGGCCAGTGATCCAGTGGAGAAGAAGCCGTTCTTCCATGTCTTGCCGGGCAGCGACGCGCTCACGTTCGGGATGCTGGGTTGCGATTTCCATTGCGGCTATTGTCAGAACTGGGTCACCAGCCAGGTGCTGCGTGACGAGGCTTCGCGGGCGCCGATTCAGCCGGCCACAGCGGCACAACTGGTCGGCGCGGCGGAGCGCGCCGGCGCCAAGCTGGTCGTGTCCAGCTACAACGAGCCGCTGATCACGGCGGAATGGGCGGTGGCGGTGTTCAAGGAAGCCGTCGCGCGCGACTTGGTCTGCGGCTTCGTCTCGAACGGCCACGCCACGCCGGAGGCGCTGGATTTCCTCGCGCCCTGGATTCGCTGCTACAAAGTGGACTTGAAGACCTGGGACGATCGCCGCTATCGCGCGTTGGGCGGAACCCTGGCGCCCGTGCGGGAAACCGTGCGCCAGCTTCACGCGCGCGGGATCTGGCTGGAAGTATTGACGCTGCTCGTGCCCGGCTGGAACGACAGCGAAGACGAGTTGCGCGCCATCGCCCGGTTCGTGGCCTCTGTCAGCCCCACGATTCCGTGGCACGTGACCGCGTTTCACAAGGACTACCAGATGACCGAACCGGCCAACACGACCGCCGCCGATCTCGTGCGCGCGGCGGAAATCGCCGCGAGCGAGGGGCTGCAATTCGTCTATGCCGGCAACCTGCCCGGGCGCGTGGGGCCGTGGGAGAACACCCGTTGTCCAGGCTGTGGCCGCACGCTCGTGGAACGCTGCGGCTACCTCATCCGCGATTACCAAATCACCGCCCAAGGACAATGCCCCGACTGCGGACGCGCGATCCCGGGCCTTTGGTCAGCGTAAACGGTCGGAGGGAGAATTCGCCAAACTCCGATACGCGCTTTGCTCCCCTGAACCGTAGCAGCGTCTCGGTATAGCTTGCGAGGAGTTGATGCGCTCCAGGCAGATGTCCGGACACCTTGGTCGTCGCTCTTGGCCCGCCTCAGGCCACGCTCGACTGTCTCCGCCGGCGTGGTAGCTTGCGCCCGTGACTAATCTACTCGTCGGACTCCTTGGCGCGCTGCTGGCGACCAACCAGCCGGTCGCCGTCAGCAATGTCGCCGCGAAAGCCGTGGTCGCCTCCAAGCCGGTGGCGGACCCGAATGATCCCGTCGAACAGGAATACCAACGGCTGCTGGAGTTGGACGACACCACCCTCGAGGAGGTGGACCGGATCATCCGCGAGAACGAGGCCTTTGCCGCGCAAGGCGCCCCCGCGCCCGCAGGCTCGGTTCGCCAGCGCATTCAGACGCATTTCGAGCCGGTTCGCAAAGCCTACGAGGATTTCCTCAAACGGCATCCGGACCACGCCCGCGCCCGGCTGGCGTTTGGCAGCTTTCTGGGCGACATCAAGGACGAGGACGGCGCGCATGACCAATGGGAACACGCCCGCCAGCTTGACCCCAAGAACCCGGCCGCTTGGAACAACCTCGCCAAGTACTACGCCCACTGCGGCCCGGTGACCAAGGCCTTCGAGTACTATGCCAAGGCCATCGAACTGGAACCGAACGAACCAATGTACTACCAGAGCCTCGGCACGGTCGTGTACCTCTTCCGCACGGCCGCGATGGAGCACTACCGGATCAATGAAGCGCAGGTGTTTGACAAGGCGCTGGACCTTTACGCCCAGGCGCTCCAACGCGATCCCACCAATTTCCTGCTCGCCACGGACATCGCCCAGACCTACTACGGCATCAGGCCGCCGCGCACGGAGGACGCGCTGCTCGCCTGGCGGTATGCCCAGAAGCTGGCCCGCGACGATATTGAGCGCGAAGGCATCTACATCCACTTCGCCCGCTTCAAGCTGAACGCGGGGCGGTTCGACGAGGCCCGGCGCGATCTCGATTCCGTCACCAACGCCATGTACGCCGACCTGAAGAAACGCGTGCTGCGCAGCCTTGAACTCAAGGAAGCCGAGGCCAAAGGCACCAACGCGCCGCCAAGCAAAGAGGGCAAGAACTGACTTGGCGTATTGCTCCGCGCGGCGGCGGTGGCGAAAGCCGAACCTGATTGCTGTTCGACGAATCCCTGCCAGTTCAACGGGCAGGGTCGGATCGCTTTTCAGTCGTCAACAATCGGCCATAGGCCATCCAAACCAAGAAGCCAATCAGGTAGGAGAAGATGATCCACTCCCAAAGCGGCGTGGAATGCAAGCCATCGCCCGGCCAGTGACGCAGCGTCGGATCCCGTTTGCACATCCATTCCCAGGAGATCAGTTGCCAGGCGCCAACGAGCGTGATCAGGCCGTACAGATGAAACGGCCACAGGGCGCGCGGACGCACACCCGCCCACCAGAGCGCTACGCCATCCACCACGATGGCGAACGCCATGAACGGGATCGCGGCAATGGCCAGACGCGTGTGGAATTGGCCGGTGCGCATCCCGAACCATTGACCTTGCCGCGTATCAGGAATCCACACCGCGAGCAGGACGAGCGCAAGGGACACAAACGTGGCGGCGCTGCTCCAAACAGCCGCCCTTCCGATCCGCGCTCGCAGCCGGCCATGCCGCTCCCACGCCAGATGAAACAGCAGCAGCACCAGCGCCGTCATGCCCGTCTGGTAGTAACGCCAGCCGTTCGGATTGCGGTTGGCGTCGGGCGAACCCAGAAACGAAATCGTGCAACGGAGGATGGAGAAGTGGTTCTCCGCTGGATAGCGCCACCAAGCGACCACAAGACCAAAGACCGCGACGACAAGGAGAACTGCGAGCAACGCCCGCTTCAGAAACCCACCCGTCACCTTCCGTCCAACGCGGGCCAACATCCAAGGGCAGGATCGGGACGTTTCCGGCGGATGGTCATTGATGGGTGGCATGCGGTCGGCGGGCTTACGGCATGCGGCGTCCCAAGAGCGGCGTCTTGGCAGAGCGCCGCCGACTGACCAGTCCGCAAATGGCGGCAGTCTGCCGACGCGCCGCTACGATACGCCGGGACGGTTCAGCGTTCATGGCTGCGACTCCGGGCTCGTCTTCGCGTCGGGCGTTGACGCCGCTTTGACCGGCGGCTGGGACGTTGAGTGAATCCACCGCAGGTTGCCAAAAGAAAACCGGACGCGATCAGCGCTGGTGTTGCAGCCCACTTTGATCACGCGGATTTGGTCCGCGTCCAGACGATGATTGGGATCGGGTTTTGACCACGGGCTGCCATGCACGGCGCCCTCGAAAAAAGCCAGCGCCTCCAGCGTCTCTCCCGGACGCGGCGGCGCGATGAATTCGGCCACGTAGGCGCTGCCATTGGCCTCCGCGAAGATCACACGAAACTGCCCGGTGCCTTCCACGAGGGTAAAAGAGAGTCCCAGTGCTTCAGCCGTGGGCGGCGGCACTTCCCCGGCGTTCAGTGGGAGCGTCGGAAACACCCAGCGGTCTGGTCCATCGCAACGGGCGTCCACGATCAACAGTTGCTGGTCCGCCTTGATCGCAAGCTGGCCGCCGCCGGAAATCGCGGCTTGCCAGCGCGGGGCCTGGGTGGCTTCGGGCAAGGCTGTGGAGGCGGCAGCGGCAGGGACCATGAGCCTCAAGGAAAGCACCGGCTTGCCGGCAGGCCCGAAGTCACCGTGGATGCGCAGGGTTTCGATCAACTGCCCGCGCGGGTCGCCCGTGTTCACAGTGAAAGGGAGTTCCGTTCGACCGCCGGGTGCGATCTCAACCGTCTCCGGCAGGGCGCACGCCCACCCAACCGGGGCGGTGACCTGGAGTCGTCCCCGGACCTGGTTCGATCCGAAGTTGTAAGCCCAGACGGGTATCTGCTCCGCTTTGCCACTCGCCAGGCGATAAGCGGACTTGTTCAACACCACCTGCGCTTCAGGCCACAGGGATTGCAGGACGATGGGGGAAGCGAACCCAGGGAGTCTGTCCGGTGCCACAGGAGGCGAAACCAAGTCCAAGGTTTGCGCCGCATCAGCCGCGAGCACGATGAAGATCGGCGCGGTGCCCAGCGTGAGCCTCTGCGGCGGAGCGTTGCTTCCGAGGAATTGCCGCCGTCGCCCGAAGTGGTCCACCACGGCTTCCGCAAGCACGGGCAAGGTCAGCGTGGATTCGCCCGTCGTGTCCCAGGCGACCAAGACCTGGCTTCGTTTGCCGTCCGGCTTGGCATCGAAAAGATATGCCTGCTGGGTCGGCCCGCTGCGCAGCCGCCCTCGTGGTCGCGCATCGGCCAACCAGCGTCCCACCGCCGCCAAGGCCACGTACGCCGGACGCGGCGTGAGGTCGCGCCGCACGCTGCCGAATTGCGTCTGCCCCTCCACGTAATGCGGCAACAGAAAGTAAAAAGTCGCCGCCGAGCCTTCATGCAGCGACAAGGCGAAAGTCTTCGCCACCCGTTCGGCTTGCACACTCAAGTCGGCGTCAGTGGGCTCTTGGAGTTGGGCGTCGCCGGCCCACTTCACCGGCAGGGCGCACTCGGTCACCCACAAGGGTCGCCCGGCCGACGCGCCGCGGAAGTCGGCATAGAGCGAAGGATATTGCTCGAAAGCTTCGTAATGGTGCAGGTTGAAGGTGTCGAAGTAAGGCCACGTTGCATTGGCCTGCAAGTCTTCCAAGTGCGCCCGCCGGTGCGTGGCGAACACATTCAGGCAGGCGATCACGTCCGGGTTGCCGGCCTTCAGCCCCAAGTACGCGGCTTTTTGCAGCGATGCCATCTCGCTGCCGGTGTGGCCGCCGAACATGGCAATGTCGGCCTCATTCCACGGCTCGAAGGCCCGCACCTGTCCGGCCCAGCGCCGCGCCATTTCGCGATGGAAGCGATAGACGTCCCGCAGATCGAGGGGAAAGCGTTTCCGATCCGGGTTGGCCCAGGCCGGCGACGCGTGCAAAACCTGCAGGACCTGTAATCCCGCCTCCGCCTGTGCGCGAGCTGCGGCATCGTATTGGTTCGTGACGGAAAACTGGCCGCGTTGCGGCTCCATCTGCGCCCAAGTCAACCGGTCGCGCACCCAGTTGACACCCGCCAACGCACAGAGGCTGGCCACGGCCTCCAGTTTCTCCGGCGGGTAGAACCACGCCGCAGCCACGTCCAAAGCGATGGGAGAGGAGGGGGGCGTGGCCGCCGACAACGGCGCCAACACGCCCAGCGAAATCCAGTTCGTCCCGGGCGCGGCCTTGAGTCTTAGCTTGTAGAATCCCACCGGCAACCGGCCCAGCGCAACCCGGCCGTCTCGAACCTCCGGCTCCGCCAGGACTTCGCCGGTAACGTCAAGCAACTGCCAACCTGTCGTGGGCCCAGATGGCACGGTGACCGTGACCTCTTCCCCCTCCAGAAAGATGTTGCCGGGGTGGTCGGCCAAGGGCTTGGGGATTTCGCGCCCGGCGGCGAGAAGGAGCAGCCCGCCCACCATCGGAAAGGCGAGCAACCTGAACCACAGCGTCGAGAACCAGGACCGCGTGGAACGCATCTGCATCGGGCAAGACCAAACCAAGCCGACGACAGAGTCAAGTCTCGCCTGTCGAGTCGAATCCCGAACATGGTTTGACGGTTGACCTTGTCGAAGTCGCCTTCTTGCGCTTGTACTGACAGAGCTGTGAAATGAGTGGTGCGCATAGCAGGACTTGAACCTGCACGGATTACTCCACTACCACCTCAAAGTAGCGCGTCTGCCAATTCCGCCATATGCGCAGCCAAGCAGGCACAATCAACCAGCCCGCCGCCCGTTGCGCAAGGCAATTTCCACGGCATGTCGTGTAGTTTTCAAAACCGGAATTTTGTGTGCGATCAAAACCGGACTGGGT
>CAZJTM010000242.1:0-9059 GCA_964548925.1 uncultured Verrucomicrobiota bacterium | reverse complement strand
ATGGACAAAAGGAACTCGCCCAAGGCTACCTCAAGCGGGCGGAGAAGGCTTTCCTGCTGCCCGAGGAGAAAGCCCTGCTCGATCAAGCGCTCGTGCAGTAGCGGCGCCAGTTCCTCGAATTGGCCCGAACCGCGATCCCGTTCGTGTACATTCGCGAAATTCGTGTCCGGGGCTGAGGCCCTGACTCGTCAATCCTCGTGCTTTGCATTCCAGACCAACAGCGGCAGCACCAATGCGAGCGCCGCAGCAATCACCCAAAAATGCCCAACGGCGGTAAAATCGTAGAGCGTCTTGCCATCGGCGCCGATGGTCTTGTGGGCGTTGAGCAAATACCCGCCCACGGCCTCCTGCAAGGAAGCTCCGGCATAGCTGAAGAGACCGATGACCCCCATCGCGGCGCCGGTGGCTTTCTTCGAGCAAATGTCCACCGCCATCAGCCCCCCCAGATAAGTCACCAGCGCGTAAACGGTATAGCCGAAAAACATCATGCTCACGTAGTCGCTCCACGGATGCCCCGCCGGGACATAGACAAACGTCGCCGTGGACAGCACAAAGAAGATGCCAAACAACAGGCAGGGCACGCTCCGTTTGTGATGGAAGAGTCGGTCCGAGATCAATCCGCAGGTCATCGCGCCGACGATGCCGGCGAATTGCGAAATCGAAATGATCGCGCTGGCTTTGGTGAGGCTGTAACTCTTGGCTTCGGTCAGGAACACCACGCCCCACGACTCAAACGCATACCGCGTGACGTAACAGGCTGCGGAGGAAAGTCCCAAAACCCACACTGCGGGCCGGGTGATGACCGCAAATTGAGCCTTAAAGACGGGCCGGTCCTTGGCCTTGTGCTCTTCGGGGGTTTGTTCGCCGGAATAGACGGCGATCGGCGGCAAACCATAAACTTCCGGCCGGTCGTACATGAACAAATAAAGAAACACCGCGGCACTGATGCCCAGCAGGCCGGGCGCGAAGAATCCCATTTGCCATCCAAACGCGCCGACGATGAAGGCCGTGATGATGTAGGTGAGCCCCGTGCCGATGTTGTGGGCGGAGAACCAGAGGCCGTACAACGTGCCCCGTTCCTTGTTCGAGAACCACTGGTTCAGTGACACGATGCAGGGCGCGGCGCCGAAAGTCTGAAACCACCCGCACAGCCCCCACAAGACGGCGAACAAGTGGAAGCTGGTACAAAACCCCAGCAGCACCAGCAACGTGGCGGACCCCAACAATCCCAAGGCCAGGAAGCGCTTGATGTTCAGCCGATCGGCGAGGAAGCCATTCACGCACTTGCCGATCATGTAGGTCACGAAAAAGACCGAGCCGATGGCGCCAATCTGCATCGGATCAAAAATCCCGGCCGCCAGCAGCGGTTTCTTCACCACGGCGAATCCCTGGCGGATGACATAATACATGGCGTAGCCCAGGGTGATGGACAGAAACACGGAGATCCGGCGTCTTCGATACGCACGCTTTATCTCCGCCGCGTCGGCTAACGGCACCGCGTCAGGCCCCGTCAGGAAAAACCGGGTGACCGCCTTAAACAAAGGACACCTCCAAGAAACTCTCGCACGCCGGATCGGCAATGCGAAGACCGGAGGGATAACGCACGGATTGGGCGGCGGGCTTCATCGGGGTTTAGGCGCAGTGCGGTCCGCACCGCCGCCGGGGATGGGCCAAGGGCCGGTTGGACCAAAGATATGGTTCAGGCCGGCCTCCAGCAGGCCGGCGCGGACCACCAGGTCCAGCACATTGAACCGGCGGCGGATGTAGAAACCCTGCCAATAACTCAGCCGCAACCGCTCGCGGGAGATGCCAATCTCCTCCGGTTCCGCGGGCGCCCCCGCGGCGCGCAACATCTCTTTCAGCTTGCTCAGCGGGAGCAACCGGGCGCGCAACTTCTCCCGCAGTTCCGGCCAGGTGTCGCGCACGGTGCGCAACTGTGCCCGGAGTTCGTCCGGCGTGGAATGCTTGGCGGTCAACTCCCGGGTCGCCAGCGCCGCCAAGTTCTCGTCTCGTAGCGATTCACGCGCGCGCCGGCACCAGGCGTCAAGGTCCGGCCAAGCCGCGCCGCACGCGTCCACGTCCAACCGGTCCAGCGGTTGTTCCAGCAGGAACTCAAACATCGCCGTGGTGGCCAGGGTGCCAATGGCCACTTTGAAACCGTGGGACGGTGTCTCACCGTTGTGGGTGTGATGTTGATTGTCCCAGAGATGGCTGAACTGGTGTTCCGCGCCGGAAGCGGGCCGGCTGGACTGGGCGGATTGCATGGCAAAACCGCCGAGCAACAGACCTTCCATCAGCCGCCGAATGGCCGCCGGCTCGCGCGCGAACACGCCGGCCGGATCGCCGACCAACTCGCGCAACCGGCCTTGCACGATGGCCCACGCCTGGGCGTCCATCGCCTCGGCGCCCACGGCATCGGCCAGAATCCAATCCGCCCCGGCGGGCACTTTGGCCAGCAAATCAGCGTAGCCCCAGGCGTTCATCAGGCCGGGCGCGGCGCAAATTACGTCCAGGTCCGCGATCACCGCGACGGGCGCCGGGCAGAGAAAGGTCGTCTTCGCGCCCTGGTGCGTGATGGACGCGCCAAAGGCGGTGTAGCCGTCCATCGAAGCCGCCGTGGCCACGCACAGATAAGGCCGGTTCAGGTGATGCGAAACCAGCTTGGTCAGGTCGTTGATCGTGCCGCTGCCGACCGCCACGGCGATGGCTTGGTGTTGCTTCAGCGCTGCTTCCAACTGTTCGACGAACCGAGACTCGCCGTAGAGCGCCGGGTCGCGAAAGATGAACGGTTCCCGGACGGGATGCTTCGCCGCGCGGAATGCGTCCAAGACCGGTTGGCCGGCGGCGGCAAAGGTGTTTTCGTCCGCCACCAAAATCGCCTCCCGGTTTCCAAACTGGGAGCGGAACACCGGCACGGTTTTCGGCAGCACCCCGTGGTCAAGTTCGAGGACCTTCGTTTCGCGGGCGGCGGCGAGCGCTTCCTTCAGGGTGAGCGAGGATGGTATCATACGTCTTCTTCAGTCAGCGGTTGGATACTTGTTTGGCCTTGAATCCCGTTGTCGGCAAAGGCGGGTCGTCCTGGAGCAAAGCTTGGGCGCCGGCCACATCCAGCACCAACGATTTGATCAGTCCCCCCCGCATGGCGGCCGTCAGAGCAGCCGCCCGATCGGCGCCAGCCACGACCCCGATGACTTGCGGAATCCGACGGACGCGCTCCAAGTCAATACTCAGCACCCGGTCGCGCCAGGGTGAATCGCACTCGCGTCCCGCCGCATCAAAGAACCGTCCGCAAATCTCGCCGACGGCGCCGCGCTGTTTGAGGTCCTGCAAATCGGTCGCGCTCAGAACGCCGCGCTCGACAAACGCCGAGTTGTCCAGCGAGCCAATGCCCACCAGGGCCACCTCCGCCTGCCGCAGCCGCTGCCACAGGCCGCGGATTTGCTCGTGCGCCAGGAACGCATCGCGGGTCCGCTTGTCCGGCACGAACGCCGGCGTGTTCAACGTGAGAAAGAATCCCCCGCTGCGCCGGGCCAGCGTACGGCCCAGTTCAAGGGCGTCCACCGGGCCCACCGTGTAGTCAATGCTGCCCATCGCCTGAACCACCGTGAGCCGGCGCTCCTTGTCCTCCGGCAGCGCCTGGACCAATTCCTGAATCGTGCGCCCCCCGGCGATTGCCACCACACTGCCCCGCGGCACCAGTGCCGCCACAAACGGGGCGCCGAAATGGCCAACGGCCCGCCGCGCCTCTTCTGGAGTGGAGCGTGCCACCGTCTTGATCACGGCCGCGGCGCCCAACTGAAAACGCTCGCAGAGCCGCTGTTCAAGCGATGAGTCGCGCGGCTCGTACTCCGCCACGGAGATGCGCACGATGCCCCGCTGACGGGCGAGGGCCAGCATCCGCGAAACCTTCGCCTGCGAAACCTTGGCGAACTTGGCCACTTCGGTCTGGCCCAAGCCGTCCACATAGTAGAGGCGGGCGGCCAGCCGCAGTTGCTCGTCTGAGTAATTGGCCCGCATGAATCCTCGCGCGATCAGTTCACCATTCGTTTCAGCCCGGGTTTGCCGGGGCAACACTCTGCGCCGGGCTACGCCGCCGCGGCGGTGCTCAACGGCGGGGTGGAGGATGCGGGTTTCGTTGGATTCAAGCCAGCGGCAAGTTGGTAACGCCGGAGCTCGGACGCCTGCCGTTCCCGGGTCCACCCCAGCAACTCGCCCATCCAATTGGCCACGCGCTCCGCCGTGGCGGCCGCGTCCTTGTGGTAATAATGCCAGCTCGTTCGCCGCAAGAGCACGTCGTCCAGATGCGCCACCCATTCGCAGGCGCAGTAATGCTCCACCGCCGCGCGCTCGAACGGGGGCGGCAGAATCCCGCTCACCCCGCGCGTCTGCTCCACCGGCAGGAGCGGTTCCCGCGCCGTCCGGCAGGGCGCCGCCGCGAGCTGCTGCTCCCGCACGATCCGATCCACCGTCTGCTCGGCCATCAACCGGTAGGTGGTGAGCTTGCCGCCCGCCACGTCCCACCAGCCCGGCTCCGGGTTCTTGATCTCGTGCGAGCGCGAGATGTCGGACGGCTTCCCGTTCGGGTTGGCGATCAAGGGACGCAAGCCGGCCCACGTGCTGATCACGTCGGCCGGCGCCAGATTCGCCTGCGGGAAGAACGCGTTGGCGATCCCGAGCACGTAGCCGATGTCGGCCGCGTCGGCAAGCACGGTGTCCAATGAACCTTGGTAGTCGGTGTCCGTGGTGCCGAGAATCGTCCGTTCCCCCCACGGAATCGCGAAGAGGATGCGCTGGCCCTCCGTCATGACCACGGTCTCGGGCACAGGCACGCGGGTGCGATCCACCACCAGGTGGATGCCCTTGGTCACGCGCAACTTCACACGGCTGTGCGGCAGGCCGTCGGCCCACGGCCCGGTGGCGTTCACCACCGCCTTCGCCCGAATGGTAAAGGGCGTTTGCGTCAGCCGGTCTTCCACGTCGCATTGCCAATCCCGCGTCCGCGTCGCGTTCTTGAACCGGCAATAGTTCAGCACCACCGCCCCGCCCTTGGCGGCGGAACGCAGCGTGTCAATGGTGAGGCGCGCGTCGTTGGTGAAGCCGTCAAAATAACGGACCGCGCCGTTCAAGCGGGTCGGCGTCAGCGCCGGCACCCGCTCCAACACCCCGGCTTTGCTTAGCCAGGTGGAGTTGCCCAGATTGCGGCCGCCGCACAGCAGGTCGTAAATCTTGACGCCGATCTTCAGTTGCCAGAGCACCCAATGCCGGTTGCCGCGGTACGTGGGGAAAATGAAGGGCAACGGCTCCGCCAGATGCGGCGCGATGTGGTGGATGATCTTCTTCTCGACGCTGGCTTCGTGAACCAATCCCACGCGGCCCTGCGCCAGGTAGCGCAGCCCGCCATGCAGCAACCGGCTGGAGCGGCTGCTCGTGCCGAACGCAAAATCGTGCTGCTCGACCAGGCCCACCTTCAACCCCCGCAGGGCGGCATCCCGCGCCACCCCCGCGCCCACAATGCCGCCGCCCACAATCAGCACGTCCAGGGTCTGCCCCTGCAACGCCTTCAAAGCATCCGCTCGATTCACCATCACCTTCATAATCATTCCCAAAGCCGCACCCATCCTGTGGGACAGGCTTCCAGCCTGTCTCATACTTCAGCAGTCCGGCTCTCTTTTTCTGGCGCGAACCCGGCCGCGAGTTCCCGGATCGGGATCAACCAAACAGAAGCTGGAGACAGGCTGGAAGCCTGTCCTACGATGCGCGACCCGCGCTCCCCGAAGATTCGATTGCGAGATCACGGTTTGACCTTTCCCCCTGCCCGCTCCTCCCGCAGGCGCGCGGCGAGTTCGGCGAGGTCCTTCACGATGTAGTCCGGCGGCGGGACCATCTGTTTTGCCTCATGGGCCTTGGCTTCACCCGTCAACACCAGCACCCCCACCGTGCCCGCGCGGCGTGCCATGACCATGTCCGTGTAAAGGCGGTCACCCACCATCGCGAGTTGGCCGGGCTGCAAGCGGTGGCGACGCAGAATCCCGTGGAGTATGCAGGGGTCCGGCTTGCCCAGCACGAGATCCGGCGCGCGACCGGTGGCGCTTTGCAGCGCGGCGCAGATCGCGCCGCAATCCACCAGCACCGTGGGCTCGTCGGTCGGGCACACCCGGTCGGGGTGCGTGGCGATGAAGGGCTTGCCTTCGCCGATCCAATAGGCCGCCCGACACAGCCGGGCGAAATTCAATGTGGTGTCGAACCCAATCAAGACCGCGTCCGGCTCGTCCCGGGCGCTGTCCGCCGTGGACACAAAGCCCGCCGCCGTCATCTCCGCGATCATGCTGGGTGTGCCGAGGATGAACAGGCGCTGCACCTGCGGGCGCTCCCGCTGCAGGTGCTCGATCGTCGCCTGGGTCGAGGTGTAGAGTTGCTCCGGCGCGGCGGCGATTCCCAACCCGGCCAGACGCGTCAAGTAATCCCGCGAACTCTTGCTGGAGTTGTTGGTGAGAAAGGTGTGGCCAATCCCCAACTCCCGCAAAGCCGCCAGAAACGGGAGGGTCGTCTCGAACAGCGTGCCACCGCTGTAGATCGTGCCATCCATGTCCAGGGCCAGATGCCGCACCTGCGCTAAACCATTCATCGTTGTTCCTGCCGCCGCGTCGTCCCGATACCGGGTGACGCCGCCAATGTGAGGGAGGACAACTTAACGCGTCAAGTGCCGCATGCTGAATGTAAATTCAGCCTGGCAGCAGTTTGGAAAACTCCGCTACCGCCGGGCAGGACGGGGTTTTGCGCCGCCGGTCGCCGGCGCATTTCCATCTTCCCTCCTCCCTCCTCCGTCCCTATCCTCCCGCCCCTATGTTTGAGAACGTCAAAGCCAACTTGACTGCGGCGTCGCAGAAACTGATCCATCTGCGGAGGTTTCTTTGACGTACCGAACGCGCAGAAACGCCTCAGCGAACTAAACACCCTGATGGCGACGGACACCTTCTGGAACAACCGCGAACAAGCCCAGAAGCTCATTGACGAAGCCAACACCCTCCGCGGCAAGATTGATCCGCTGCTCCAGGCCGAGAAGCACCTCGAAGACGCCCAGGTGATGCTCGAACTCGGCGAAGCCGAACCGCCCGCCGCCCAAGCCGCCATCGAACAGGAATTGGAGCGCGACCTGGCGAAGTTTCTCAAGGGTCTCGATGCGCTCGAATTGCGCGTGTTCTTGAACGGCCCGCACGACCGGAGTAATTGCATCATGAGCATCAACGCCGGCGCCGGCGGCACGGAGGCGTGCGACTGGGCGAACATGCTCATGCGGATGTATCAGCGCTGGGCGGAGTCGCGCGGGTGGGAGGTCGAGGTGGAAGACGCGCTGCCGGGCGAAGGCGCGGGCATCAAGAGCGTCACCCTGTTGCTCAAGGGCGAAAACGCCTACGGTTTCACCAAGGCCGAGCGCGGCGTGCATCGGCTCGTGCGTATCTCACCGTTCGACTCGAACAAACGCCGGCACACCAGCTTCGCCAGCGTGGACGTGATCGCGGAAATCGAGGAGACGTCATCCGAGATCGTGATTCCGCCGACGGAGTTCCAAGTGGACACATTTCGCTCCGGCGGCAAGGGCGGGCAGAACGTGAACAAGGTGGAAACCGCCGTCCGCATCACGCACATCCCGACCGGCTTGGTGGTGGCGTCGCAAAGTCAGCGGTCGCAGCACCAAAACCGGGCCACCGCGATGAAGCTGTTGCTCTCGCGGATTTACGCCCAGCGCGTGGACGCGCAGAAGGCGGAGATGGAGCGGTTCTACGGCGAGAAGGGCAGTATCTCGTGGGGCAACCAGATTCGCAGCTACGTCTTCCAGCCGTATCGCATGGTCAAGGACCTGCGCACCGGCGTGGAAACCAGCAACGTGCAAGCGGTCATGAACGGCGACCTCGACGCCTTCGTGAACGGCTGGCTGCGCGCCGGCTGCCCGCTGAAACGCATGCAGGGTGTGAAGGATGAGGAAGAATAGGAAAAACTGGATTGCGCTTCCGTTCCACGAACGGCTCCAGCGTGGCAGCGTCTCGGCAGAGCGCCGCATCATGTTCCCGGGTATCAGCAGATGGCGGCGCTCTGCCGCGACGCCGCTACGCGTATCTGAGTCGTGACCATCCTTGACACCATCGTTGAGCAAAAGCAGCGCGAAGTGGCGTTACTTCCGGAGCGTCGCATCGCTGCGGGCGATTTGCGGGACGCCATGCTGGAGCGCGGCGAGCGCCGCGATTTCCTCGCCGCGTTGCGAAAGCCGCGCGCCGGGGACATCGCCTTGATCGCGGAGGTCAAGAAAGCATCGCCCTCCGCCGGCGTCATCTGCAAGGATTTCGATCCGATCCGCATTGCGAAGGCATACGAGGCGGCGGGCGCAAGCTGCCTCTCGGTGCTCACGGACGAGCAGTTCTTCCAAGGCTCGCTGGATTACCTCCGCCAGATTCGCGCCGCGGTGAAGCTGCCGCTGCTGCGCAAGGATTTCATCATTGACGAGCGACAGATTCTGGAAGCCATCGAATGGGGGGCGGACGCCATCCTGCTCATCGTCGCGATCTTGGACGACGCCCGGTTGCGCCGTTTCCATGAACTGGCGACCGAGGCGGGCTTGGCCGCGTTGGTGGAGGTTCACGATGAAGCGGAACTGGATCGTGCCCTGACTGCGGGCGCAATTCTGGTCGGCGTGAACAACCGCAACCTGAAGACGTTCCAGGTGGACCTGACGACGACTGAGCGGCTGGCGGCGAAACTGAACCGTAGGACAGGCGTCCCGCCTGTCTCAAACTCAACCATTGGATATGGAGACAGGCTGGAAGCCTGTCCTACGGTGTTGGTTGCCGAGAGCGGCATTCACGCCCGGGCGGATGTGGAGCGGCTCAAGCGCGCCGGCGCGAGAGCGATTCTCGTGGGGGAAAGTCTGGTCCGCTCCGGAAACATTGCCGACCAAGCGCTTGCGTTATTGGCCTTGGGCTAACCGCACTTTTGCACGATGTGTGAGTGTTCAGATTTGTTCGCGTGCAAGTGATTGAATGACAGGACGGGCTTTCCGCAAAATG
>CAZJTM010000241.1:0-9073 GCA_964548925.1 uncultured Verrucomicrobiota bacterium | reverse complement strand
CCATTTCTCTTCACCCAAGGGCAAGGCATCCGCCAAGCGGAACCCACACCTGACAAGCCTTGGCTTGAAATCGCCAAGCGCTCCGCTTGGAACAGAATTTCAGAGTCCGCGCCGCGCTACGCCAGAATCCCGCCCTGGCTCGCGTTGGTGACCTGCTTCTGGTAACGCGCCAGCCAGCCGCCTAAGTCGCGTTTTACGGGCTGCCAGGCCTTGCGGCGTTCGGCCAACTCGGCTTCATCCACCACGATGTCTATTCGCCGGTTCGGGAAATCAATGCGGATGCGGTCACCCTCCTTCAGCAAGCCAATCGGCCCGCCTTCCGCCGCCTCGGGCGAGACGTGGCCGATGCACGCGCCCGCCGTGCCGCCGCTGAACCGGCCGTCGGTGATGAGCGCGCACTTGTCACCCAAGCCCATGCCGACGATGTAGCTGGTGGGCGAGAGCATCTCCTGCATGCCGGGGCCGCCACGCGGGCCTTCGTTGCGGATGATGACCACGTCGCCGGCTTTGACCCTGCCGGCAAGAATGCCCGCGCAGGCGTCGTCCTGGCTTTCAAAAATGACGCATGGCCCTTCAAACACAAAGCCCGGCCCGCAGTTCGCCTTGAACGGGGCGCTGATGCCGGCGGTCTTGACCACGCTGCCTTCCGGCGCGAGTTGGCCGTAGAGAATCGAGAGGCCGCCATCGGGCGAGTAAGCCGTGTCTTTCGTGCGGATGCAGTCGTTGGCGTCGAACATGAACGCCGGGTCGTAGGGCATGAGGCCGGCGGGCACGACTTCCTTGAGCTGGGCCTCGCGGTATTCGTGGTAGGCCTTGCTGATGGTCCAACCGCGCAACCGTCCGGTGCGCAGCAAGCAAGCCATTTTCTTCGCGCCGCCTTGATATTGCCAGGCAATGAGAACCGGCGTGCCTTTGAGGCTGCCGAGTTCCAGCCGGATCAGTCCCTTGGTCTCCGCGAACTTCGCTTTCAGACCGGCCTCGATCTCGGCCTGCCCTTTCCAAGTAACCGTTTCGTTCACCTGCAACTCGGCGTCCTCGGCGAACAAGGCGGCGCAGGTCGCCGCGTCACTGACGTTGAAGGCGGCGGCAAACCGCCAAAGGGTGATCGAGCGCGGATCAGCAGGGAAAAACAGCATCGGCTTGGGCGCGAGGTTGCCGCTGGCCGTGCGGGCGGCCGGGCCGAGTTTGTCGTTCGGGTCCACCACGATGGCCGACGCGCCAGCGACGCGCGCCGCTTTCGCCCAGGCGGTGCATTTCTCGGAACGCACGTCCCACTCATCCACGTTCTCGCCGATGGTCTTGCCGGTGACCGTTTTGCAGTTCTCGTTCAGCAGGCCCATGCGCTTGAGTTCGCCGAGAATCGTGTGGATGCCCCCGGCGCGGTGTACATCCTGCAAATGGTAGGCCGACGACGGCGAAACCTTGCAGAGGCACGGCACGCGGCGCGAGATGTCGTCAATGCGCTTGATGTCGTAAGTGATGCCCGCCTCGCGCGCGATGGCCAGCGTGTGCAACACCGTGTTGGTCGAACCGCCCATCGCCATGTCCAGCATGAAGGCGTTGTCAAAGGCTTCCAGCGTGGCGATGTCGCGCGGTTTTAGATCGTGCTCGACGAGCTTGAGGATGGCGCGGGCGGCACGTTCGTAGAGCGCCTCGCGTTCCTTCGAGACGGCGAGGATTGTGCCGTTGCCGGGCAGCGCCATGCCGAGTGCTTCGCTGAGGCAGTTCATCGAGTTCGCCGTGAACATGCCGGAGCACGAGCCGCACGTCGGGCAGGCGGTTTGCTCGAGCTTCTTCAACTGCTCCTCGGTCATCTGGCCGGCCTGGAGTTTGCCGACGCCCTGGAACACGGTGATCAAATCGGATTTCGCGGCGGCAGGCTGGAGATAACTGGCGAGGTCTTCGTGCGTGGCCTTCTGTTCGGCGATGCCCGCCGCCATCGGCCCGCCGCTGACGAACACCGTCGGAATGTTCACGCGCATGGCGGCCATCAACATGCCGGGGATGATCTTGTCGCAGTTCGGAATGCACACCATGCCGTCGAAGCAATGCGCCCGGACCATGCTCTCCACACAGTCGGCGATGAGTTCGCGCGACGGCAGGGAGTACTTCATGCCGCCGTGCCCCATGGCGATGCCGTCGTCAATGCCGATGGTGTTGAAGATGAACGGCACGCCGCCGGCCTCGCGGACCAGGCGCTTGACGAGCATGCCCACCTCATTCAAGTGGGCGTGGCCGGGGATGCAGTCGGTGTAGGAGTTGCAGATGGCGATGAACGGTTTGTCGAAGTCGGCCTCGGATTCGATGGAGCCGGTGGCGCGGAGCAGTGAGCGGTGGGGGGCGCGTTCAAAGCCTTTTTTGATGATGTCAGAGCGCATGGTCATGTTGGTTTGCGTTGTTCGGTAAACGGTTCACAAAGCTAAGCGTGACTTTAGGCGGCTGGAGCGGTCTTGTCACGCTTTTGGCTCAGAGGCGGTGAGAATGTCCGTGGCAGGACCAGTCTGTGTCCGAGCGACCGGACCCGCCAGGCAGCACTTCGGGTTTCACTCAGCGTTCAGTACCTGATCGGCCAAGTCTTCCCCGGCTGGTGGATCAAGTGACCAAGCAACCGAGCGACCCGTTTCTGATCGAGGGCATTTTTGGTTCATTTTCTATTGAACAAACCTGCCGATTCGGTATATCTCTCGTCCGTGCTGTTGGTTGAGCAGAAAGAAACACCGCCCCAAGCGCCTGCGCAAGGCCGAAATGGCGGGTTGCACGCGGTCGAAGCCGAGGTCGTGGACCTGTTCGTCGAGCTTTCCCGGGTACTCGGACAACCGCGGTCGCTCGGCGAGATCTATGGATTGCTCTTCATCAGCCCGCGTCCGCTGGCCATGGATGACCTGATGGAGCGGCTGCGCCTGAGCAAGGGCTCCGCCAGCCAGGGCCTAAAATTCCTGCGTAACCTCGGTGCCGTGCAACCCTTGAGCGTGCCCGGCGATCGCCGCGTGCATTACGAAGCCGTGGCCCAGTTGCGCAACCTTGCGGCGAACTTCTTGCGGGAGAAGATCGAGCCCCGCTTGGGGGATGGTGAGGCGCGCTTGGGCCGGTTGGCGGCCTTGGTGCGGGACTTGCCCGGGGAGCAGCGCAAGCAGGCGGTTCAGCGAGTCAACCTGTTGCAGAGTTGGAGTCGGAACAGCCGCCGCGTTCTGCCGCTCGTTTTGCGCGTTTTGGGGTGATGACCGAGGGCAAGCGGATTTTGACCCGCGAAAGGGTCTTTGGCCGAGTTGAACGGGCGTGATTCGGCCTCGGTAATTGGCGGTCTGTGGTCAGTCGGAGTACCCGGCACGTGGTGCCTGGTCGGAACAATTCAGTGCGGCGCCAAGAGGCCTTTGCCGGAATCCCGGCAAAACGGCCAAGGGCGGTAGCTTGTCCGGAATCTGCCAACCTCTGCCCGTTGTCCATCAGCAACGCCGGAACGATTGCTTGCTCTTGAATCAGCCCCATCATCCAGCCGAAAAATCGTGGAATTCATTGACCTAAAAGCACAGTACCGGAAATACCAGACCGCGATTGACCAGCGCATGGGCGCGGTGCTCGCGCACGGCTATTTCATCATGGGACCGGAGATCGCCGAGCTTGAGGCCGTGCTCGCGGAATACGTGGGCGTCCGGCACTGCATCACGGTGGCCAGCGGCACCGTCAGCCTCGAAATCGCGCTGCGGGCCTTGGACATCGGACCGGGCGATGAAGTGGTGACGGTGCCCTTCACCTGGATCAGCAGTGCCGAGGTGATCGGTTTGGTCGGGGCCAAGCCGGTCTTCGTGGATATCGAACCCGCGACCTACAACATGAACGTCGCCCGGATTGAAGCGGCCATCACGCCGCGCACCAAGGCGATCATGCCGGTGAGCCTGTTCGGGCAGATGCCCGATTACGATCAGATCAACGCCCTTGCCGCGAAACATCATCTGGCGGTCATCGAAGATGGCGCGCAGAGCTTCGGGGCGACCCAGCGGGGCCGACGCAGTTGTGGCGTGACGCTCATCGGCAGCACCAGTTTCTTCCCCGCCAAACCGCTGGGCTGCTACGGCGACGGCGGGGCGCTGTTCACCAACGATGACGCGCTGGCTGGTAAGATGCGCGCCATTCGCACGCACGGGGGGCAGAAGCGCCATCACCACCCTTTCCTAGGCATGAACGGACGCTTCGACACCCTGCAAGCGGCCGTGCTGCTGGCCAAGTTCCCGCACTTCCACGCGGAGGTCGAGGCCCGTGGCCGCATCGGTGCCCGTTATGCGGAACTGCTGTCTTCCGTCCTTCACTCTCCGCAGTCTGTTCCCGTAGTGCTGCCCGGCAATACCCATGTTTATGCTCAATACACCCTCCGCGTGCCCAACCGTGACGCGGTGGGCGAGAAGCTGAAAGCCCAGGGCATTCCTACCGCCGTCTATTATCCCAGGTGCCTCCACGAGCAGCCGGTCTTCGCCGCGTGCGGATACAAGTGGGGTGACTTCCCCGAAGCTGAGCGAGCCTCCCGCGAGGTGCTCAGCCTGCCCATGCACCCCTTCCTGAGCGAGTCGGACCAAGACACGATCGTTGCGGCATTGAAAGCTTCTTTGTCCTGATGCTTCGGTCCTCGTCTTCCTCCTTGTTTCGTAGCTGTGTCTCGTAAGGGCGCAGGCACTTCTGCCCTACAACTCCTTGTTGTTCCAAATGATGACTCCCACCCTCGCCCTGATCGGTTGCGGTTACTGGGGCAAGAACCTCGCCCGCAACTTCCACGCCCTCGGCGCCCTGCACACCCTGTGCGACAACAACGCAGCCGTCTTGGCTGCCTACGGAGCGGATTACGCTGGGGTGCGCAAGGCGTCGGATCCAGACCTCGTTTTTGGCGATGCCAGCATCAGTCAGGTTGCCATCGCCGCGCCGGCCGTGCGGCACTACCAACTGGCGAAGGCCGCCCTGCTCGCCGGCAAGGATGTGTTTGTGGAAAAGCCGCTTTGCTTGGATGCCGCGGAAGGCGAGGAACTCGTTGCCTTGGCCAGCCGGGAGGGCCGCGTCCTCATGGTCGGGCATCTGCTTCAGTACCATCCCTGCATCGAAAAGCTTCAAGCGCTGCTTGCGCAAGGCGAACTTGGCAAGCTCTATTACATCACGTCCAACCGGCTCAACCTTGGCAAGATTCGGCGCGAGGAAAACGCTCTCTGGAGTTTCGCCCCGCACGATCTCTCGGTCATTCTCAGCCTCGCAAGCCGTCAACTGCCCGAGCAGATTCGCTGTGTGGGCGGCTCGTATTTGAGCCGGGATGTGGCCGATACAACCCTCACCGCCTTGCGCTTCGCCGGGGGCGTGCGGGCGCACATCTACGTGGCCTGGTTGAATCCCTTTAAGGAGCAGAAGCTGACCGTGGTTGGCTCCAACGGCCTTGCCGTGTTTGACGATACCCGCCCTTGGAAGGAAAAACTCCTGCTCTTCCGCCAATACCTGACGTGGACAGATGGACAGATCCCCACGCCGAGCAAAACCCCCGGCGAAGCTGTGCAGGTCGAGGAAGCCGAGCCCTTGCGCCGGGAATGCCTCCACTTCCTCGAGTGTTGCCGCGACCGGCGGACTCCGCGCACCGATGGCCACGAAGGCTTGCGCGTGCTCCGGGTTCTCCAAGCCGCCCAGGCAAGTCTTGAGCAAGACGGCGAAGCCATTGCCCTCGGGAAATCCGAAGTCCGAAGTCCGAAATCCGAAACCGTTTGCGCGCCGACCGCAACTCTCCCCGCGCCGTCCTCCGATTTCTTCGTCCACACCACCGCCGTGGTGGACGATGGCGCGACCATCGGCAAGGGGACGAAGATCTGGCACTTCAGCCACGTGATGAAAGGTGCGCGGATCGGCGAGCGCTGCGTCCTGGGCCAGAACGTGAACGTGGACGGCGGAACGACAATCGGCAACAACGTCAAGATCCAGAACAACGTCTCGGTTTACACCGGCGCGGAAATCGAGGACGACGTTTTTCTGGGTCCTTCCTGCGTCCTGACCAATGTCACCAATCCTCGTTCGCAAATCGTCCGGCACAGCCTCTATGAGCGCACTGTGATCAAGCGCGGGGCGACGATTGGCGCGAATGCCACCATTGTCTGCGGCGTGACCATTGGCCGGTATGCCTTTGTTGGCGCCGGAGCCGTCGTGACCAAGGACGTGCCCGACTACGCTATGATGATCGGTAATCCCGCCCGCCAGAAAGCGTGGATGAGCCGTCACGGCCACATTCTGAAGAGTGCTGACAGCGACGGGATTATGACGTGCCCGGAGTCCGGTCTCCGCTATCGCCTTGAGCCTGCGTCCTCGATGCTCCGCTGTCTCGACCTTGACGAAGAATCGCCCTTGCCCGCGGCAATGGCCGTGGGTCAAAAACCCTACGAAGAGTTCAAACCGCAGACGTGAGCATTTTTCGAGACTTGGCTCTTGCAGCGGCGGCTCGATGGAGTGCCGCTACACTGCCTTGAGGGTGGCGAACGTCCGAATCATGACCGGCCATGCGTTCGGTGACGGACAGGTTGAAACTGGAGCGCTTCATGGTTGCCTTGGGACAGCGCGTTCGCGGTCCGGGCCGCATTTACTTGGTTGGCGGGGCAACCGCCGTGCTCTATGGCTGGCGTGCCACCACCATTGACGTGGACCTCAAACCGGCCCCGGAACCACCCGGGCTGTTTGAGGCCCTGGCTGGCCTGAAAGACGAACTGGACATCAACATCGAACTGGCGAGTCCAGACCTTTTTATTCCGCCGATTCCGGGCTGGGAAGAACGCAGCGTTTTCATCGCCCGACACAATCCGGTGGAGTTTTTCCACTACGATCCCTACGGGCAGGCGTTGTCCAAGCTCCAGCGCGGCCACGACCGCGACTTGCTCGACGCGCGCAGCCTGGCACGCCTTGGGTTGGTGCGGAATGACCGGTTGCGGGAGTATTACGCGCTGATTGAACCGCAACTGATCCGCTACCCCGCGTTGGACGCGGCGTCGTTTCGCGCCGCAGTGAACCGCTTTTGTGACGAACCCGTCTGACCTCCTGGCCGGCTTGCCCGGTGAGGCTTTGGTGCGCCAAGGTCTGGTGGATTTTGAATCCGGCCAAGAAACCATCCCCGCCTTTCTCGTCGGCATGGCCCGGACGCGGCTGCGCCGCGCCGGGGTGCTGGCAGTCTCCGTGGACCGAACCATGCCCGAAGCTGAATTGGGACTCTACCGCCTGCTGCGGCAGCAAGGCGGCGACGCGTACTCGCGTTTCAACGCACTGGTCCGGAAACTGGTGAGTTTCGAGCGGGCCCTGGACAGCCGGCTGGCAAGACGATCTCGGGCTATCGAGTCACCCCCGCTCGACTGAGTCGCCACAGATCTCGCCCTCCATTGGGAATTGGATGTTGAATGAGGCTCTTTCAAAACCCTGAGAAACGCGCCGCGTGAGGGCACGCGGCCTGCAAGAATCGCACGCCAATCCGCGCCTTGTAGGCCGGCTGCTCTCAGCCGGCGGGAGTTTTAGGCTCTTGATCATCATCTTAATCATAATCCTACCTGCTTTCGTGATATCGGCGTTTGGTTGTTCAATTCCCTCCCTGCCATGCCTGACCTCAATACCACCGTCGCCAGGGCCACCAGACTGCGAAGTGGAGGCGTGCCAGGCATGGCGGGGCAATGGGAGCAGCCAGCACGGTTCAAGGGTGAGGCGTCCCTCAAACCTCGGACTCCCCGTGGCGGGGCATGGTGACTGGGGTTGTAAGCAGACCATTGGGCCTGAAGCGAACCAACACAAGGGGCAAATGATCCGTTACTATTCTCTTACCCAGGAACGGATTCGGTCCACGCCCTTTGCTCCCCGGCCCGCGTTGCGATAGGGTGTTGCAACTATGATTGAGAGCCTGGCGCAATCTGGACCTGCGGTGTCACTGCCGATGCCCCGGCGCTACACCTACGCGCAAGTCCACGCGGAACTGCCCGAAACCAACCAACCGTGTGAACTCTGGGATGGAGAACTCATCATGTCACCCGCCCCGTCCTTCTTGCATCAGGAAATCGCCTTTCGTCTGCAACGCGCGCTTTACGACTGGGTCGGCTCGCGCAAGCTGGGAAAAGTGGTGGGCGCTCCCATTGACATGGTGCTTTCTGAGCATCGCGTCGCGCAGCCCGACGTGGTGTTCATTGCCCAAGACCGGCTTTCCATCGTCCAAGGGGCAATCCGGGGTCCTGCCGATCTGGTGGCCGAGGTCATTTCCTTGGGCAGCCGCAACCGCGATCGCATCGAAAAGCGCGATCTCTACGAACAGCACGGCGTCAAGGAATACTGGATCATTGATCCGGAAGCGGGGACGGTGGACGTGCTCCACCTCGAAGCCTCGCGCTACGAGTTGGTGTTGCGTCGCGGTCGCGGTGAGACTGCGGCCTCTGTCCTGCTCCCCGGCTTTGAAGTCTCCATCAACCACCTGCTGGACGGGGAGTAGTCCGCCCATGAACCTTGTCCTTGCTTTGGAAGTTGGAAATTGAATGTTCCCCGCGCCCTCTGACATCCGTCTTCCGTTCTCCGTCCTCTGTCTTCAGTCGTCCCGTGGTCCGTCGTCAGTGGTCTGAATTTCTGCTTTCTACTTTCGCGATTTCAGCTTTCTCCTTTTGAACGACCGTCCTGCGACCTCTGCCCTCCGTCATCCGGTGGTCCCGCCGTCCGTAGTCCGTGGTCCTGCTGTCCGTCCTCCGACCTCCGACTTCCGCCCTCGGACCTCCGACCGCTGATCGCTCTCTGCCATCTTCGCTCTTCCATCTCCAAAGCTGCTGCTTTCCGCTTTCTGCTTTCGCTATTTCTTTTGATTTAGCCGCGCGGCCGTTTGGCGCTTGGCCCATCTCTGGCTGGACTCATTACATGCGCTGGCAGAACTACATCACGCTCAACCCCGACGTGCTCGTGGGCAAACCCATCATCAAAGGCACCCGGCTCTCGGTCGAGTTCATCCTCGACCTGATCGCGCAAGGTTGGCCGGAGGATGAAATCCTTCGGAACTACCATCTCCAGCGTGAACAAGTGCGCGCTTGTGCTGCCTGCGCCCGCGCCCGCTTGA
>CAZJTM010000240.1:0-9100 GCA_964548925.1 uncultured Verrucomicrobiota bacterium | reverse complement strand
CATCCTATCACGCTCGGCGCGTCAGAATAGAGGGTCGCCCCAACACCGCTTACGGTTGACTGGTGAGGATGCCGAATTCCTGCGATTCAGAGGAGAGCAAGGGCAAGACGGATAGGAGGCTCGCCGCCCAGATGATCTTTGTCATTTTCATATTTTGTCAATTGGATGTGTTCCATGATCAATACGGCTTGGGCCGCCCAGATCTTTCACGGAAAATGGCCGCGGGAGCATCAGGCTGGGGCGTGCGGTGGCCAGGCCGCTTCGAGGAACAAGAACAGCGCTCCGGATTCAGTCCTCGCTACTGGGCCTCGCGGAGGTGGATTCAAGTTCGCAAGTCGATCCTTCGCGCGAGGATTCGTGTGCTTGACGGCCGATGATGATGCAAACCCGGCGTCGAGGTCAGTAGCCGAACAGATACCCTCTGCGCTCTAAGACTTTGACTTCGTCCGTGAGGCTCAGAACTTCGTCAAATCCATCGCCGTTCACGTCAGCCGCGATGACCATCCATTTGAAAGGTTCCGCAACCTGTTTGGCGACCACGTGTCGGGTGGCCGTTTCAAGCGTCTCCCGCAAGACGATGATACTTGCGGATTCGAGCCAGTCATCATTCGGAGGCTGTGACACGTCCCCCACGTTCTCGCCAGTGAGCGCACGGACAAAAGAAGCTTGCAGGACAATCTCAGCGCCTCGACCTGGGGACAAGACACCCGCTTTCACAAACGCCACGCGCTTTCTATCGTGCGTTCCGGGCCGAATTTCTCCCTCCACGACTTGCCGCTTGGCTTTCTCCTTCAGATCTGGTCCGAGCCGGTAGATGAAACCCTCTTGATCCAATAGAAGAAGATCGGGACCAATGTTGCCGCGAGGGCCTGCCAGCACACACGCGGACAGCGGGGTGTCATTGTGGAATGGCCGGAGAACACTCCCATTCGTGCCCAGTTCGGCGACGCTCCCGTGCAGTGGCGGTTGCCAAGCCGGTTTTTCTCGACCTGATAGCCAAGCATAGATTCTTGGCGCACTCCGCTTCTCCCCATGCCACGCCAGTACTGCCGCTGACGTATGAATACCGCCAAGCTCGCGGCACCAAAGATTATCTCCGCTCAGCGAGAAAGCGTAGATGTAGCTGTGAAAGTCATCGGTGCCATCGGGAATGAAGTTCGTGTTCGCCACGGCATGGCTTCCAACCAGTAATTCCAGTTGTCCGTCGCCGTCCAAGTCCACTGATTGGACCGCACCTAAGGACGGGGCGACGATCTGTTGCCAACACTGGGTACGCGACTCGTAGTCGAAGCAGCACAATGCGCGAGGCCCCCCACCGGCATACGTTTGCAGCGTCGCGACGAGTTTGCGACGTCCATCGCGACTTGCGTTCGAGGGCACGATAATTGCCGCGAGCAGTTTGCTCGTCGCCCCAAGTTGTTTCGCAACTGGCTCATGTCCGCTCGCTAGAAAACGCGGCAGCATTTCCAAGCCTGATTCTTTGACCTCTGAGATCGCGCAGTTCGTGCCAGAAGTCCAACTCACAAACGCCTCATCCCGCCCATCGCCGTCACCATCCGCAATGAGCGACAAGCTAATGCCCTTGGCGGTTGTATCGGGGCAGGACCATCGGACCAAGAACCGGCCACCGGAACCGAAAGCCAGCAGGTTGTTTCCCTCAGTGACGAGCAGTTCCTTCCCGGGCACGGTATCCCAGTCGGCGACGACGGTAGAGCCCCAATCGGTGACCTGCTGCTTCGCGAACTGATGGACGACGCTCAGCCCGTGTTGCGCACTCCAACGCGGTGCGAGGATCCCCACCGCCGCCACAATCGCCAGTGGTGCCATCGCTAGCGTGGCTTGCTTGCGGCGCCTTCGACGAGTGCGCCGGGCGCGAAGCGATTGGCCAGCACTGAGCCGTTCCAAGTCCGCCGCCATTTCGCCCGCAGACCGGTAGCGGGCGCGTGGTTGGCTTTCGCAGGCTTTGAGCAGGACCTCGTTGAGTTCAGGCAGGGCGGGATCGTCGTGACCTTCGCCGAGGCGCGTGGGGAGATCGGGGAATTCCTGGCGGTCTTTGCCGGTCGCGGCTTCGTAAAGGACCTTGCCCAGACTGTAAATGTCCGCCTGCGCGCTGCCGGGGCCTTCGGGCGGGATGTAGCCTTCCGTGCCGACGAGCGATTGCGGGTTGCCCAAATCGGCCACCAAACCCACGTCCGCCAGCTTCGGCTGCCCGCCCACGAAGATGATGTTCGAGGGTTTGACATCCCGGTGAACGAGCCGGCGCGAGTGCAGAAACTCCAGCGCGCGGGCCAGCCCAATCCCGAGCTCGATGACTTCGCTGGCCGGCAGGTGTCGCCGCTGACGGATCACGTGGGAGAGGGTTTGGGGGACGTAGGACTGAGAATGGAGGATGGTGGAAGAAGTATGGTGCGTTGCGGGCAGGTTCTGATTCTCCTCTTCCTTCTTCCCTCTTCCATCTTCGCTCTGCGGCGACGCCGCATCATCCGCCAGTTCCATCACGTAGTAGAAGAAACCGGCGGCTGTGTCCTGACCGACCTGGAGCACGTCCACCAGGCCTTCGTGTTCGCGGGAGACTGGTTCGTAGCGCTGGATGCCGGCGAACTCGCGGTCGTAGGGGCGGGCGTCGGCAAACCGGGCGCGGTGGATAATCTTTACCGCCCGGAAGACGCCCAGTTCGGTGCGGGCCAGCCAGATTTCGCCGTAGCTACCGCGAGCTACTTGCCGCAACAACTCGTGACCCGGAATCAGGGGCGGGCTTTCGCCTGAATCCCCTGGCTCGGTCTGGCCGGATGAATGATCGCTGTTTAGCATGATCCACTCTGAGCGCGCCGAGTCTGCGCGTCCGAGGTTGGTTTGCCAAGCTTCGCGAGCAAACGGCGGAGCATTCGTCGGCGGAGTCTGGCTGGGTAGTCCGGCGGGATGAGTTGCGAAGGAGCTTTTGAGGCCGAAACACTTTCACGAATGACGGCGGGTGGGTGAAGGAGTCTGGCCATGGCGGTTGGCGAACTTGAGAGCGATTCGAGTTGATGCTCAGATCATGTGCTTCTCCAGTCTGATGAGTTCCTTCTTGAGCCGGGCGGCGATGCGATGTTTGGCAAGATAGACCTGCGCTTTCCCGACTCCCAAGGTCTTCATCACCCTTTCCAGCGGCCATTCCTTGAGGACGTGAAGCTGGAAGATTTGGAAAGTCCTCGCGGAGACGTGCGGTCTGATTCGTTCCAGGGCCACTTGCATTAAGTTGTTCTGCCATTCGGCGTCCCACACCTGCGCGAGCCGCTCCTCGGCGGCGGAGTCTGGCACGGCCTCCATGAGTTCGGTCTTGGCCTCCAGCAGGGGATGGCGCTCGGCATGTCGTCGGCGCTTGCGGAACTGGTCGCTGATGCGCCACTGGGTCAACGTGAGCAGCCACGCCTTAAAGCTGCCGCGCGCGGGGTCGTACTTGAATGCGCCCGTCTTCATCTTTCCGGCCACTGCAATCACCGTCCCCTGAACAACCTCTTGGGCCTCCGCGTCAGTCAGGCCGGCCTTGATCCCGACGCCGTAAAGGAGCCGCCAGTAGGTGTTGAAGAAGTCATGCCAGCCTTCCTGGTCATCCCAGTGCTTGAGCCGGGTGAGAAGGCTTTGGCGTGTCGGTATCCACTCGTCGTACGCGTGGGGCATAATCAATCGTTCTCATGTCTATACGGAAACAACGGGCGAAGTCTTGCAGGGAATTGTCGCGACGAGGATAGAGGAGAGCATTGTCAGGGAATGACCTCGATGCGATCAGCAGCATGCAACGGCCAGTCCTCGCCCGCGAGCAGTTGCTTGGAAGTGACGATTATCTCCTCGTTGCCACGGCGCACGATGATCAACCTTGGATTACCCAAACCTTGGTAGCCGGCGGCCACGATGGCGCGGGCCAAGGTCAAGTCGGCGGTCCAGTCCAGCTTGGGATTGCGAACAGGGCCGATGACGGTAACAACCGGAAACCTGCTTTCGTAGAGCTGTAGCTGCGCCTGCCGCTGACCGGCTTCAAAGGCGGCTTCGGCCTGTTTGCGCGCCTCAGTCTTTGTGGTGCAACCGGCGGCACAAACCAGCAAGACACCCGCGGAGATAGCTCGACTCAACGGTTTAGACTTCACGGTTCAACGAGGCGACAATCCTTCGCGCCACGCCTTCGCCGCGGCACGGATTTGCTCGCCGGCGTTCATGCGCGTTTTGACGTGCTTGAGGCTCACCCACGGCAGAAAGCCGAGCAAGTCCTGCGTGACGAGGATTTGCCCGTCGCAGTCCGGGCCCGAGCCGATGCCGATGGTGGGAATGGGAATCCGTTGCGAAAGCTCCTTCGCCACACGCGGAGTGACCAGTTCCAACACGATGGCAAACGCGCCCGCTTCCACGAGTGCGTCCGCATCCGCCAGCAACGCCTCGTACTCGGCCTCCGTCTTGCCTTTGACGTGATAGCCGCCTTCCTCGCGCACGTGTTGCGGCAGCATGCCGAGGTGGCCGAGGAACGGAATACCCGCGGCGACGATGGAGCGCACCCGCGCCGCGATTACCAGCCCGCCCTCCGCTTTCACGGCCTCCGCGCCTGCTGCGACCAACCGGCGCGCGTTGACCAACGCGGCGTCCACCGTGTCGTAGCTGCCGCAGGGCAGGTCCGCCGCCAAGAGGGCACGCGGCCGGGCGCGGGCTGCGGCGCGCACGTGATGTTCCATGTCGGCCATGGTGACCTGCGTGGTGTCCTCGTAGCCAAGCACGACCATGCCGAGGGAATCGCCGACGAGGATCAGCGGAATGCCGGCTTCATCCAGCAGGCGGGCCATCGGAAAATCATAAGCCGTGAGCGCCGCGATTTTTTCACCGCGGGCTTTCATCGCTCGAATATCGTCAGCGGTAGTTTTCATCTCGTTCAGTTGTGTGTTCGTTGAATCGTGGAAACGTGAAGTCGTTGAACCGGTTCATCGTTTCAACGGTTGCGCAGTTCAACGTCCCCCAAAACTCGCCAACAATTCCTCCGGTGCCACCGTGGCTGTGCCGATCTTGCCGACGACGATGCCAGCGGCGTGGTTCGCGAGAATGGCCGCTTCCACCGGAGAGGCGCCGGTCGCGATGGCCAGCGTGAACGCGGCAATGACCGTGTCGCCCGCGCCGGAGACGTCATAGACCTCCTGCGCCAGCGTGGGAATGTGGATCATCTCCGAGCCGCGCTGGCAAAGCAACATGCCGAGATCGCCGAGGGTGACGAGCAGGACGGCGGGTTGGAAGGCGGCCAGCGACTTTTCCGCCGCCCGCATCAAGTTGGCGTCGGCGAGGGGATTCGCGTTGCGGGTTTCGTCCGTCAAGCCTGCCAACTCGAAGGTTTCTTTCCGGTTCGGCGTGATGAGCGAAAGCCCGGTGAGATCGAGTGGATGAACGGGTTTCGGATCCAAGCTCAACCAGACCCCATGCCGCCGGCAGAGCCGCTTGAGGTTGCCCAGGAGCGCGTCGGTGACGACGCCTTTGCCGTAGTCGGCCACGATGAGCGCGTCCGCTTCGGGCAAGGCAGATTCCAGCGCGTTCAAGAGTCGCGCGGTGACCTTGCCGTCCAAGCCGGCGCGGGTCTCGCGATCCACGCGGACGACCTGTTGCTTGTGCGCCACGATGCGGGTCTTGATGCTGGTGATCCGGCCCGCGGCGTTCAACAGCCCGCCGCACTCGATGCGTTGTGACCTGAGCAACTGTCGCAGTTGGACGGCGGCGGGGTCGCGGCCCACCGTGCCGAAGACACTGGTTCTGACGCCGAAGGCGGCCAGGTTGCGGGCGACGTTCGCCGCGCCACCCGGCATAAAACTCTCGCGCTCGAAGTCCACGACGGGCACGGGCGCCTCGGGCGAAATGCGTCCCACGTTGCCCCAGACGAAATGATCGAGCATCACGTCGCCGATGACCAGGATGCGCGTGCGCGTGGCGGCCCGTAGAAGCTGGCGGACGCGCTCTGGTTGGAGGCGGCTGGCGCTCATGGTTGGTCGAGGAATCCCGTCAGCGGACTCGTGGCGCTGGCTTCCAACTGGGGCGCCGCCACGCCGATTTCGTATGCGGCGCGGCCCGCTTCCACCGCCCACTTGAAGGCCACGGCCATGCGGTTTGGGTCCTGCGCCACCGCGATGGCGGTGTTGACGAGCACCGCGTCCGCGCCAAGTTCCATCGCCTCGGCGGCGTGACTGGGCGCGCCAAGTCCCGCGTCCACGACCACCGGCACGGTGGCTTGTTCAATGATGATGCGGATTTGGTCGCGCGTTTGGAGGCCGCGGTTGGAGCCGATGGGGGAACCCAGCGGCATCACGGTCGCCACGCCCACGTCCTGCAATCGCTTCGCCAGCACCGGATCGGCGTTGATGTAGGGCAACACGGTGAACCCTTCCTTCACGAGCAGTTCGGCCGCCTTGAGGGTCTCGACGGGATCGGGCAGCAGGTAGCGGGGGTCGGGATGGATTTCGAGCTTCACCCACCGGGGCAGTCCTGCGGCGACGGCCAAGCGCGCGAGGCGGACGGCCTCCTCGGCGTTCAGCGCGCCGCTGGTGTTCGGCAAGAGCAGATACCGCTTGGGGTCAACAAACTCCAAGATGTTGGCAAATGGGTCCTTCTTCCCGCTCAAGTCCGCGCGGCGCAACGCAACGGTGACCAGTTCCGTCCCGCTCGCCGCCAAGGCGTCGCGCATGGCTTCGGGCGAAGCAAACTTGCCCGTGCCCAAGATGAGCCGAGAGCGGAAGGTCCGCCCGGCGATGACCAACGGTTGAGACGCAAACGACATTGGCGGGAATGTAGTCGCGCCGGTGTGGCGTTGTCGAGAGTTGCGCGGAAACCCGCAGCAACAACCCCTGGCCTCCCGGCCGGCAAGCTGCCGAGCGGTGGGGCCAAGTTGCCTGTGTTACCCTGCCAGAAGCAGAGACGCGCCCTGCCCGGCTCACTCGGGTGATTGCGAGTTGACCCCGTTCCGACACGGACACTAGTCTCGTCGGCAGCATGCGTGCCTGTCCGCACCCGACGTCGCAACTTGAAACGCTCTTCCCGGCGCGAGATTACATCACGGGGCACCGTTTTGAGATCGCGCGCTGCCGCGGATGCGGCTTCACGATCACGACTCCTCAGCCGGGCGACCTGGCCGCCTACTATCCGGCTGGCTACTATGGCACGCCGGGTGGGCGGCGCTTTCCGGCAATCGTCGAGCGCGTGCAGCAATGGCTCTACGCGCATCGGGTGCGCTGGGTGGAAGCCGCGGTTGGGGTGAAGCCGGGACGCGTGTTGGACGTGGGGTGTGGACGGGGTTTGCTGTTGCGGGCATTTCAGCGCCGCGGCTGGGAGGTGCAAGGGACGGAGCTCTCGGAGGCGGCCGCCGCCTACGCCCGCGAGGTCCTCGGGTTGAAGGTGTCCATCGGTGAATTGGCCGGGCTCGGGCTCCCGGCGGGTCATTTTGATGTCGTGACGCTCTGGCACGTGCTGGAGCATCTACCCGATCCGCGATTGTTGCTGGCGGAAGCGCGCCGGATTCTCAAACCCGGCGGCGTGCTCTTCCTCGGCGTGCCGAATTTCGGGGGCTGGGAAGCGCGCGGGTGTCGGGCGGGGTGGTTTCATCTCGATGTGCCGCGGCATCTGACACATTTCACACGGGAGGACCTGAAGCAGTCGCTTGAAGCGGCCGGCTTTCAGGATCGGGCCTGGTCCGGCTTCGCGCCGGAATACGACTACTTCAGCTTCGTTCAATCGTGGCTGAATCGCTGCGGGCTGCGGCACAACCTGCTCTACAACTTTCTTCGGCGTGGGGCCGCCAAAGTGATCGCCGGCGAGGGCACGCCGCGGTGGCAGTTGCTCGCCACGCTGTTGCTGGCCGCGCCGCTTGGGGTTGTGGCCATGCCGCTCACGCTTCTCGCCGGGTTGGCAAAACAGGGGGGAACTCTCACGGTGTTGGCTTGCAAGCTTCCCGATTCCACCGTTGACAGGGCGGGGAACGCTTTCTAGTTTTTGTCGGCAAAGACAGCAACCTTTGCCCCGAATGCGCGTTCGGGGATTTTTATTGTGAAGGCACCGCGCGGCTTCACGGAGTAACTATGGCAAACACGATTCTCGTTGGCGCCCAGTGGGGAGATGAAGGCAAGGGCAAGATCATTGACGTATTGACGGAGCAGGCGGACATCGTTGTCCGCTACGCCGGTGGCAACAACGCCGGCCATACGGTGTTTGTGGCCAACACCCGCTACGTGCTCCATCTGGTGCCGTCCGGGATTCTCCGCAAGGGCAAGCTGTGCGTCATCGGCAACGGCGTGGTGATTGATCCCGTGAGCCTCGTGCTGGAAATCGCCGGCCTGCGCAAGCTGGGGGTGAAGGTGGACAGGAACCTCGTCATCAGCGAAACCGCGCACGTCGTTTTTCCCTACCATCGCGAATTGGACTCGCACCGTGAACATCACAAGGGCGATCAAAAGATCGGCACGACCAAGCGCGGCATTGGGCCGGCCTACGGCGACAAGGCGGCGCGGGTGGGCTTGCGCATGATTGATCTCATCACCCCGGACACGTTCGAGGCCAAGCTGCGCCAACGCGTTCAGGACAACAACGAAGTGCTCAAGGCGTTCGGCGCGAAGCCGCTCGTGTACAAGGATGTGCTCCGCGACTACGTCGAAGCCGGCGAGTTCCTGAAGCCCTTTGTCGCCAACACCGTCGTCCTGCTGCACGAGGCGATGCGGGAAGGCAAGCATCTGTTGTTTGAAGGCGCCCAAGGAACATTTCTCGACATTGACCACGGCACCTATCCCTACGTCACGTCTTCCAACACCACGGCGGGCGGGGCCTGCACGGGGTCGGGCGTGCCGCCGCACCGCATGGACCGGGTGGTCGGAGTGATGAAGGCGTACACCACGCGGGTGGGCGAAGGCCCGCTGCCGACGGAGAACGCCGAAATCGCCGACATGCTTCATGGCATGGGGCGGGAGTTCGGCGCCACAACCGGGCGTCCGCGCCGCTGCGGTTGGTTCGATTCTGTCGCCGTGCGGCACGCGGTGATGGTCAACGGGATTGACGAGATTGCGGTGACAAACCTCGACGGCCTCGACACGGTGGAAACGATCAAGGTGTGCATCGG
>CAZJTM010000239.1:0-9100 GCA_964548925.1 uncultured Verrucomicrobiota bacterium | reverse complement strand
CACGCCGTTTCTTTGATTGCCATTATGTAGCGTTATTTATGCGCTCCTGTATAGATCTTCTGGCCCCCGGCCCACTCCGCCACCGTTTGATGGAGTTGCGTCACGATTTGTTCGGGAATGTGTCGGGTTCGTTTCATGCGTTGTCATTGTTCTTGACGACGCCCCGCACCGCCAGCAACTCTCATGAATCCCGGACCAATTTTTGGGGGGCAGACCAGTCACGTTTTGTGTCTGTGGATACGCGCTCATCAGTTCTCAGCATTGCTGGTTGGTGGTCATGGATCGCGGCCCCATGTCCAATGCCATCCGGCCCCGGGCAGAACCGCCGCCGCCATCATCCCACCCCCGGAACACTGATAAAGTTGTCACCGGTCACTTCTGATTGGCGCCAGCCAACGCACACCGTTTCCCGCAATTTCACGGGGCTACCGGATGTTTCGGCTGGAACGTCCGGACCAGCGCTTGTCGCGAGGATGACGTCTGTTTCGCGTTCTCACGAACGCGGCTACCAACGCTATCGCATCAACTGCTTCTCCAGGTAGAGGACGACCTGGCGGACGTTGGCGTCCACTTCCATGCGGTCTTTCACCAGCTTGCAGGCGTGGATCACGGTGCCGTGGTCGCGTCCGCCGAAGGCCTCGCCGATGGAATTCAGGGAGTTCTCGGTCATCTGCCGCGAGAGGAACATGGCGACCTGCCGCGGAAACGCGATGTTCTCGGGCCGCCGCTTGCTGGTCATGTCCGCCAGGCGAATGTCGAAATGCTCGGCCACCTTCTTCTGAATGGTTTCGATGCTGATGGAGTAACGGCCTTCCTCGTGCAGGATTTCGCGAAGCAGGCCCTCGACGACTTCGAGGGTCAGCTTTTTGCCGGTGAGCGAGGCGAACGAGGCGACGCGAATGAGCGCGCCCTCAAGCCGGCGAATGTTGCTGCGGATCCGATGGGCTAGGAAGTTGATGATCTCGTCCGGCAACTGGACGTTCATCTGTTCCGCCTTCTTCTTCAAGATGGCAAGACGCATCTCCACGTCTGGTGGCTGCAGGTCGGTAACCAACCCCCACTCGAAGCGCGAAACCAAGCGATGTTCGAGGTTCTGGATTTCGCTGGCCGGGCGATCGCAGGTCAGCACGATCTGTTTGTGGGACTCGTGTAGTGCGTTGAACGTGTGGAAGAATTCTTCCTGGATGCGTTCCTTGCCGGCGAGAAACTGGATGTCGTCAATCAGCAACACGTCGCTTTGACGATACTTCTTGCGGAACTTGGCGAGTTGGTTGTTCTGAAGCCCGTCAATGTATTCGTTGGTGAATTTTTCCGACGAAACGTAAGCGACGCGGGCGCCTTTGCGTCCGTGGGCGACATGTTGGCCGATAGCGTGGAGCAGATGGGTCTTGCCCAAACCGACGCCGCCGTACAGGAACAGCGGGTTGTAGGACTTGCCGGGTGACTGCGCCACCGCAAGGGCGGCCGCATAGGCGAAGTTGTTGTTGTTGCCGACGACGAAGGCTTCAAAAGTGTGCTTCGGATTGAACACCACGTCGTTGCCAAAAGCCTGCCGTGCCGCGGCACCGCCATCGGCATTTTTGGTTTTCGCTGGAGGGGTGGCGGGTGATGCCACCGGAGCGGGGGTGGTTGCAGCGGCGGCGACTTTGAACTTCACTTGCAGTTGCCGTCCTGAAGTCGCTGCAAGAACTTCTTGCAAGAGGGTGAGGTAGTTGTCCTTGATCCAGACTTCGCAGAAATCGTTTGCGACTTCCAGCACCAAGACGTTTTCTTCCAAGGCGCAGGCGTTCAACGGGGCAAACCATAAATGGTAAATGTCCGGACTCAGCATGGTCCGAAGCTGTCCCAGCGCCGCAGCCCAAATCTTATCAACGGAAGCTTGCATGTTTGATCCCGCCCACCAGAACGGCCCGTTTTTCGGGCATTTTATTCACTTGTCATTCTCGCGTCCGCTCTCCCCATGAAAGCGCGAGGCGCTTCTACCACCAAAAACCGATTTCGCCAACAAAAACCTCATCAACAGCCGCGCAAGTTCTCTGAGTGGCAGCGGCGTGCCATTTTAATACTTTGACGTTTAACAAGTTAGAGAAGCCGTTTCGTCCGGCGTTCCTTCTGACTCTCGCTTGACCCGCACGTCGCCCAAACGACCGTCGAACGGTGCGACGTTTGTAGAGCATGTCGCCCTTGGTGACGAGGACAACATATTAACTCTTATTCACGACTTGTTCACAGTTGGATTTAACCCCGAAAAACGGCCCTTTTCAGTCCATTCCGCGCACTCGGCCCATCGCCATCGGCGTGCGGCACAAAGGGGTGCCGGCCCGACCACAAACTCGATGAATCCTCAGTGATGGTAGCGAAGAAGCTGGAGTCTCGAAGCCCTGAGACTCCGAGACGGGACCAACTGGCTCACACCGCTTGTTCGCCTGTTTCCTCGGTGCGAATACGGATGGCGTTTTCGACCGGGCTGACGAAGACCTTACCGTCGCCGATCTTGCCGGTGCGCGCCGCTTTGACGATAGCGTCCACCGCGTTGCTCACCAGATTTTCGGGCAACACGACCTCGATCTTAATCTTGGGCAGAAAATCCACGGTGTACTCACTGCCGCGGTAAATCTCCGTGTGGCCCTTTTGGCGGCCAAAGCCTTTGACCTCGGACACCGTCATGCCTTGAACGCCCAAGGCGGACAACGCCTCTTTGACGTCTTCCAGTTTGAACGGTTTGATGATCGCTTCGACTTTCTTCATACGTCCGCTTGTGTTGTGCCGACGATACTAGCAACGGACCTCAGCATGTAAACCTGAATCATCCACCAAACCTCCAGATGAATGGCGCGGCTAACCAGGCAGCCCCTCTCACTCCGGTCAGCCTGACTGGCCGCGCGGGCGGAAGGGCGTTCACCCGAGCCCCCGGGGTCGCCAAGTGATTGACTGCCCGCCGGCATGTGCTAGCTTTCCTGCGTTGTATGAGCGCAAGAAAAGCCGACAGCCCCGGGTCCTTTGATCAAGTCACACTTCAAGCGCGCCAGACGCAATTGACCTTGCCGCATGACTCGGTGTTCATCCGCAAGAACGGAATTGAATTCCGCAGTCCCACGCCGTTTCCCGCCTGGGCGGAGATGACGTTGAGCCTGCGGTCACCACTCGACAACGCTCGCGTTGATTGCTCGGGCGTGGTGGTGGCGTGTTCGGGGAATCGCCACAGCGGGTATCAGGTTTCGCTCCTCTTCACAAGCCTGTCGCGGCAGGCCGAAGCTCGCCTCTCTGCTCTTGTCCAAGCGACAATGGCCTGAGCCGCCAAGCCGGCGCAAGCACCGACCTTGCTGTCCTGCGGCCGCATAAACGCGTGGCGACAGGTCTTTCCTGTCCCCTTGTCGGCTGCGGCAAGGGGGTTTGGTTTACCGCCCAAGGGAGCTTCTGATTTGCTGATGGAGAGTCGGGGCGCAGGCAAAAGCTAAGCACCGCAGACTTCTACGGGTGGCAATGCCCGAAGGTCCGTCACGAGCCAGTCCGGCTGATGCGGTCCAAGTTCCTCCTGCTGGCTACCGCCCGTAGCCACCGCCAGCACCTTGGCGCCGATGGCGCGCCCACAGCGGATATCGTGGGGCGTGTCGCCCACTACGACAATTTGTTCACCCCGCAATTCCTCGCCCAGCACCTGGCAACCCCGATCCCGCGCGATGGCGGCAATCTGATTGCGATCTTCGTGGTCGTCGCCAAATCCGCCCGTGCGGAAGGTTTCCCACAACCCAAAGCGGCGGAGTTTGAGTTCCGCCCCGAGCCGGATGTTGCCCGTCAGCAAACCGATCAACGGCGGTCGCGGCAGTGCCTGCAGCCCGGCTAGAAACGCGCGGACTCCGGGAATGGTCTGGCCGTGGCTGTGTTGAAGTTGGTGATCGAGCAGGAAGACATAGCGCTCGAAGAATCTTTGAGCATTGGCGCGGGTGCATGGGATCCCGCGAGCCTCCAACCCCTCCCGCACGAGCCCCAAATCCGTGCGGCCCGCGAACTGAAGCCCCTCAATGCCATTCACTCCGAACTCGGCGGCGAACGCTTGGGCAAACGCCCGCAGGCCCGCGCCTCCCGTGCGAATGAGCGTGCCATCAATGTCGAACAGAATTAGCCGGACCATGTGCGCCCAAGCTACAGTCCCATGGACACCGGGGCAAACCTTCGCACCAGACCCGAGAGTAGAACAGGCAGGACGTCTGTTTCACCAGCCTCATGCCTCCAGGTGACAAGAGTCCAAGGCGTCGGCTCGGAGAGACCTCGCCCAGACTTCTTCTTCCGATTCTGGGAGACCGCCTCGGATGCAAACTCTGTTGGATTGCTGGCGTGCAATTTCAGAGGTTGAGACTCCTTGGATTCCCAGCATTCACGGACTCGATTCATGCCATGCGTGGATGCTTTAAATTCTTGGGCCGGCAGCCGAAATAGCCCGTGTGGCAAGGCCGGAAAGAGAGTTGCCCCTTCCCTGGCACCCGCCTACGCTCCACGGGTGATGAGCCGATTCCCGATGGCCGCGTCCCTCGCCGTGGTGTTCCTGGCCGCGTGTGGTCTGAGCGCGCAGGAGGCGGCCAGCTTTGAAACCCCTCGGGTCCAATTCGATACCAACTCCGGGGTTTGGCGGGTCGCCGGCACAAAGCACCACCTCGCCTTGAACCCCACCGACCTGGCGTGGCGCGTCGAAACACCCGCGGCCAGATGGCGCATGGAAGCGTCGCGGGCCGGAGATTTGCAAGCGCGGCACGATGGCAGGACTGTTGCGATGCACCTGGCCGGTGCCGGACGGAAACGGATTACCCCCTATGCCAACGGCTTTCAAACCGGCTTGAAGATTGAGTTGGACGAGTTCCAGAGTGGAACGAACACGCTCGACCTCGCGCTGCAACTGTTCCTTTGCCTCGAGGGCAAGGACGAGGAACTGGTGGCGACCTGCATCGCGTCGGACGGAGCGACTCGTGTGCTGCGATGCGACTGGCCGGCGGGGTTACTGTCCGATTCGTTCGATACTACCGTTGTGCCGTTCATGCAAGGCATGCTGCTGCCGAAGAACTGGCCGGAGAAAACCTGGCTGTACGACACCATGTGCTTTGGCCGCGGCCTGTACCAGCCGTGGTGGGGACATCAACAAGGTGACGCGGCGATGCTGGTGATTCTGGAAACACCCGACGACGGCGGATGTCACTTCGAGCATCCAGCAGGCGGCCCCACGCGCATCGGCCCGCGCTGGGTTCATTCACTCGGACGCTTCGCCTATCCGCGGCGGGCGCGGGTTTGTTTTCTCGACCAGGGCAATTACGTGGACCTGGCGAAGCGGTACCGGCAACACGCGCAGACGACCGGCCGGTTCGTTTCGCTGCGGGAAAAGATCGCGCGCAATCCTGCCGTCGGGCGGTTGCTCGGCGCGCCGGTGGTTCACACGAGCATCCTGTATCACATCCAGCCGGACTCCAGTTACTACCACAAGGACGACCCGGCGAAGAACCACGAGCTGGTGACCTTCGATGCGCGGGCGAAGCACTTGCAGGAACTCGCCGCCAAGGGAATCACGAACGCCTACGTCCACTTGGACGGCTGGGGCTTGCGCGGCTACGACAATTTGCACCCGGATGTTCTCCCGCCGTGCCCCGAAGCCGGCGGGTGGGAGGGCCTGAAACACTTCGCCGCAGTTTGCGACCGCCTCGGGTTTCTGTTCGCCATTCACGACCAGTACCGCGATTACTACCTCGACGCCCGCTCGTATCAGGACCGTCACACGCTTATCGAGGAGAATGGCCACCGTCCGGGCGGCAATACTTGGTATGGCGGAAAGCAGTCCATCCTTTGTCCCAGCCTCGCGCCGGGGCACGTACGCAAGAACCACTCGGCCATTCTGGAGCACGGCGTGAAACTGCGCGGCGCGTATCTCGACGTGTTTTCCGTGGTGTCGCCGGAGGAATGTTATGCCCCGGAGCATCCCGTCACGCGGACGGAGTGTTTGCGCTACCGCGGGGCGTGCCTTGACTCCGTGCGCGCGTGGGGCGGCGTGGTGAGTTCGGAGGAGCCCAGCGATTGGTCCGTGCCCCACCTTGACCTCGTGCATCACGGCCCGTTCGCGCTGAACCCGAACCCAGGCAAAGGACCGGCAATGGGCATCCCCATCCCGCTGTTCAACCTCGTTTATCACGACGCGTTGTTGATGCCGTGGTCGCTGGGACGAGGCGAGTGGGGCCTTCCAGAGAAGGACCTCGGCTTTCTGCACGCTTTGGCCAACGGCGGCCTGCCGTATCTCGGACTGAATCCGTCGCCGGAGGATCTGCAGCGCGTTCGAACGCTCTGCGCGTTGCACCGGCGGGTCGCCCTGCTGGAGATGACCCGGCACGAGTTCATGGGCGCAGGCTGGCGCCGCCAGCGCACGACGTTCGCCGACGGCACTCGGGTGACGGTGGATCTTCAAAGTGACCAATGGAATGTCGAACCGGCGCTCCTGGTCACCCCCGTTGACACCCCCTGACTTCCCTGCAATGCTGCGCCGATGAAACTTCCCGCCATCATGAATGCACTGCTCCCGCTCCGCTTCCTGCCAACCACCGCGCTGGCTTGCGCCGTGTTGGCCACCGCGCTTCCGGCCCGTGGCGCCGAAAACACCCCGGCGAATCCCGCTCCCAAGCCGGTGATCCTTGACACCGACATCGGCGACGACATTGACGACACTTGGGCGCTGGGCCTGTTGCTCAAGTCGCCGGAACTGGACTTGAAGCTTGCGGTCGGCGATTACGGCCGTCCGCAATACCGCGCTCAGTTGTTGGCCAAGTTGCTCGAACGCGCCGGGCGGAGCGATGTGCCGGTGGGCCTCGGACTCGACGTGCCGGCGGGAGGCGGCCGCCGCCAGGCCGAGTGGGTGAAAGATTACGACCTGACGAAGTATCCGGGCAAGGTCCACGCCGACGGCGTCCAGGCATTGATTGACACGATCCTGAATTCGCTGCAGCCGGTGACGCTGATCTGCATCGGCCCCGTGCCAAACATCGCCGAGGCGCTGAAGCGCGAGCCGCGTATCGCGCAGAAGGCGCGGTTTGTGGGCATGCACGGCAGCGTGCGCGTCGGCTACGGCGGCGCCAAGCAGCCCCACGCCGAGTGGAACGTGAAGTGCGATCCCAAGGCGTGCCAGGCCGTTTTCACCGCGCCGTGGGAGATGACGATCACCCCGCTCGACACCTGCGGGCTGGTGACGCTGACCGGCGACAAGTATCGCCGCGTGCGCGACTCGCAGGAGCGCATCGCTGCGGACATCATCGCCAACTACCGGGTCTGGGTGGCCAGCGACAGCAAACTGCCGGTGAATCTGGCAGACGAGAAGAGTAGCACACTCTTCGACGCCGTGGCCATCTACCTCGCCATCCGCCATGACCTGTGCGTGATGGAAAGACTTGGCCTCCGTGTGACCGACGACGGCATGACGGTGATGGACCCGTCGGCGAAGCTCATCAACGTGGCCACGAGCTGGAAAGACCTGGGTGGCTTCGAGGATTTCCTCGTGGAACGGTTGGCGAGCAAGCGCTGAAAACACATTATCCGTTGCGAAAGACCGGTGGCTCAAGGAAACTGCCCGCATGAACGTGGCCGAACTGCCGATTCCCTTCGACCGCGAGCGCCTCGCGAGTTTTTGCCGGGAGCGGGGCATTCGCAAACTGAGCTTGTTTGGCTCGGTGCTGCGGGACGACTTTGACCGGCAGCACAGCGACTTGGATGTCGTGGTCGAGTTCTTGCCCACCGCGAGGCCCGGTTGGGAGTTCTTTGGCTGGCACCAGGACCTCGCTGCCATCTTGGGCCGCAAGGTGGACCTGCACACACCCAACAGCCTGAGCGAGTATTTCCGCGACGAGGTGCTACGGGAAGCGCTCACGTTGTATGAGCAGGCATGACCCGAGAGTGACGTTACGGCAAATCGCCGACCAAGCACGGCGGGCGCAAGAACTCTGCGCCCAGAACACGTTCACCGGAATCCTTACCGACTGGCAGAAGCGAGCCGCCTTTGAATGTGTAATGGAAGTCTTGGGAGAAGCCGTCAAGCGGCTTCCTCCGGAGCTGACCGCCCGCCACCCCGCGGTGGACTGGCGCGGCATCGCCGGGATGCGGGACCGCGTCAGTCATGGCTACGATGCCATAGACTACGACCTGCTCTGGCAGGCCGTGGAAACGCGTGTCCCGGGTTTGATCGAGACCGTGGACCAGATGCTCGACGAGCTTGGGCCGTGCGAAGCGCGTTGAGCCATCCCCGCCCGCAGAGAGCGGACGGGCATCGCGGCGAGGATCGTTTGGCGTGAAAGCAGTCACCATCCACACCGACGGCGCGTGTGAAGGGAACCCTGGCCCGGGCGGCTGGGCGGCGGTGCTCCGTCACCGGGACCGTTTTCGCGAAATCTCCGGCGGCACCCCCGCGACCACCAACAACCGGATGGAACTCCAGGCCGCCATTGCCGCGCTGCAAGCGCTCAAAGAACCCTGTCAGGTCGAACTCTGGACCGACTCCGAATACCTTCGCCAAGGGATTACCGACTGGCTGCCAGGCTGGAAGCGGCGCGGCTGGCGGACCGTGGACAAGAAGCCGGTCAAGAATGAAGACCTCTGGCGCGCTCTGGATGCCGCCGCCGCACCACACCAGATTCGTTGGCACTGGCTCAAGGGGCACGCCGGCCACGCGGACAACGAACGTTGCGATGTGCTGGCCCGCGCGGAGGTGGCGAAAATCCGCAAGCTCCACACCGCAGAGCAACTCACGGCGTTGCGCCAAACGTTTGCCGCCAGCCACCGGCGGGAAGTCAACCAAGGCAGCCTGCTGTAGCTCCCTCTCCGAAGGGGCCGGGCGAGATCTTGGCTGATCTTGGCTGATTGAATTCCCCTCCTTCAGGCTGCGATCCCATCCCTGAACGCTTTGAATCCCTGCCTCCTTGGACCTCGCGATCCCATTCGCGCTCACTGCCGGGCACGGCGCACCCAGCAATTCTCATTATGGCGGGGTCCATCTCCGCCGGGGGAGGGCACCCGGCGGAGATGGCCCCCGTCATCATGAGACCACGCCGGACTTTTTACGCGCGTTGCGCCCATGAACCTGACA
>CAZJTM010000238.1:0-9131 GCA_964548925.1 uncultured Verrucomicrobiota bacterium | reverse complement strand
ATCGGCGCCCGCGGGGCGTCGCACAAAGAGAGCGACGAGCGCGTCTGGCTCAAGCTCGACGACCCGGACCACCCGCTCACGCGGATGTTCGATAGCGGGGGCTTCGAGTATCGCGATGAGTTCTTCCGCTACGGCGATCCGTATTCGCGCCAGCGTGTGCGCGTCCTGTTGAGCCTCGACAACGCAAAGACCGATCTCCAGGCCGGCCAGCCGCGCGGCAACGTCTTCCGCGCCGACAACGACTATGCCGTGGCGTGGATTCGGAACTACGGCCGCGGCCGGGTCTTCTATTCCACCATCGCGCACAATCCCTACGTCTTTTGGGACGCAAAGATGCTCCAGTTCTACCTCGGCGCGATCCAGTTTGCGCTCGGCGACCTGCCCGCGCCCACCACACCGAGCGCGAAGCTCACGCCCGCCATGCGCGCGCAGGAGAAGCTCGGCTGGCGGCTGGGCGTCGAGGCCTACACGTTCCACAAATTCACGTTCTTCGAGACGATCGAGAAGACGGCACAACTCGGCCTGGCTTACATCGGCGGGCTGAGTTTTCAACCGGTGAGCAAGGAGATCGCGAAAAACTTTGATCCCCAACTCACGGACGACGAGTTGCGCGAGATTCGGTTGAAGCTCGACGCCGCCGGCTTGCGCCTGCTGACCTATTACATCCAGGACATCCCGAACGACGAGGCCGGCTGCCGGAAGATATTCGAGTTCGGGCGCAAGATGGGCATCGAGACGTTCATGACCGAGCCCAAGCCCGAGGCGCTGCCGTTGATTGACCAGTTCTGCGAGGAATACGGCATCAACGTGGCCCTGCACAACCACGACCAAAATGCGTCGCCGCAATACTGGCATCCCGACGGCGTGCTCAAGGCGTGTGCAGGCCGAAGCAAGCGCATCGGTGCGTGCGGCGACCTCGGCTACTGGATGCGCTCGGGCATTGATCCCATTCAGGCCGCTCGGACGCTCAAGGACCGTCTCATCACAGTGCAAATGCACGACCTGCACGCCACCGGCAGCGACGGTCACGACGTGCCGTGGGGCACGGGCGTGGGCAAGTCTGAACAGTTCTTCCGCGAGCTGCATCGCCTCGGTATCAAGCCGACGATGATTGGCTTGGAATACTCGTATGACTGGCTGGAGTCGTTGCCGAAAGTCGCGCAGTGCAAGGAGTTCTTTGACACCACGACCCTGAAACTGAATCCCTAAACGCATCACCTCATGGCCAATCCCACTTCACCAAAACCCGAAGCCGCAGAACTCAACGCCGCCTTCGAGGCCCTGAAATCCTACGCTCAAGGTTCGAGCCGCGGCGCACTCGTGCCCATTGACCAAGCAGTCAAAGCCAGCCTTGGCGACGAACCGGCCCGCGCAGCCTTGGAGCAACGCCTGTTGAGCGCACTTCATTACGGCGGTTCTGCCGCCGCAGTGGAGTTCATCTGCTCCAAGCTGGCGCTGATCGGATCGAAGCCATCGGTCACGCCCCTCGCCACCCTGCTCGGCAAGCCGGAGTTCGCCACGGCTGCGCGCACTGTGCTGGAGACCATCCCGGGCGACAGCCCCGCAAGAGCCCTGCGAAAGGCGCTGCCGAAGGTCGAAGGCTTGCAGAAGATCGGCGTGATCCATTCCCTTGGCGCGCGGCGGGACGAGGAGAGCGTCCGCCCGTTGACAGCGCTTCTGAAGTCTGAGGATTCTGGCGTCGCCGCCGCGGCGGTGGCGGCGTTGGGCGACATTGCGACCAGCAAGGCGGCCAAGGTGCTGCTCAAGTTTCAACCGAAGGCCCCGCCGATTCTGCAGCCGAAGTTTGCCAATGCCCTGCTCGTTTGCGCTGAACGCTTGCTCGCCGCCGGAAGGAAAGCTGACGCCCGGAACCTCTACCGATCACTCGCGACCTCTGCCCAGCCCAGGCACGTCCAGCAAGCCGCCGCCCGCGGGCTGGAGGTTTGTTCCAGCTCAAGGTAGCGCGTTGTGTCATTGGGGCTTTGCCCCATACCGCTTCTCGTACTCCGCCACCAAGCCGGCACTGGGCCCGCCTTCGCTGGAGGCGGTGATGCGGTTTGTTTCGAGCGCCTTCCTGAAACGAGCCAGCAGCGCCGGGGCGTCTTCCATCCGCAATCCGTACTGCTCAGGCCAGCTCAGTTGCATGTGCCAGAGCGGTACGAGCAGCTTCTCCAACCGGTTGCGGATTGCAGTGTCTTCAGTCCGGTCACAGGCACGATTCAGGATGGCCAGCCCTTTCGCGACAAACTCGGGCGGTGTGATTTCTTGCGGCCGCCAACCGTTCATCGGGATGTGCGCCTTGATCTCCTTTCCCCATGCATCCATCAGTGCGAGGAATTCCAGCGCATCGTTTGCAGCCGGACCATAGTAGCCAGTGCAGAATTCCGCGCGCAGCTTCATGGGGTCTTGTGTCGGATCCCAGAGCAGTTGTGCCGTGAGGTACTGGCGCAGATCGGAAAGCTCGGAGCCCGAGCCTTGGAGATTACCCTGGAGCATCACCCCATTGACGCCGTGCGCGGCGTAGTACCGGATATCGTCCACCAGCGCATTGAGGTTTGGATTGGGTGCAAGGTAGTCCCAGAAGTTCACGCCGTAATGCCACACCCAAATGCTCCTGGCGATCTTGCGCCAGTCGTCAATCGCAGCACGGTAGGGTTGGCTGAGTTCTTCATCACCGATGCCATGGAAATAGCAGGCGTGGTGGCAGAGGCGGATGATGACGTTGTCGCGCGGCTTCGTGACCTTGGGCGCGGCGATGGAATACTGGTAGGCGATGGTCTCTACGTATTTGTCCGGGTACCTGGCTTTGACCGCATCTGCGACCGCGTTCACCAGGCGCAGAATCGTCCCGTGTTGCGCCCCCTCTTCCTTGACCACGGCCACGCAGGCATCGCATTCGCAGCATCCCGGTCGGCCGGGCCAGGCGTCGTTCTGCGAAATGTCCACGGCTGTGAGGCGGGGTGACTGCTCGATCCATTTGAGGGCTTGTGCTTTCGCAATCTCGACCACGTCCGGGTGCGTGAAACACAACTGGCCGCTGATGGCGTCGCTGATGCGCTTGCCGCCGACGAGGCTGTAGTATTCGGGATGCGTGGCGAAATACTGGTTGCCCGGCACCAGTGCGGCGGCGGTGTGAACAAACGGCCAGATCAGAACACCGGTGAATCGCCCTTGCGTGTCGGGCACGGGCTGGCCGAGGCATTGCCAGATGTTGGCGCCGTTGAGCTTCAGCCGGGCGGCGAACTGCCAGTCCGAAACGTCGTGATACAGCTCATCGCGATACACAAAGGGCGGCGTGTAGGAATACTCAATCTTCGGCAAGATGAGTAGAGGCGTTCGCGGCGTGATCGTGCAATCGCGCGCCAGGAATCGGCATCCGCAGAACCGCTCCAGGAACGCATAAGTCGCATACACCTGCCCACGGTCATCCTTGCCCAACAGCACGTAGTCCTTGCCCACGGACTGGATGAGGACGCCGTCTGAGCCCAGATTCGCCACCCGGGCCTGCAACTCCTTGCCCACGCGGCGGCACTTGCCGATGAAAAACGCCCGCCCGCCTCGCGCTCTGCCTTCAGCCATGATCGGCAGAGGCGCACCCGTGATGTCCGCGAGGTACTTCTGAAGCTCTGTCGCCGCGTAGCTTTCGGCGGGAGTCGGTTTGTCCGGGGTAACGATGCGATAACCACGCACGGCCACCAGTTCCTCCCGCGACGCACAGCCGGTAAACACGAACACCAGGGCAATGCAGGCCAACATCGCCCAGCCGGTCGTGCGCAAGCGGCACCCCAGTTCCTGCTTCTGATTGGACTGAATGGACTTCACGGAGTCGGGCAGGTAGGCGCTGGGAGTTTGGCCAAGCATGGCGCGGTTGTGCCAAGCCCGGGCCGCGCTGTCAACTGACAAGTTCCGTTAGGCAATTTCAATTGAGGGTTGGCTCGTTTGACAGCAACGTTCAATTTTGCGATTGTTTCCCCGCAGCCTAACTCCGGCGGCCAGCGCTGGAGGCGGGGGACCCAATGCCTGGAAGATCCGGGCGCGGGGCGAACGGCGGTTCGTGAATCGCCGGGGTCACTTTCAAGACCCAGCCCGACAGCTAACCTCGTCGGCATGTGAAAGGGCGATCTTCGTGAAGCTTCGGCTTCCCAGGTTTCCCGGCGGAACCATGAGTGCAAATGTCGAGGCCGTTCCCGCCGAATCCGGCGGTAAGCAGCTTGTTGCCTCCGGCCATCCATGCCCAACCCCGATTGTGGCATTGGCTCTGGGCGCGCTGGGCGTGGTGTATGGCGACATTGGCACGAGCCCGCTTTACGCGTTGCGGAGCTGCTTCACCGGGCCGGCGGCTGTGCCCGTAACCCGTGACAACGTCCTCGGTCTGTTATCGTTGATATTCTGGGCCCTGGCGCTCATCGTCTCGTTGAAGTACCTGGCCTTCGTTTTGCGCGCGGACAACCACGGCGAGGGCGGCATCTTCGCCTTGCTCGCCCTGGCTTTCCCCGAGCGTGACAAGGCGTCCACGACCCGTGTCGCGTTGGTGATGACCGGTCTGGGCATCTTTGGCGCCGCCCTGCTCTACGGCGACGGTCTGATCACCCCAGCCATTTCCGTCCTGGGCGCCGTCGAGGGGCTGGAGGTCGCGACCCCGGCGCTGAAGCCATACATCGTGCCGCTGACCGTGTTGGTCTTGGTGGGCCTGTTCTCTGTGCAACACGTCGGCACGGGGGGCGTGGGGCGCGTGTTTGGCTGGGTCATGTTCGTGTGGTTCGCCGCGCTGGCGGCCCTGGGTCTCAGTCAGGTGGTGCGCCGGCCCGAAGTGCTGGCGGCCATCAATCCGCTTTACGCGATCAAGTTCTTTGCCGCCAATGGCTGGACGGGCTTTCACCTGCTGGGCGCGGTGTTCCTCGTGGTGACGGGCGGAGAAGCGCTCTACGCCGACATGGGGCATTTCGGCCGCCGTCCCATCCGGCTGGCGTGGTTTGCCCTCGTGTTGCCGGCGCTGTTTCTCAATTACCTCGGGCAAGGGGCGCTGGTGCTACAGGACGCCACGGCGGCCCAGAATCCGTTCTATCGCATGGCGCCCGGTTGGGCGCTCTATCCGATGGTCGCGCTCGCCACGGCGGCGGCGGTGATCGCCTCGCAGGCGCTGATCTCCGGCTCGTTCTCGCTCACCATGCAGGCGGTGCAACTGGGCTTCGCGCCGCGCGTAGCCATCGAGCACACCTCCTCCGCCACGCGCGGACAAATCTACATCCCGTGGATCAACTGGGCGCTCATGGTCGCGTGCGTCGGACTGGTGCTGGGCTTTCGGTCCTCGGACAATCTGGCGGCGGCCTACGGCATCGCGGTGGTGTTGACCATGTTCATCACCACGCTGCTGTTCTACTTCGCGGCGCGCCGGTTGTGGAACTGGACACCTCTGCGCGCCGGGTCGTTGTGCGCCGTGTTCCTCGTGGCAGAACTGGCCTTCCTGGGAGCGAATCTGGCAAAGATCGGCCACGGCGGATGGTTTCCCCTGGCCATCGGCATCGTCGGCTTCAGCTTGATGTCCACCTGGAAAACGGGCCGCGGCCGCCTGCGCCAGCGCCTTGCCAACTCCATGCTGCCTTTGGCTGACTTCCTGAAGGACGTTGCGGAATCGAATCCTACGCGCGTGCGGGGCACGGCGATCTTCTTGGCGGGCAATCCCGAGGGCACCCCCGCGGCGTTGACGCACAATTTCAAACACAACAAGGTCCTCCACAAACGCGTCGTCCTGCTCACGATCACGAACGAGGAGATTCCCTATGTGATGGACGCGCAGCGCGTGACCGTGAGTAATCTGGGCAACGACTTCTTCCGCGTCATTGGCCGCTACGGGTTCATGGAAGAGCCGAGCGTCCCGGAGATTCTGGCGCTGTGCAAACCGCACGGGTTGAACTTCCGCGAGATGGAAACGACCTTCTTCCTCAGCCGCGAAACCATCATCCCCAGCCAACGACGGGGGCTGATGATGTGGCGCAAGCGGCTGTTCGCGTTGTTGTCACGCAACGCCCAACCCGCGAACGCCTTCTTCCGCCTCCCGCCCAATCGTGTGGTTGAATTGGGCTTGCAGGTGGAGATTTAAGAAAACTGCAATTGCTCAATCAGCTTTGTTCCCACCCTCGACTTTGGCGTTGTGAAGCAAGAACGGTTCACCCTTCTCGGGAATGATCTTCACGTTCTTCAGCGTCACGCCCTTCGCATTGGCAATGGTCAACCCTTCCTTTGCCTCAATGGTCACGTTCTCCAAGACCACATTCTCCACCAGGCTCTCGGGTAAGCCCACGATCAAGCCCGCTTCGCGCGTCGAAGTGGCGGTCATGTTTCTGATCGTGATGTGGCGGAAGATGGGCGTGGTGTCGGTTATCGGCTGGGCCACGTCGTCTTTCGGGAATTTGGCGTGTGTACTCTCCTGGTAATACGGCGCGATGGAAATGGCCGGGTGGACGTTCTTCATTGTGATGTCGGTGCAGGTGAAGCCTTCCACGCGCCCGCCGCGCCCGCGCCGCGACTTGATCCGCAGGCCGTTGTCGGTGTCCTCGAACGTGCAGTTCTTCACGATGACATTCCGGATGCCGCCGACCGTTTCGCTGCCGATGGAAACGCCGTGGCCGTGCTTGAATGTGCATTCTGTGATCTCGATGTTCTCGCAGGCAAACTCGCGCCCGGGGATTCTCTTCCCCGATTTGATCGCCACGTTGTCATCCCCGACGTCAATGAGGCAGCGGGTGATCTTGACGTTGCGGCTGTTGCTCGGGTCAATGGCATCGGTGTTGGCCGCGCCCTCAGGGGCCAGCACCGTGACGTCCTCGATCACCACCCCGTCGCATTCCGTGGGAACAAAATGGAACTTCGGCGAGTTGATCAGACGGATGCCGGACATGCGGATATTCTTGCCTCGATTCAGCACGACGAGGTTCGGTCGCGGCAACGTGTAGCCGGGCTTCTTTCGGCGGGCCTGTTCGGCTTCCTCCCACCACACGGCGCCGTTGCCGTCAATCGTTCCCTTGCCAGTGAACGCCACCTCCTCCAGATCGCTGCCCGAAATGAAGGGAATGAAATCGCTGCCGCTGGCCGCTTTCAACCAATCGCCGGGCACTTTCATCCAATCGGCGTGATTGGTGGAGGCCAGCAGGGTCGCGCCTGCGTCCAACTGCACAATGGTCTTGGTATGCACCCGCAGCGGCTTGCTGTAATACGTGCCGGCGGGCAATCGCACCGTGCCGCCGCCGGCCTTCGCGCAAGCGTCGAAGGCTTGCTGAATCGCCGCCGTGTCGAAGATCCGACCGTCGCCGGTCGCGCCGAACTCGCGGACGTTGAACTCCTTGGCCGCCGCCAGTCCAGAGTGCGCGATGGCGGTTGCCATCAGCAGATTGAGCCACATTTGCGTCGTGTTCATGAGCTGCCTTTCGTTGAAGCCGCCGGCCGCCATGCCGGGCCTCGCTCACAGTGTATTCAACGGCTGCATTGCGACAACTCGTCAACCGCGCGCTTTTCGGCAATTCGACGCAGGATTTATGCACTCGGGGCGGCTTTCGGTTTGCTTTCCCAGACGCGGCTCGCATGCTGCCCGCATGACCTTGGTGAATCGTCGCAAGTTTCTCCAACTCGCCGGGAGCGCCGGGCTGGCACTCGCGGGCGGGCCGCTGGGTGCGCACGCTGCCGGCAAGGGCCGCCGCATTGACCGCAGAACCGTGGTGCGCCGACACAATCCGTCGTTCACGCAGTTTGATCCCTTGGCCGCGCTGTCCGTGGGGAACGGCGAATTCGCCTTCACCGCAGACATCACCGGCCTGCAAACCTTTGCCGAGGAATGCGACAAGGACTTCCCGCTCTGCACCGCCTCGCACTGGGGCTGGCATAGCACGTCCCTGCCAGCGGGTTTGAGCCGGCAGGACTTTCGCTACCAAGACTACGACACCTACGGTCGCCCCGTCGGCTATGCCACGGATGACACGGGGCAAAAAGAACTCTTCAACTGGCTGCGGGAAAATCCGCATCGCCTCCACTTGGGTCGGATCGGGTTTGATCTGCGCAAAGCGGATGGCTCTCGCGCCACGCCGGCAGACTTGAAGAACGCCCGGCAGACGCTCGATCTGTGGGGCGGGATTCTCGAAAGTCGCTTCGAGTTTGCCGGCCACCCGGTGCGGGTGACAACATGTTGCCATCCGGGGTTGGACTGCGTCGCCGTGCGCATCGAGTCGCCGCTGCTGGCCAGCGGACGGTTGCCCGTGCTGCTGACGTTTCCTTACGGCTCGCCGGCGGTGAACATGGCAGAGTGGTCGCAGCCGGACCGTCATACGACGCGTTGCCAAAGGTCTGCGCCGCGCCGCGCCGACTTCGAGCGCACGCTCGACGAAACGCGTTACCACGTCAGTCTGGCTTGGTCCAAGAACGCCGAGTTACGAAAGCGTGACTCGCACGCCTTCGCACTGGGACTTGGCATGGGCCAGAGTCTCGAATTCGTCTGTGCTTTCTCAGCCAAGCCGCTTCCCAGCTCGCTGCCAACCTTCGCCCACACTGCGTCCGCCAGCGTCAGGCATTGGGAGACGCTCTGGACTCGTGGCGGGGCGATGGACTTCAGCGATAGCACCGATCCGCGGGCGGAGGAATTGGAGCGGCGGGTTGAGAAGCGGACGGAAGAACTTGCCGAGGCGATGGACAGCCTGCGGGTTCAGCGGGACCGCAATGATCTGCTGTACCGGATCGCCTCGGAGTTGGTGGCCAGTCTCGATATCGACCGTGTGTTGAATAAGGCGCTCTCTCTGTTGAGCGATGCGGTGGGTGCACAGCGCGGTTTTGTCATGCTGTTCGATCAGGATACAGGATACCTCTACAATCGTGCTTCCATCGGGCAGGAAAGGCCTGTGCCTCCCGGAGGCGTGCGCTCTTCCTTCAACCGTGATGAAGGGCTGATCGGCTGGCTTTTGCAGAACCGCAAAGCGGTGGTGGTTTCTGACGTGCGGAAGGATGAGCGCTGGGTGCCCCATGAGGGCGATCCTACGCGCTCGGTGCTGGCCGTGCCGATTGTGAACAGCAATGAAGATGCGGTGGGCGCGATTTTCCTGCATGCCTTCACGGAGAACGCTTTCAGCGAGGGGGATTTGCGCTTGCTG
>CAZJTM010000237.1:0-9156 GCA_964548925.1 uncultured Verrucomicrobiota bacterium | reverse complement strand
AGAAAGACCGCCCCCTCGTTCAAAAGAAATCCATGCGGATTAAATCAGCGTTTCCCTAAGTGACGTCCGCCGTGGTGGGGCCGGGTCGCGGTGGTCCGGTTTGGGGCAATGGCACATCTCTGACTCCACTCCGCCGGACTGCGACGGAGCGGGTTGGTCAGGCTTGCGCCGGCTTTGAAAACGTCATTGACCGGACGCCTTCCCGGGATACCATGCCGGCTCACTTTTCTGAACTACCGAAATAGAAAGCGAAAACTATGGCAGTCAAAGTAGCAATCAATGGGTTCGGCCGCATTGGCCGCCTGGTGTTCCGGGCGTTGGTCGAACAGGGCCTCGTGGGCAAGGACATCGAAGTCGTCGCCGTGGGCGATATCGTGCCCGCCGACAACCTCGCGTACCTCCTCAAATACGACTCGATCCAGGGCCGCTTCAAAGGCGAAGTCGGCTCGAAGAAATCCGCCCCCGACAAGACGGACGACGACGTGCTGGTCGTCAACGGCAAGGACATCAAGGTCGTCAGCGCCAAATCGCCCGCGGAACTCCCGTGGAAGGCGCTCGGCGTCCAACTGGTGATCGAATCCACCGGCCTCTTCACCGATGTCGAGAAGGCGAACGGCCACATCACCGCGGGCGCCAAGAAGGTCATCATCTCCGCGCCAGCCAAGGGTGATTGCCTCACGGTCGTCATGGGCGTGAACGACGACAAGTATGACGCCGCGAAGCACCACATTGTCTCGAACGCCTCCTGCACCACGAACTGCCTCGCGCCGGTCTGCTACGTCCTGCTCAAGGAAGGCTTTGGCATCGCGGAAGGTTTGATGACCACCGTGCATGCTTACACCGCCACGCAGAAGACCGTGGACGGCCCGAGCAAGAAGGATTGGAAAGGTGGCCGCACTGCCGCGCAAAACCTGATCCCGTCCAGCACCGGCGCCGCCAAGGCCGTGGGCCTCGTGCTTCCCGAAGTGAAGGGCAAGCTCACCGGCATGGCGTTCCGCGTGCCCGTGCCCACCGTTTCCGTCGTGGACCTCACGGTCAAGACCGTGAAGGAAACCAGTTACAAGGAAATCAGCGCCGCGATGAAGAAGGCCAGCGAGACCTACCTCAAAGGCATTCTGGGTTACACCGAAGACGAGGTTGTCAGCTCGGACTTCATCCACTGCGAACTGTCGTCCATCTTCGACGCCGGCTCCGGCATCGAGTTGAACAAGAACTTCTTCAAGCTCGTGAGTTGGTACGACAACGAGTGGGGCTATAGCTGCCGCGTGGGCGACCTCATCAAGCTCATGCTCAAGAAGGGCCTGTAAGCCGCCCGTTCCAGATTCCACGCGAACGGCGGTCCGGGAACGGGCCGCCGTTCTGCTTTGAACCGCGCCATCGCGCCAGCAAGGCTTCCAACTCCAATTGCCCCTGCTTCGGAGAATCCAACGGCAGCATCCCGCCCGTCACCCGCGGGTCCTTTGTCCTCGCGTCCAGCCACGCCTCGTTCTCCACCGCCGTCCGGCAGCCCGCAGCGGCGTCTCGGTAAAGCGCCGCCATCTGGGCTTTTTGCGTGAAGAACGCGGCGCTCTGTCGAAACGCCGCCACGACGGAAGGTCTGCTGGCAAGGCGGTGGTTGGAGCGCGATTTCACCCAGGTCATGCCCAAGTGGCGTCCGTTGATCGAAGCGCTGACAAGGGACGCTGAATCCGCCAACCGCCGGCGCTCTCAGCGTCTGAGCACTTTCGCCAAAGTCTCGTAGAGGTCTTCCACTGTCTTGACCGGTTCGGCGTCATCGTCCGCGATGGTGACGTTGAACCGCTCTTCCATCCGCATGACGATCTCCACATTGTCGAGCGAATCCGCCATCAAGTCGGCTTCGATGCCGGCGGCGGGCGTGACCTGCGCGCGGGTGACGTCGAGTTGATCCATGAGGATGTCCTGCACGGCGGCGATTTCAGCATCGGTGAGCAGGGCGTTTGAGACCTGTTTCGTATCGGCTGTATCTGTGCTTGCATTCATGCTGCGACGTTACGCCGTTCAAAATGGGTTGCCACGGTGATGATCGCGGGTAGGCTGACTGCCCAGTCATGTTTGCCCGGCTGTTTGCCCGATCGGGTCTGTCGTTGGACCGCTTGCGCGCGCTGGTGGAAGTCGGCGCGCACGGGAGCATCGTCCGCGCGGCGGAGGGCGACCTCGCGCGCCAAAGCCAATACAGCCGCCAGATCAAAGAGCTTGAGGACTTCTTCCAGGTCGCGCTGGTCGAGCGGCACGGCAAGGGCGTGCGCCTGACGGCGCGGGGCCGGGAGTTGGCGCGCATTTCGCGCTTCTTTCTGCTGGGCATGTCGAACTTTCAGCGCGGTTGCCTGGCCGCCGGGCAGACTTACTGCATCGGCGCGGAGGCGACCTTCCTCCACACGTTCCTGCTGCCAGCCTTGGCTGTGCTTGGCGACAAGCGGGGCGACATCCGATTCGTCGTCGAGACGGCGGGCAGTCGCGAGATCGAGCGTCGGTTGCATGAGCTGACGCTGGATTTCGGCATCGTCAACCAGTCGTCAATGAGCCGTCCGTTGCAGGTGGAGGAACTGGGGCGGTGGCGACTTGGGTTGTGGGTGCCGAAAACACTTGGGCTGGATGCTCGACGGGCAGCGCAGGCTCTCAAGGCGAGCCGACTCCCGCTGGCCTGGCCGGAGAAAGAACTGCCGTTGGCCGAACTCGAGGAATTGGCCGGTCTCGAACCGGCCCTGACCTGCGAAACCTTTCTGGACGCCAGAACCGCCCTCACCCACCAGTGTTTGGCGACGCCACTGCCCGAGTTTCTGATTTCCGAGGAAGTGGCCAGATTGAGCATCGCCGTCCGCGTGCCGGCGTTGGCGGCTCGGCAGTTTGGATTCTGGCTGGTTTGGAATCCGCGATTGCTCCGGCTCAATCCACACGCGGTGCGGCAGCGGGACGCGCTGATTCAGGCGTTGACCCGGCGGTTCGCCGCCGCCCAAGGCTAAGCCGCGCCCATTGAGATGAAGTTCACGCTCGCCACCTCCATGAACTTCCCCAGGGGCCACGGCTGCTTTCCCATGGATTCGAAGTGTCCAAGGATGACTTGGATCGAATCCCTGAACGCTTTGAATGCTTGGGGATTCCACCCGGTTCGTGGTTTCCGTGCGCGCTTCTCAAAACCTCGAAAGTCTCCATGAACATGTCCAACCTCGCCGTCCCGCAATCCCGCCGGGAGTTTCTTCGATCCCTCGGCCGTCTGGGTGTCGCGTGTTCCACCGCGCCTCTGCTCACAAGCAAAGCGTGGGCAGACGACAAGCCAGCGCTGCCTGATCCGGCGCTGAAGTTCCCCGGCCCGTGGCAATTTGGTTTGCCAAAGGGCGGCATCATCCTCGTCAGTGACCAACAGCTCGAAGATTTACAGGACCCGGACAAGCCGGTGGACCTCAGTCTGAGCAAGACGCCTGACGTGAAAACGCTCCGCCAGATTTGCGAGCAAACGAAGGCCAGCGGCGGGCGCACCGTGGCGCTCGCGTTCGACGAGTTCTGGACGCAATACCGCGCCGGCCAGGGCGGCAAACCGCGCGCGCTTCTGCCCGACACCGACGATTACATCCGCCGCCTGGCGCGCATCGGCGAGACGCTCAAGGCGCACGGGCTGGGTTTCGAGTTGAGTTTGCTCAGCCCATTGGAGATTGGCCGGGGCTACGCGCGGGCGACCGGCGAGTCCGGCCGCTGGGTGCAATACCGCGAGGGCTACCGCGACCCGGCCACGGGCAAGTTCACCGTGTCGCTCTGGGAGCAACGCCGTTGGACGAACAACAAGGGCAGCATCGAACTGGAGCGCTCCGGCGTGCGGGTGTTTGCCTTTCGTGAGAGCCGCGTCGGGGGCACGAGCCTCTACGTTGTCAACCCGACGGACATCGTCGAACTGAAAACCGCCCCGGAGATGGACGTGGACGAATCAGCGCTGACGATCACGCAGGCGCGGCGCTTGACCGCGCGCGGCCGTGGCGAGACGACAATTGGCCCGCTCAATCGTGTGTTGGTCGTGGTGAGCTACGTCGTGCCCGAGATGGATTACTTCAGTCCCAAGGCGCTGCCGTTCCTCAAAGAACTCGTGAGCCGTTATCACGCGGCGGGCGTGCCGTTGAACGGTCTTTACGCCGACGAGATGCACATCCAGCAGGACTGGGGTTACTTCAGCCACCACGACGAAGGCCAGTTCGCATTCCGCTATCTTACGCCAAACCTCGCGCGACGCTTTGCCGAGCTTTACGGTGCGGAGTTCGCCGACTTCGAGAGATTCCTCGTCTATTTCGCTTACGGCCAGCACGGCTTTCTGCCCGACCTGGAAGCGCGGCTGCCGGCGCAACATGTTTTTGGCCACGGCCCGGATGAAGTGCAGAAGACCTTCCTCTTGCGTCGCCGCTACTTTGATTTGCTCCAACGCAGCGTCGTGGAGTTGTTCGTGAAGGCCAAGGAGTTCGCCGAGAAGCAATACGGTCACGAACTGGAGGCGCGCGCGCACGCGACCTGGGCGCAGAGTCCAACGATTGATCTCTGGCACGCCGGCACGCAGCCGCTCGCGCCCCGCCAGTACGAATACACGCCGGATTTTCTCTGGTCGAACACCGTGCAGCAGGCGGCCTCGGCCTGCGACGACTATTTCGAGTGGAACGAATTCCTCACGGGCGGCGGCAATGATCACGCCGAGGGGGGCTGGTCGGATCGCAACTACTACGGCGTGGCGCTGGCCTGCTCGACCGGCATCCTGAACCGTGTGCCGCAGGCCTATGCCGCGGCGTGGGGCATGCCCGGCGAGGCGCAGCGCCGTCACCAGGCGGTGTGCGACGCATTCGGCGCGTCCGCGCCTCCGTGCTTCGCCGCCGTGCAGGACATGCAGCACCGCGACACGGAGGTGCTGATGCTCTACCCGTTGTCGCTGGTCGCGTGTGAGGAACGCTTCGGCTCGTGGATGGCGCAATACGGCTACGCGAACTACGTCACGCCGCGCAAGCTGCTGGAGCGGGGACGCGTAACCGCCGGCGGCAAGATCGAGATGGCCGGGCGGCGATTCGGCACGCTCGCGGTGCTGTTCGAGCCGCTGCCACCCGCGGAACTGTTGCCGTTCTTGGAGCAGTTCGTCGAAGCTGGCGGCAAGTTGGTTTGGTCCGGACCGCCACCACGGCTCGACCTCGCCGGCAATTCCGTGCTCACCCGTTGGCAGAAGCTCGTTGGGGTGAGGCATCTGGCGTTTGGAGTCGAAGGCTTCGCGATGCCGGGCCGGACCATTCGGTTCGCCGGCGTGCTGGAGAGCGTGCCGCCGCAGTCGGTGCTCACCGACTTTCTGGTGGACCTCGTCTATCCCGTTGAGCCGGATGCCGGGGTCGCACCCGTGGCCACGGTGAATCGGCAAGTCGTCGGCGTGAGTCGCGCGCTCGCCCCCGGAGGCTCGGCGACGTTCCTCGGCTTTCGGCCGCGCGATGACCAGGCCGCATCGCTGGGCGGGGAGGTGCGGACGTGGTTTGAAATCCTGTGCGCCCTTGGCGCGTATCCGAGGACGCAGCCCGAGTCCCCGGTCAACGACAATCCCAGCGTGGTTTCACGCGCCACGCCGTATCTGGCGTGCAGCTTTCCCAATGGAACGACCAGCATCGCGGCGCATTACCGGGCGCACGAGGAGAGCTGGCCCGGGGGCTTTCACCGCGACGCAAAGCAGGACGCCGAAATCCTGGCGCGCAATCCGTTGCCGTCAGACAAGCTGGAGTTGCGGGATTTCGCGGTGAACGGCCACCGGGTGACCTATGACGGACGGCTGACCGTGGCGTTCCGGTTGGCAGCCGACGGCGCGCTGAAGGCGTTCGCCGGACACCATTGTCAGCACATTGCGATTGACGAGCGGGAGCACGTTTTTGCCAGCCAGCCGATGGCGTTGATCGCTTGGGCGCCGGTCCTGACGGAACGCCGCGTGCCCGGGGGCGCGGTGCTGGAAATCTGGGCGCAGGGCGACGCGGAGGTGAGCGTGCCGACACCCCCTGGCATCAGCCGGGGACGGCTGTTCCTCCAAGGCGCGCGTCCCGGCTCGCTGGGCCGCGCGGTGGAATCCACCTGCGAGGGCGGGGTGCTTCGATTCAAGAACCGAGGCGAATGGGGGCAAGCTCACTTGCTGCTGATCGCGGACTGATCCGGGCCGGCAGCCGGTCCTTACACGGCGCTGGCCCAATAGAAGACACCGCGCTGCTTCATGGAATCCACGTTGAGCAGCAGTCCGCCGCCGTGCGTCAGGGTCTTGGAGTCCACCACCCAAATCGCCGAGGCCAGCGCGCTGGAGGCAGGATCCAGCTGGGGCAGTTGGTTGGGTTGCCGGCCGATGAAATCCTCGCTCCACACATGCCCCTCGCGGCCCGGCGAAACGGCAAGGTAGAGCATGTCCAATTCGACGAGGTCGTTGAAGAAATGAGTGCCGAGCGAGACGTCGGGCAACAAGCCTTCGTGCATCAGGCCCAATTCGCAGATCACGGAGGCGGTGTTGATCTCGGCAAATGAAACCGGCACGCCCAGCGAGGGCATGGAGGTGGCCCAGCGGCCCGGCCCGATGAGCATGATGGTCCGGCGTTGTCCGGGCCGGTCCAAGTGCATCAGGCGGCCGATGGCCCGGGCCACGGAGTAGCGCTGGCTCATGCCCATCTGGCTGTACGCCGACGGCACGACGTAGATCAGCCGGTCAATGACCGTCGCCAGGCTGTGGCCGACCACCGGACCCGCCGAGCGGAAGATGAGGTGCGCCGGGTCAATGTGGTCCGGCACTTTCACCCAGGCGCCCGCGCCGCCAATCTTCACTTGGAACGGCCGGCATTGAAGGAGGTTGATGCGGAAACGGCCGTCGGGCGTGAAGTTGGCGGTGAACTCGATGTCCACCGGATAGTCGTAGGCGCGCTGCAGGGTTTGGCATAACTCCCGCATGACCGGCACGAACTCGGTCCTGGCGAGCATGCGCTCGAAGGTCAGCACGCCGGGGAAGTTCCGTTGCGGGGCAGGCGTTTCCTCCCGGGCACATTCGTACCGTGCGGCGAAGAGTTCCAGAAGTTCCTCGGGCACGGTGGTGGCGACCCGCTCAAAATCACGACTCAGCAGTTCGTTCGCCTTCAAATCCAGCACGTCCACCCGGCGCTGGGCATATTCGCGCGCCTCATCGGATTTGGCTTCCGGGCGTTTGAGCGGGGCGTTGAGCGCCACCAGGCGGGTGTAGTCGTCATCCGTGCGATCCACCGCGCGCGTGCCCAAGCCAAACACCAGCCGCAGCATGCCCGCATGGGGATCAATTTCCTCGCTCCAGACGAAGGGATTGAACGAAAAGCCCACGCCGGCGACTTGTGGAAAGAACAAGTCGCCGTGCAATTCGCCAGAGACCCGTTGCACGAGCAGGGCCATCTGTTCGTCGCGGTCGAGCAGGCCGTGTTGCTGGCGATAGCTCAGGCCTTCCTCGCTCATGGCGCTGGCATAGACGGTGCGGACGGCGCGCATGAAGGCCTGCAGCCGCTCGTGCGGCGCGCCCTGATTCGCCAGGAAGACGCTCTCGTATTTGCCGGAGAAGGCGTTGCCGTAATTGTCCTCCAGCAAGCTGCTGGAACGCACGATCAGCGGCGACTGGCCGAAGTACTCCAGCATCTCCAGGAACTGCTGTTGGATGTAATCCGGGAACACGCCGCCGAGAATCTTGTGCCGCACCTCATCCGCATGTTGCAGAAAGGTCTGCGAATCCTTGACGCGCCTACGTAGCCACCAGCAGCCATTTTGCACGAGATAGGTGTAGAACACGTCCGAACCGACATAGAAGGAATCGTGTGCTTCGAGAAGCCCCGACCACTTGCAATCCGCTTTCACCAACATGGCCCGCGCCAGCAGCATGCCCAGGGACTTGCCGCCGATCAGCCCCGTGCCCACCATCCGTTGCATGATCTCGACCAGGTCCGCGAGATCGAGGTGCTTCTCCGCCAATTCCTGGAACCGCGGGTCACGGGTCACCACCATTTTGAGCAGACGCCGGAGTTGCGCCTTGGCCTCGGCCTCGACCGGTTGGCCGGCCCGCAGGGCGTGAACGGTTTGTTGCGCCTCGTTGAACGTGTGCGCCCAAATGCCGGGACGATGAATGGTAAACTCGAGCCACGGCTTGGGGGCGCCGGCGAGAATGTCGGTGATCGTGGCGCTGCTGGTCACGGGTTTGAAATCGTCTCCGTCCCGCTCGTGCAAGGCATACATGGTGGGCGAGGAACGCTGCCACACCTTCTTCGGATGCACGAAGAAGTGGTCCTGCTTTCGGTGGAGTTCGATGATGACCTGGGCGGTGTTGAAGATGGACTGCGTGGCGTGAAACGAGTGCAGGTTCTTTTGCAGCGCGAAGTAGGCGATGGTGTCCAACTCGAACAGGTAAGGACACGTGATCATGAAGAAATTCCCCAACATCCGATCGCTGAACCAGTCCGCCGCCAGATCGGACAGACAATCGAAAACGTAAAAAGCGCCCGGCCCGGCGCGCTCGATCACGTCCAGGATTTCGGTCAGGAAGCGCTCGAAACCGGCCTCGGGGTCGAGTTCGTGGATCACCGCACCGCAACGGGCGTCCAGCAACGGCGCGTGCCGGGCAAAGCGGAAATAGACCAGCGTTCGCTGCAGACGGCGGGCTTCCGCGCAAAACGGTGGCAACACGGGCAGGTAATCTTCGATCCCTTCGACTTCCCATACCACGTTGTCGCCCGGCCACAGACCCGTCAACACGCGATCCAGTCCCGGCAAGCCGGTGCTCATGGCCGTCTGGTTTGCGCTCATGGGTTTCTTGTCAGTTGCGAAGGTTCACTGGGACTGGATGGGGTGGTGGAAGGCAGGCGGATTCTTGGCAAACCGGCGTTCAAGACTTGGCCGCGCGCTGGCTTGCGGGTTCATCGTTGCCATTGCGCAGCAGCGCGATGAAGGCCTCGGTGCTGGGCTGGAGCCGGCGTCCCCGGCGATAGACAATGCCGAGCGGCCGCACGAAATGCTGCCGGGCGAAGGGTACGGCGGCCAAGGTGCCCGCCTTCAATTCGTGTTCGATGGTCGGGCCGGGCAAAATGGCCAGGCCCGAGCCCAGTTCCACGCCGCGTTTGACCGCCTCAATGTTGTCAAAGGTCATCACGACTTTGATTT
>CAZJTM010000236.1:0-9320 GCA_964548925.1 uncultured Verrucomicrobiota bacterium | reverse complement strand
TATTCCGGTTTTGATCGCACACGACTGTCCGGTTTTGATCGCACCACGACAGCACAGATTCCAACCCCTGCGAGGCAGGCGAGGGGGGGCGACGCAGGGCCTCAGACCCAGACACGAATCTCACGAATGAACACGAAGGGAAGACGGTTCGTATTCATTCGAGTGAGTTGTGTCCCGACAGATTTCCACAAAGGATTTGACCTGAAATTCCCGCGTGATTTGTAATGGAGATACTCCTGTCGCCGCCTGATGTCGGGAGCGGCCGCCTCATGCAAGGCGAACTGCCGCCCCGACGCGCGTCTGTTGCGGGGCCCTATTTGTTCCCCACCGCAGGCAGGGCGTCGAACAGCGCGGCGAGATTGGTCAGCGGGGCGGACTTGGGCGGATTCAACACTTGGCGAAGATACTGCACGGCATCCGGCAGGTTGCGGACGGATTTGGGGAGCGTGGCGGCGGCGGCGTTGGCGTGACCTCCGCCCTGAAGCCGTTCGGCCACCTTCAGGGCCTCGCCGTTGCGGCTGCGCAGGCTCGCGATGACCGTGCCGTTCGCGCGCCGCATCAGGGTCACCAAAACCTGGTAGTCTTGGGCGTCTTCCTCGAGCAGTTGGTGAACGATGAGGTTGTTGTTACCCACCACGGTTTCCACGAAGCCAATGGTGGGGGTGATGCCCTGGATGTGGTCCCGGCTCCACGCCACGCCGAGCGGGTCTTCGATGCGGCGTTTGGCCGCCATGACTTCCAGCAACGGATGGTCCAGCAGCTTTTCGATCTCGCCGCCGACCAGCGCGTGCAGGTTCCAGAAGCCGTAAATCTTCACCAAGTTCGCGTAGTCGCCGGCCAGGATGAAGTCCGGGTCGTCCTCGAGAAACAGGTCGCTGACGTCGTTGAGATGCACGAGGCGTTCCAGCGCCGGCGAACCGAGGCCGTTTTCGCAGGCCAGTTCATAACAGAGCCGCCCCGCCGACTTGGCGAGGTCGTGAATCAGGCGGGCCTGCTTGGGCGCGGACTCGGTGACGTGGTGGTCAATGATGACCCAATTGGGCCGGTCCATGCGTGCCTCGAAGGTGAGATCGGTCACCCAGGCGGAGGCCTCGCCGAGGGGACGCTGGCGGAGGCCGTTGTAATTCCAAGCCTCCAGGCGCACGTCCGCGCCAAAGAGCTGGCGGGCCAGCCGGTGCAGCAACACGCCGGCAACCAGGCCGTCGAGATCGCTCTCGTGCGTCAGGATCACATCGGGCTTCGGGAGGGAAACCATGCGCGGAGGTTAGGGGAACCGCCGCAGGATGGCGAGCGCGAAGTCCGGGGCGTGATGACATCCGAGATTGGCTACAGCACCAAGGCCGACGGCACGTGGATGATTGAGCCCCGCAGGCTGGAGGTTTCCGGTGATGGGGGCGGCTTGGGGGCTTTGGGTGGTTTCGGCGTCTGGGGAGCATCCGGTGCTTCGAGCGTTTCGTTGTTCAGCAAAGGTTCGACGCGTTCCCACACTTCGCGCGGCACCTTGGCGCGTTGCTCGGGGGTTTCAATTTCGCCGTCGAACAGTTCCTTGCCCGACTTGTCGCGCGCGGTGAGGCGGTTGGGAGGGCCGACGATGGTGAGCGTGCCCCACTCATCGGTTTTGACGATGCTCCGCGTCGTCTTGCCCTTGCTGCGCACCACCACGGTGGCGTTGTCGTCCACACTGATGCCGGACTTGAGCAGGTCTTTGAGCGGGCTCTTGTCCGCCTCCAGCGAGTGCTGGGCGTTGCTCATCTGCCGCGCGGCTTCCTGGAGGGCCTTGCGCGCCTGTTCCATACTGCGCTGGATTTCGACCTGAATCTTCGGCCCGTGCTCGGCGGAAAACTGGCCGAGGTTCTCCTGCAGGCTCTTCGTGTAAGCACGGATGGTATCGCTGAGCGGCAGTTCGCCCACCCCGCGCTGGAGTTCGCGCAGATCCTGCCAAAGGCCGCCGCCGTCGTCCCAGAGGCCGAACCGTGCGGGCGCCTTGTCAAGGGTGGCCGTCTCCGTCTGTTTCTTGCCGCCGCGGTAGAATTCGAGCTTCACCTTGTCACCTGGTTTGTGGAGTTGAACCAGCTTGCGGAATTGCGCCGGATGCACCAGCGATTGGTTGTCCAGCTCGACCAGCACGTCGTTCTTTTTCAGGCCGGCCTTCGCCGCTGGGCTGTCTGCCGTGACATGGCTGATCACCAGCCCCACGCCCGCAGCCAACCCCAACTGCTCGGCCAGGGCTTCCGGCGCTTCCTCGACCGCCACGCCCAGCCAGGCGCGCTCCTTGGCCGGCGCGGCTTCGTCCTCCTGGTCTTTGAGAATCTTCACAACGACGCGCTTGTCCCGATCCGAATCCGCATCGGTCGCTGCAGCACCGTCTGCAATCACGGTGACCTTGGCATTGCGCTCCGCAGCCCGAGCGGCGGCGGAGTCAGGGATCAGCCAACCTGCCAGCAGCAGGGTTCCGGTGAGGGTCCATGGCACTAGTGTCATTCTCATCTTCATTCTCTCCATTGGTTGCTTGTTCAATATGTTTCAAAACTCACGGGCACAACTTCAAGGCGCGGCGTGCGGTGGGTGATTTCCACCCCGCGATCAGAATCGCGCAGCGTGACGGCGTCCACCCATTCGCGGCAGCGAAACCGCACCGGCTCGCCGTCGGGCAGGCTGGCCACGGCGTCGAACGAGGCGAGCAGCTTCCGGTCAATCTCCACTTGGTCCGCCTTCATCGGCGGGGATTCGGCGGCGGCGATTGGCGAGGATCCGAGTTTGCTCCGGTTTCCGTGGGCAAGCACCAGCAACAACACCAGCCCGGCGACCGACGCGGGCGCCAGCCACCGCAGCCAGAGCCACCATGCCGGGGGCGCGACGCGCGGACGTTGCCGGACCGCCTCGGGCAGCGGCGGCTGGGGAAGGGCCGATTCGAGACGCGATTGGAATTCGTCCGGCAGCGGGGCCGGTTTCAACCGGCGCAGCTCGGCTTCAAACCACTCGTTGTCCTGCTCGTTCATGTCAGCACCTGCTTCGTCAACTTCCGTAAACCGTCCATTCCGTACCGGTAACGCGAGGCGGCGGTGTTGGCCGGGATGCCCAATGTCTGGGCGATTTCGGCGAACGTCAGTTCGCCCCACACCTTCAGCGCGACCACGGCGCGCTGTTCCTCCGGCAGTTCCGCCAGTGCCGCCTGGATCACCCGGCTCAACTCGCGGTCTTCCACGCCGGTATCGAACCACGGTTGCGCTTCGTCCACTGTGAGGACTTGTTCCCGGTTCACGCGCCGGTCCTCCCGCCGCGCCAGATCAATCGCCCGGCGGTGGATCGTCGCGAACACGAGCGGCAACGGCGGCGGGCCGTCCCCGTGGCGTTGCCAGCATTCCACGACCGCGTCCTGCACGAGGTCTTGCGCATCCGCCTCGCAGCGGGCTTTCTGCCGGGCAAAGAGCAGCAGCCTCGGCGCGTGATCGGCGATCCAGCGCCGCCACTCCGTCTGTGTCGGGGGTTCAGCCATTGAACGCGCTCGGCGGCGACTCACCCGGTAAAGCGCCACCGGTCGCCGTTCTTGTCTGGAAAATCTTCACGCCAGGGGTTCGACAACCGAAGCCCGCTGGCGTTCGCGGAGGGACGCTCGATCCAACTCCGACCGCGACGCCGCTCTTACCCGTACATTCTCGGTAGTGGGCCTGAACAGGGCAGGTTTGCCGCGAGGATTGAACTCCAAGAAAAGCGATGACAACGGGCTGTTGTCGTTGTATATGGACCTTAACCGAACCTTGTGGCCCTTGGCGACAACACTGTGCTTGGCATGAATTCTGACGCGAAAGTTCAGGCCTGGGCGGAGCAGCAAACAAGTGCGAATCTTGAATTGCGCGACCACCCGGAGCAGACTGCTGCCGCAAGTCTGATGGCGACGCTGTCAGACGCTGGGCCAATTCCGAGGAGATCTTCCTTCGTTCCAACACCGTAATGACCCAAACCCAAAGACAGTCCAACATCGAGCAGTCTATGAACACATCCACCCATACTCACCTTCCGCCTCGCCGCCGCCGACCATCGGCTTTGTTGGCTGTTGCCGCAGCCTTCTCCCTGGCCAGCGCGGCTTCCGCGGCCACCATTGGTCTCCAATTCCTGAACTTCGGCGCCGATGTGGGCCAAACGAACATGAACCACCTCTTCCCCACGGATTCCGCCGGCGTGCCGGAGTTCGCCCAGGTGAACTGGAACAATTACGTGGGAGCGCTCGGCACGAACGCGCCCGCGCAAGATAGTTCGGGGGCGGCCACTGCGGTCACGGTGAGTTGGGCGTGTCCCAACACCTACCGCTTGGCCGCCGACGCGACTGGCACCGGCTCGCCGGATGTCAATTTGATGAATTCGTATTTGGACAACAACGGCAACGCGAACGTAGCCATCACGAGCCCCTACAACATGTTTGACACGGCGGTCCCGGTGAACAACAACCGGAACTGGCCGTTGGTCTATTTGACTGGGCTGGGCGCCTGGATGGCCTCGCAAGGAGTTGTGGCCTACGACCTGGTGATCTACTCCGACGGAGATGCCACGTCCGCGCGGGTCGGCGAATACTGGGCGGTGGACGCCACCGGGACGCCCGAGGCCCTGACGGTGGGCCCGGATGTCACCACGCACGTCTTCATCAGCGATATTCAGAACTTCACGGCCAACCAGGTTTACGCCGGCGTGCCGCTGTTCGTGCAAGACAACGCGCTGCCGGGAATGTCGGGGTTGCACCTGGCCCAATACGGCCACTTCCCGGGCAACTACACCGTGTTGCGGAGCCTGACCAATCACTCCGTGTTGTTGCGCACGCAGCGGAGCAACACCCGGGCGCCGATCAACGCCGTGCAGATCATCCCGCGCGACACGATCCTCCCGGCCACCATTTACGGGATGTTTGACGCGAAGGTCTATGCTGGCGGCAAGGCGCGCTTTTACCCGGTCGTGGGCGGCGGCGCGCCGCTCACCTACCAGTGGCTCAAAAACGGCACCCCCTTGGCCGATGGCGGGAATGTCTCCGGTGCGACCACAGCCAAGTTGACCCTCTCAAACGTGACCGGCAGCGACGCGGCGGCCTACTCGCTCGTGGTTTCCAACCCCTTGGGCGTGGTGACCAGCAGCCCGGCGCAGTTGACGGTGGTCACGCCCGCCGCCAACTCCTACGCGCAGAAGGTCGCGACCGACTCGCCTTATGCCTATTGGCGCTTCAACGAAACGGAGGATACTTCGAGCGGTTTCGCCCCCGCGTGTGACGCGTTCGGCGGGTTGACCGCGTTCTATGGCATGGCCGCCCAGAATGGTGCTGTCGGCGTCGTGGGGCCCGCACCCTCGGAATGGCCGGGCTTTGAGGCGGGCAACTTGGCTTACGCCTCCTCCCGTCCCGGCGCCCGCTGGGTCGCCGGCGCCGCGCCGGCCACGGCTTACCTGATCGCGCCCCCGCTGTTATTGAACACGAACACCGCTACGTTTACGGCGTGGATTTATCCGACTGCGGCGCAAGGCGGCTTCACCGGCCTGATCTTCACGCGCGGCGCGGACGTGGCCGGCTTCGGCTATGGCAACAACAACATGCTGGGCTACACTTGGAACAGCAACAACGCGGCAACCTACAACTTCGTTTCCAGCCTGGTGCCGCGGACCAACGAGTGGAATTTCGTCGCGCTGACCATCTCCCCAAGCAACGCCGTCATTTACTGCTACAACGCCGCCGGCCAGCTCTCGGCGACAAATTCCATCACGCACAACAATCAATTCTGGGGTGGGCCGACCTTTATCGGCGTGGACCCGAGTTCCATCACGGCCCCGCAAGGCCGGGGGTTTGTTGGCAGCATTGATGAGGTCGCGATCTTCAACCGCACGTTGTCGGAATCCGAGATTTACAGCTACTACAAGAAGGGGCTGGGGTTGACCGCCATTGGGCCCACCTTCATGAGTCAGCCGCAGTCGCTCGCCTTGTTCGAGGGGCGAACCGCCAAGTTCACGGTCAGTGTTTCTGGTGATGCGCCACTCGCCTATCGCTGGCGTAGGAATGGCGTTCCGCTCACCGACGGTGGCAACATTCTCGGCGCGGAGACCCCGTCGTTGACGCTCAGCGGCGTCAGCATCGCCGCCGATGCCGGCACGTATGATGTGGTGGTGGGGAACATTGTTGGATCGGTACCCAGCAGCCCGGCCACGTTGACCGTGGTGGCTTCCAACAGCGCGCCGACGGCCTACGAGGCGGCGTTGCGGGCGGCGAACCCGATCGCTTACTGGCGGCTGAATGAGCCGGGCAGCAGCGGCTTCGCCTATGATTACTGGGGCGGCAATATCGCCACGCACAACGCGTCCGTCGTGACGGGTGTGGATGGCCCGCAATCGCCGGACTTCGTGGGTTTGGAAGCCAACAATGCGGCGGCCGCCTACGACGGTTTTGGGGCGGGGACGTCCACCAGTGTCAGTCTGATGAACAACCGCTCCCAGTTCTCCGTCATCGGCTGGTTCAACGCCCCCAGCCAGCTCCAGCAGAATCGGGCCGGCCTCTTCGGCCAGAACGACGTGTGCGAGTTTGGTTTCCACGGCACGAGCACGCTCGAAGCCCAGCAGGTGGGAGTGTGGACGCCCTCGGGCGGCGCTTACCTGTCTGTGACGAACATCATGCCGGATCAGTGGTACCTGATCGCGGCCGTGGGCAACGGGAGCAGCGTCAACCTCTATCTGGTTTCAACCAACAACGGAGGCACGATCCTGCAAGCGACCGGCACGGCTTCAACGACCAATTACGGCAGTTCGCTCCATCCCTTCCGCATCGGGGGCGATGGCATTTTGGATGCCGCCGGAAATTTCTTCACCGGCAAGATTGACGAAGTTGCGGTCTTTGACCGGGCGCTGACGTCCGACGAGCTGGCCGGGTTGCTGGGCATCGCCTTGGTGGGCGGTGATCTGCCGCCCGTGATCTCGATCCAGCCGGCGGAAGCCACCACGCTTTACGCCGGACGTACCTTCACCTTGACCACCACCGTGGTGGGCAAGAACCTGCACTACCAATGGCGTAAAGACGGCCTGCCCATCAGCGACGCGGGCAGCATTTCCGGCACGGCCACCAATGTGCTGGTGATCACAGGGGTGACGGCCGCCGATGCAGGCGCGTATGATCTGGTCGTCACCAACAGTGCCGGCGCGGTCACGAGCCATTTGGCGAGCCTCACAGTGATTCAGCCCACGCCTGGCGGTTTCGAGGCCATGGTGATCGCCGCCAATCCGCTGGCCTACTACCGCTTCGGTGAGACGGACGATCCGTCCCTCGGCGGCGTGGTGGCGCACGATTACGTTGGTGGGTTCAACGGCACCTATGGCGCGGCGGCGCAGAATGGATTCAACAGCATTGCGGGGCCGCTTCCGCCGGATTGGAAGTTTGAAACCACCAATACTGCCTTGCGAACCACGGTGAGCACGGCAGACTCTTGGGTCAACACCGCGTTCGGTTCGCTGTCCACCAACACGGTGACCTTCGCCATGTGGATCTACCCGATCGGTCTGCAGGAGAGTTGGTGCGGCCTCCTGGTGAGTCGTGGCGGCACGGCGGCCGGGGGATTCGGCTACAACGACCAACAGATGCTCGCCTACACGTGGAACGCAAACTCCAGCTTGACCTACGGATTCGTTTCCGGACTCGTGCCGCCAACCAACCAGTGGTCGTTCGTCGCCATGGTCATTGAGCCGACTCAGGCCACGCTGTACCTCTGCAACGCCAACGGCATCCAGACGGCGGTCAATACCCTGGCTCACACTTCGGATGTGTTCGGCGCCTGGCAGATCGGCCACGACAACAACGGCAGCAACGCCACGCGCGCCTTCAACGGCGTAATTGACGAAGTTGCGGTGTACCGGCGCTCCCTGTCGCGGTCGGAAATCGAAGGAATGTATGCGGCCGGAGGCGGCATTGTCCCGGTTGTCCCGACCCTGCTGAGCCTCCAGAAGTCCGGCGATCAGCTCGTGCTGAGCTGGCCGCAGGGCACCCTGCTGCAAGCCGACGAGATCACCGGTCCTTGGACGACGAACGCCGTGACGTCGCCCTACACCCTCACACCTTCGGAGACCCGCAAGTTCTATCGGGTGATCCAGAAATAGGCCCTCGGCAGCCGGGCGCATTTGCCCGCCGCGACGACCGGGAGCTTGCCGCTCCCGGTCGTTTTTTTCGGTCGGCGAACTTGGTGGCGCGACGCGGCGCGGACCGAACGCAGGACTACATCGGGCCTGACGTCACGCTCTCCAACGCCGCCGGCGCGACAATTCCCCTTTGAGTCGGCTTGCAGGTTCTGTTAAGACCACCGCCATGAAAGCAACCTTGCCCCGACGCCGCCTGCTGAAAACGCTCACCCTCGCCGCCGCCGCGCCCATGCTCGCATCCTCGCTCCAAGCGCAACCAAAGGAACAGAAATGGAGGACGGCCATCGGCCTGAATGGTTTCCAGTCCGGCTCGCACAAATACAAAAAGAACTACCCCATCTGGGAGGTGCTCGATTTCGCCTCGCGGAACCGTTTCGAGGGCGTGGAACTGGTTGGCGACTGGCCGCAGGGCGGCTATCCAGCCACGTCGGACAAAGGGCGCGTCCTCGCCTTGCGCCGCCTCTACGACCAATACGGACTGCGCATTTTCTCCATCCAGCTCGGGGTGGACGGCGCGTTCGATCCGGACGCCGCGAAACGAACCGAATGGCTGGCCGAATTTCGCGAACGGATCTCACTCGCCCGGCAACTTGGCTGCGACTGCGTGGGCATGTGGCCCGGCGGCGGGTTGCGCGGGCAGACGATGGACCAAGCCATCGAGCGGTTGGCGGAGTCTTTCCGTGAAGCGGGCAAGATCGCCGGGGACCATGGCATCCTGGCCTGTTTCGAGATCGAGCCGGTCTTCGTTTTCAACACGGCAGAGCATTACCTTCGCATCCTGCATGGCGCAAATCACCCGAACCTCAAAGGCATTTACGATCCCAGCCACTTCGACCAGATGAACGGGCGGACGTGCAGGCCGGAGGAACTACTGGCGCGCGTGGGCGTCGAAAATATCGGCTACCTGCAATTCTGTGATACCGATGGCACCGTGCGCGACGGCGGCACATCCACGCACCTCGGCTGCGGCGACGGCAAGACGGATTGCGCCAAGGGACTGCGGATGCTCAAGCAAGGCGGCTTCCGCGGCTGGATCATGGTGGATGCCTGGGAAGTGCCCGATCCTTACGACGCCTGCCTGAAGTGCAAGCGGGTGATTGATGAAGTGTGGAGGAGCGCCTAGAGCCTGTCATGCACTTTAGCCGAGAGGCGTTTTGCAGGTGAATTGACGC
>CAZJTM010000235.1:4787-9369 GCA_964548925.1 uncultured Verrucomicrobiota bacterium | reverse complement strand
GAGCTTCTCGGTCACGCTGCGCACCGAGCGCAGGCGCAGGTAGAGCTGGAAGATGACCCGCACCCGCTCGGCCTCCTCGGGCACGACCTCGAGACGGCGGCGCTCGCGGTCGACGTGGTAGCCGAGCATCGGCGGGCCGCCGGTCCATTTGCCGCGCCGGCGGGCAGCGCCGATCTTGTCGCGCGTCCGCTCGCTGATCATCTCGCGCTCGAACTGGGCGAACGAAAGCAAGAGGTTGAGCACCAGCCGGCCGAGCGACTGGGCGGTGTTGAACTGCTGCGTGGTCGAGACGAAGCTCACGCCCTTCTGCTCGAACAGCTCGATGAGGCGTGCGAAGTCGAGGAGCGAGCGACTGAGGCGGTCGACCTTGTAGACCACGACGCAGTCGACCTTGCCGTCCTCGATGTCCTTGATGAGCCGCTTGAGCGCGGGCCGTTCGGTGTTGGCGCCCGAGAAGCCGCCGTCGTCGTAGCGATCCGGCCGGACGAGCCAGCCCTGCGACTGGATGAACAGCTCGGCCGCCTCGCGCTGGGCATCGAGCGTGTTGAAGTCCATGTCGAGGTTCTCGGTCGTCGACTTGCGCGTGTAGATTGCGCAGCGGAGCTTCTTCTGGGGCTTGCCGTTCGGCGTCTCGGCGGCCATCAGCCCTCCTTCTTGCGGCTGCGCGGCGTGAGCCCGAACCAGAGGAAGCCGTTCCAGGCCGCGCCGGTGATCTCGCGGGCGACCCGCGAGAGGCTCTTGAAGGTGGCCCCACGGTACGCGAAGCCGTCGGCGAGGACCGTGACCTCGTGGACCTCGCCGCCGTGCTCCTTGCGCAGCACGGTGCCGGCCGGTGGCAGCCGATTGTCGAGCGGGTGCCTGGCCACCGCAGCGACGGCCGCCTCGACCGCGCCGCGCGGCGGACGGGCGCGGAGCTTGCCGTCCTTGGCCAGAGCAGCGGCCCGCGCCCGATCCTCGTCGGACAGGCCACCCTCGGCCAGCTCCTGCAGCTTCCACGCGATGCGCTTCCAGAGGTAGTCGCGGTTGTTGCTGCGGCTCTCGAACCCGTGGACCGCGGCGAAGCGCTCCTGCAGCTCGGCGTTGGTGAGCCCCTTCAGCGCCTGGATCTCGTCCGCGAGGCTCGCCGGCGCTGCCGGGCGACGTGCGGTGCTGGCTTTCATCTGCGACCTCCTTCGACGGCTCTCCTCGCCGTCGACTCGATACAGGCGTCCTTCGCGGCGTGTATCAAGGCGATTCCCCCGCAAATCCAACCACCTGAGCCTCCGCTCGACACCTCGAGAACGCGCATGGTCAGTCCCTCGGCCAGCCGCCGCGATAGCCGCGCTCGACCTCGGGCTCGGGCGCCGGAAAGTCCTCGACAGCGAGCCGCTTCTTCGCGGCCTCGAGGTCGATGAGCACCGCGCGGCGGCGGTCGCCACGGGTGAAGCTCACGTGCGCGTCGACCTCGCGCACGATGTCGCCGCGCAGCTTCGCCTCGACGATCTGGCGGCGCATGCCCTTGCGGTCGATGACCTCGCCCGTGTAGTCGGTCCGGCGGCAGTGCTCGGCGTAGGCCGCGTGGCAGACCGGGAAGTGCAGCGCCAGCAGGCCGTCCTGGTAGACGTAGTGCTTGCCGTGCTCGAGGGAGCCGTCGATCGCCATCACCGACAGCTCCTCCAGGAAGTAGTCGAAGCCGGTCTTCACCTGCGTGCCGCCGTCGAGCGTGTCTTCGAGCACCGACGCCACCGCGGCCTCCACGTCGAGGTCGGGCAGCGCGACGCCCATGTGCGCGGCGTACTCCTCGAAGAGGTGCAGGCCGAGCACCATCACCTTGAGGTTGTCGCGCGTGCGGTACGGTAGCTCGTGGCCCTCGATCAGCCGGGTCGTGACCGCGTCGGCGAGCTCGAGGTCCTTGGCCGTGTCGCGGCCGAGGAGGAAGCGCACGATGCCCGCCGAGAGGAGGCCCGGGTCCATGGTCGAGGCGCGCTTCATGGCCGCCTTGAACGAGGGCGTCGTCTGCAGCCTGTTCTTCTCGGTGCGCACGAGCAGCGAGCGCTCGACCACCGCGGCCTCCTGCGGGCGGCTCTCGCCGGCGACGCACAGGGGCGCGTCGAGACGGTAGGAGACGAGGGTCTGGTCGGCGCGGCCGCGCTCCTCGCGCTCGCCGCCGTAGATCCGCCGCATGTAGCGGTGCAGCGTGTTCAGGCGCTGCTTGGGCATGTCGCTCGGCTTGTACTCGTCGAGCACCACCGGCACCGAGGCCGTGCAGGAGAGCAGCTTGATGAGCGCGAACTCGGTCTCGGTGGCGCTGTAGGGCACCGAGGCCGTGACGCCGAAGAGCGGCCAGATCACCTCCTGCAGGAGCGTCGACTTGCCCGAGCCGGGCAGGCCCCAGACGAAGAGGATCGGGAAGTGGCCGAACACCTCGCGGATTCGGGGCTTGAGCGGCGCCGCGAAGAACCAGCCGAGGATGGGGAGCATCACCTCGGGCGCGTTCAGCTCGAGGAGCAGCGGTAAGAGCTCGGCCGCCAGGGCGGCTTCCACCCGCGGGTCCTTGGCCGGCCTGTAGTGGACGTACTCGGGCAGCGTGGCGCCCGACGCCACGTAGACGAGGTCGTCGCCGCTCGCGTCCACGCCGAGCGGACCGAGGATGCCCTCGGGCGTCACCCAGCGCGGGCCCTGCGGCGTGTCCACGTACCCGAGCAGCGTCGTGCCGCGCTTCTCCGGTACCGCACGCGAGGCCAGGAGGCGCAGGATGCCCTGCACGTTGTCGTCGGAGCCGGTGAACTGCAGGTCCACCGGGCCGAGCTCGCGCAGGAAGTTGCGCTTGCAGTGCCACGCCTCGCGGGGAAACCGCCGGCCGCGGAACACCCGCCCGCGATCGGTCGTGATGTCGGCCTCGATGATCTCGCCGTCCTCCACGCGGATGCGCAGGCGCGGCTCGAGCTGGAACGACGAGATGACCACCGGCAGGCCGCGGTGATCGAGGACGTAGTAGTGGTCGGTCTCCTCGAAGACCTCGCCCTTGTAGGCAGGAGGCTGGAGGCTGCAGGCCGTAGGGTCCGACTCGGACAAGCTCGGGTTGTCGCTGCAGCCTTCAGCCTGCCTGCGGTCTGCCAGCAGCGCCTTGAGGGTGGCGACCTTGAGCTTGAACCGCTTCTGCAGCACCTCGAGGTAGGCCTCGCGCTCGACGGGGCCCGAGGCGCGGACCATCTCGATGACGGGCGCGAGCTTGTCGGCGAGGTCTGCCTTGGGCGTGTCGGTCGGGATGCGCTCGATGAGATGCTCGGGCAGCCGGCGGGCAGCGGCGATGACCTGCTTGAGCGCCCCCGGTCCTTGCTTGGCGACGAGCTCGTTGACGTCGACCTTGTCCACGCCCTCGGCGCGCGGGATGACGGCGATGCGCACGTCCCGGCCGGCTGCGTGGAGCGCGAGCCCGGTCTCGACCGCGCCGGCCTCGCCGGCACCGCTCGCCTCGGAGTCGTTGCAGACGACGATGCGCTTCGCCCGGGCGGTGAGCGCGAGGAGCTTCGCGTGGTCCTGCTTGCGGAAGCGGACGGTGACCGGCGAGACGCAGGCCACGCCGGCCTGCATGGCGCTGATGCAGTCGGTGACCCCTTCGGTGATGAGCAGCTCCTCGGCGCCGCGGGCGGCGTCCTCGTTGTAGAGCGTGTCGTTGGCGACTGCCGGCGAGACGTAGTCGTGCCGCTCCGAGCGCGTGAGGAGCTTCTTGTACTTCGCCTGCTCCCAGGGCGCGTCGCCGGTGTGCTCGGTGGCCCGGGCGATGAAGTAGACGGCGCGGCCGTGCCGCCAGTATGGAAACACCAGGCGGTCGCGGAAGAAGTCCTCCACTCGCCCGCCCTGCAGCCGCACGAAGAGGCCGGTGGCGAGGGCCTCCTCCGGTGTGGCGCCGAGCAGGCCGGTCAGGTGCTCGAAGAGATGACCGTCCGCCCAGCCGAGCAGCAGGTTGTCGATGGTCTCGTCGGTGAAGCCGTAGTGCTCGCGGTACCATTTCTGGCGGATCTTGGACGGCAGGACCCGGTGGTAGTAGCCGGCGGCCGCCGTGAGCAGGACCTCGATGCGACGGCGCTCGCAGATCCGAGTCAGCTCCTCGGCGAGCTGCGGGTCCTCGCCTCCCGGCACTTCGACGCCGGCTCGCTGGGCCAGGGCGCGCAGCGCCTCCATGAACGAGCCGCCGCTCTTGCGCATGACGTAGTCGAAGCAGTCGCCGCCGACCGAGTCGCCTCCGGAGAAGTCGCGCCAGGTCTGCGAGTGCGGCCACACCACGAACGACGGGTCCTCGTCGCGGTTGAAGGGCGAGCGGCCCTTGAGCACCGAGCCGCAGGACGCGAGCGCCGTGTCCTCGCCGATGAGCGCGGCGAGATCGGTGCGGTCGCGGACCTCGTCGACGAGGCGGCGGAAGGCGGTCTGGTCCATCGGCTACCTCCCCACCGTCGTCGGGGAGGCGCCCTCAGGCAGACGCGGTCGTGACGCGAGGTCCGGCATGGGCTCCCTCTCTCGCGCAGGTGCGCGACGGGTGCTCGCCTCCGGACCTCGCGAGAGCCTCGCGGCCGAGCACGGTTCGATACGCCCGCAAGCGGGC
>CAZJTM010000235.1:2733-4687 GCA_964548925.1 uncultured Verrucomicrobiota bacterium | reverse complement strand
CGTTCAGCCGCAGCTCGTCGATCATGCCCGCGAAGGTGTCGGCGGCCACGGTGCAGCCCGTGGGAACCACGACCACCTCCGGGACGACGAGGTGGCCGGCGGCGACGAGCTCCTCGTGAGCGATGCGAAAGACGGTCGGCCCGAGGCACAGCTCGACGAGCGGGGTGAGCCCGTCGGCGCGGGTCGGGGTGGCGGTCAGGCCCAGACGATACTTGCCGGGCATGGCCCCGAGCACCTCGCGGAAGGTGATCGCCGGCGCGTGGTGGACCTCGTCGACGATCACCATGCCGAAGCGGCGTCCCGTCTCTGCGAGCCGCTCGCGGGTCATGGCGGCCAGCGACTGCACCGTAGCCACGACCATCGGAGAGTCGCCGTCGAGGTCGCCCGCCTCGACCCCGAGGAGGTCGCGGAAGGCGCAACGCCACTGCTCGACGAGGTCGTGGGTGTGGACGACCACCAGCGTCGGCTGTCCGATGCGCGCAGCGGCCGCCGTGCCGATCACGGTCTTGCCGCCGCCGCACGGGACGACGGCGCAGCCCTGCACGTTGCGGACGAGCGCCGTGACCGCCGCCTCCTGGTAGTCGCGGAGCCCGACCTTCAGGTCGAGCGGTCCGCTCGGCAACGTCACCCGCCGGTCCTCGAAGACCACCGGCTCGCGGACGGCGGCGCAGGCCTGGCGGACCAGGGCCACCGCTCCCCGCGGAACGAGCATCTCGCCGTCCGGGCCCTGCTCGAGGAGCGAGATCTCCTCCGGCGTGGCGCCCACCCACCGATTGAAGCGGACCCGGCTCAGGTACTCCGGGTTCGGGAAGGTGAGGCCACGCCGAAGGAGCTCGTGCGCCTTGGGCTGGAGCCCGGGCAGGCGGATGACGCTGTCGACGACGGCGCGCATCCTCTGCCTCCTGCGCTCAGGCGAACGGGTCCACCTCGGCGCCCTGGGCCGGTGCCGCCTTGGCCTCGAGCTGCTCCAAGAGCGCGCGGGCCGCGGTCTCGTCGGCGGCCTTGAGGTCGCGGACGCGCTGTACGCCCATCTTGGCGATGAAGGCGTCGACGTCGGCGCGCGGCAGGGACTTGAGCCGGGCGACGATGTCCCCGGCCACCCGCGGGTCGATGGGCCCGTCGTTGCGAGCCGTGGCTGCGGCCGCCGCGGGCCTGGTCTCGTCGGCGTCGCCCTGGCTGTTCGCCAGGCGCTCGAGGTCGTGCAGCTCGCACGCGGCGATCTCGTCCCTCAGCTCGTCGGTGAGCTTCTCCTCGGGCAGCAGGCTATAGGTCGTCTTCGGGCTGCCGGCCTCGCCGTGGCGCTCGATCTCGAACAGCCACTTGTCGAGCCCGTACTTGTCGCGGATCTTGAGCACGTCCTTGAACCACACCGTGCCGCCCTCGATGACCTTCATCGCCTTCTCGGCGGGCACGTAGAAGTTCAGCATCACGCGCAGGCTCGGCCGCTTGTCGGCGTGCGCCTTGTTGGCGGCGTCGTAGGTCTCGTAGCGCTCGCCGGTCCAGACGACCTCGCGGGCGAACGGCTCGCCGCAGAAGACGCCGACGATCTTGTCGCCGTCGTTCACCAGCCTGACGAAGATGCCTCCCTGGCTGGCGTGCTTGTCGGCCAGCGTCCTGGCCTTGTCCCATGAGTTGCTCATTGCCTGGCTCCTTTCTCGGGTTGGTCCTACGGTTCACGCGGCGCTGCCCGCCGCCTCCATCTCGTCGAGCAACGCGTCCATCGCCTGGCGCCCGCGCCCACGCGGGGCGGACGGGCGCTGCTGCAGGTGGGCGCGGTACACCTTGCCGAGCGCCTCGGCGGCGCCCTCCACCAGCTCCGGGTCGGCCTCGTACAGCTCGAAGAGGCCGATCAGGTTGAGCGTCAGCTCGTGGAAGGCGCGGCTGAGCGCGCGGCGCGTTTCGTCACTGGCCATCGCTCGCTTCCTCCTTCTCGGGTCCGGTGGGGCAAAGGCCG
>CAZJTM010000235.1:0-2633 GCA_964548925.1 uncultured Verrucomicrobiota bacterium | reverse complement strand
CGGGTGAGCGCCTCGCGCTCGGCCCAGCGCCGCTCGGATTCGTCGCCGAGCACCGCCAGCACCGAGAGCGGCGTCTCGTGCTCGGCCAGCGCCGGGTACCGCTTCTTCGATTCGTCGAACAACTCCATGCTCGCTTCCGCGCGCAGCTCGGTCTTGAGTGCGCGCCGCACGTACTGCAGGCCCATGGGCTCCTCCGCGCGGCGCGAGCCCCGGGGCCGCCCTCATCGGGCGGGACCCTGGGCCTCGAGGAGCCTCTGGTCGGCCGCAGAAAGTGGTTGCGGTCAGGCGCGCGCTACCGCGCGCACTCGTTCACCTCGTCGCGGGTCGATGGCGTCCGCTCGTCGGTGACGAAGCGGCTCAGCGCTCCGCACCGGCGGCAGTGCGTGGTCAGCTCACCGCGGACCCGGTAGGCGGCGGTCTTGTACCGGACCTCGACCTCGCCGCCGCGGGCGACGCCGAGGAGCGCGCTGCAGGACCTGCAGCGCCACTCGCGCGTGGTGGTGGGGGACGTGCTCATTCGAAGCCTCCGTCGGCTTTCCCGAGCGGCAGGCCTCGAAGGACATCTCGGGGTCTCGACCTCAGGCGTGGGAGCCGCTACGGCTCATCGCCTCGGGCCTGCGACCCCCTACCGGGTGAGAACTGACGGACGGCGACCGGCCACGAGCCGGGGGCGGTCGGTTCTTCGGGCTGAAGGGCTTGGAGGAAGGGAGGTTGCGAGCGAGCGAAGAAATCGCACGGCGGTCACTTTTTCTCACCGGTGGTCGGTGAGATCTGACGGGTCGTCATTCGTCCTCGGCGCGTCCCCACTTGTCCTCGCCGACGTAGGGCTCGTTCGGCAGATCGGGGAAGGCCTGGAAGGCGGCGCGCAGGCCGCTCCTCGTGCATTCGGGGAACGGGTCGGACTGGATGCCGAACCGCTTCTGCAGGACCGGCCGTGTTTCCGACACGAGCTGCTTGAAGGTGTCGAAGGACCGGCTGAGCCCGCGCCAGTCGCATTCGCCGTGGTTCTCGCAGAGCCTCACGATGAGCGCCCACTTCTTGGAGGGCTTGCCGCTGCGACCGTCGACCATCCCGAAGTCGCGGTACGAAAGCCGCTGCTGCCTCGAGCCGGGGACCTTCACGGCGAGAGTCTCGCCGTCGATGTAGTAGAACGACACCTCGTTCCAGCTCGTGCCCGCGGGCACGTCGACGCTCTGCTCGTCGGGGTACGCCGGCTCCCCCTCCCTCACGAGAAGGTCGCGCGCGCCGAGGGTCAGCACGGCCGGCCTCGCCGGTCGTTCCCGATCGAGGCGAGCGAGCCGGCGGACCTCGCGCTCGAAGACCGCCGCCGCATCGCCGAGGGCGAGGTCCACCACGCGGAAGCACGGCGCTCCGTCGGGCACCATCCGCTGGAAGTCGCGGTCGTTGGCGACGACGAACACCACGGTGTCGTGGCGCGGGTAGCTCGGGGAGAGCACCGCGCGGTCGGTGCAGTAGTCCACGAGGCAGATCTGCACCTCGCCCACCCGGCCGGCGATCGAGAGCAAGCCCGGCGTGCGCTCGGCCACGTCGACCTTGAGCCGTTCGAGCGAGCGGCGCACGAGCGCGCGGATGGCCTCCTCGCTCGGCTCGGAGCGCAGCATGCGCGCCCGCCGCTTCTTCGAGGGGAAGACCAGCCGATCGCAGTCGGGACAACGGTACCCGTCGTCGTCCTCGTCGAGGTCCTGGCGCAGCACGATCCGGCCCGCGCAGGAGCGGTCCTTCACGTACTTCTGGTCGTGGTCCTGCGGGTTCACGCAGCGGACGAAGGTGAGCTCCTCGATGCGGACGAGCCCGAGCGCGGCCAACCGGCGCGCGTGGGTCTCGCGCTCGCCCCCGGGCAGGTCGATCTTGAGCCCGGGCTTGAGCAGCCCCGCCGCGGTGTCAGTCGGCATAGCACTTCTCGGTCGAGAGCACGGTGATGCCGTAGGTGTCCGCCATCAGGCTCTCGAACTCGCGGCGCTGCGTGCCGTTGAGGGGCTGGTCCGCGTAGCGCACGACGAAGGCCTCGTTCTCCGGGTCGGCGGCCTCGAAGATCATCTTGATGCGCTTCTTGGCGTAGAAGACCTTGATGCTCTCGATGTCCTCGACGTGCGCGAGCGGGCTGCCGAACATGCCGTCGATCTGGCCGATGGCGAGGGCGAGCGAGTTGTTCTCCTGGTCGCTGAGCCTGAGCTGGGGGCTGCCGTGCAGCCCGCAGTTCTTGGTCGTGACCTCGACGAGCGGCAGCGCGTCGGGCTCGCTGAGCAGGCGATCGAGCAGCGCCCGCACCTTCCCGACCGGCGTCGAGACGATCTCGTTCTCGTAGGCCAGGGTCCGGCCGAAGAAGCGACCGGCGACGAGGTTGGCGATGGTCAGCGGCACGTCGGGCGAGACCGAGCAGATCTGGACCCGGCGCAGATCCGGGTCGAAGCGCAGCACCATCCACTCGCGCTCGAAGCCGAAGGTGTTCTTCGGCCCGTGCGCGACGAAGGCCGGCTTGTTGTCGCGCTTCACGAAGACCTGGTACCGGCCGCCGTCGTCGAGGATGGCGGCGCAGTGGCTCTGCCGCAGCGAGCGGTGCTCGCGCTCGTGCTCGTCGAGGATGGACTGGATCGTCTCGCGGGCGAAGAACG
>CAZJTM010000234.1:0-9456 GCA_964548925.1 uncultured Verrucomicrobiota bacterium | reverse complement strand
GGTCGGAAACCGGCGCTTCAGCGAGCACGGCTCAGTGAGCCACGCCGGGCTTGGGCACAAGCTTGTCGACCGGGGCCGCGCTCGTTGGGTTCTCCGGAAACTCGAATTGCATTCGCGTTCGCGACCCGGTGCGGCGGTTGATGATTTCCACCTCTTCCAATTCCCATCCCCCGGCGACCTTCTTCAGTCCCTTGGGCGCGAACTCCTTCACCAGCTTGGCTTGGGCATCGTAGGCTTCGGCGTAAACGACGCCGCCGGTGTCAATGTCGAGCCAGGCCTTGACGCGCACGTAGCCGTTGGTTTGCGTGGCGGGGGCCACGCTCTCCAGCACGTTGCACGACTGGCCGCGGGTCATTTCCTTTTTCAAGAGCCGCTGCACCGGCCAGTGGAGGAACTCCAGCCCCAACTCCGCCACCCAGAAATCCGAGCCGGCAAACGGGACCATCGTTTCGCCGCCGGTCAAGGTTCGCTGCGCCGCTTCCGGATTCCCGCCCGTTGCGGCCTCCGCGAGACTGTATTCGTTGGCCTGGTTGGCCCGGCGATGAATCACGAGCCGGGCGCGGGGGCTTTGGTTTGTCGGCGCGCTTTCGTAAATGCTGGTCCACCCGTCCGCCGTGACCACCTCGGAGAGTTGGACGGGAATGGTGTGACGCGCCCCCTGGCCTCGGGCCGGTCGCACAGTGAGCAGACAGTGGTTGGTCGTCGCGCCCAGCGGCGGGCGTTGCGCCAGCAATTGCGCGACGAGGGTCTGGCCGTCGGCGTCGGCGTTGGGATTGGGCTTGGGCGGCTCGGCGAAAGTGGCGGCGCCCAGGCTCAGGAACGGCAGCAAGAGCAGGACGAGAATCCCCCGAAGGCTCCGTGCCTTGTACCCCCGAACGGTGGCGGCGTCTCGGCAGAGCGCCGCAAACTCTTGGAAGAAAACGATGACGGCGTTCCGCCGAGCCGCCGTCACGCCAAGGGTCATGGGCAAGCCGAGGTTCATTTCGCGCGCAAAGCCAGCGGGAGCAACTCGGAGATGTGCCGGACGAAATGCACGGCGACTTTGTCCCGGACTTCCGCCGGAACTTCGCTCCATTCGGCGCGGTTTTGCTCCGGCAGGATGACGTGTTTGATGCCAAAACGCACGGCGGCCATGACCTTTTCCTTCACCCCGCCGATGCGCAGCACGCGTCCGCGCAGGCTGATCTCGCCTGTCATGGCCACGTCCGCGCGCACCCGCCGGTGCAACAGCAGCGAGGCGAGCGCCACGAGCAGGGTGACGCCGGCGCTCGGGCCGTCCTTGGGCGTCGCCCCGGCTGGCACGTGAATGTGAATGTCGTACTTCGCGAAGTTCGAGAGGTCCATCGCCAACGCCTTGGACTGGCTGCGGAGATAGCTCAGGGCCGTCTGGGCGCTTTCTTTCATCACGTCACCGAGCGAGCCGGTGAGGATGAGATTCCCCTTGCCGGGCATGCGCGTGGCCTCGATGAACAGCACTTCCCCGCCCACTGGCGTCCAGGCCAACCCGGTGGCGATGCCCACTTCGCGAATGTTCTCGGCGGTTTCCGCCACGAACCGCACGGCGCCGAGATAATCCTTGAGCGCCGCGGATTTGATGATGATGGGCCGGGGCACGCGACCGTTGCCGACAATCTTGCGCGTGGCCTTGCGGGTCAGAGCCGCGATGTCGCGCTCCAACTGCCGCACGCCCGCCTCACGCGTGTATCCTTGGATCACCTGCCGCAACGTGGCATCGGGGATCTTCACGTCCTTCTTCGACAGGCCGTGCTCTTCCAGTTGCCGGGGGACGAGGTAGCGCCGGGCAATCTGGAGCTTCTCGGATTCGGTGTAGCTCGGCAGTTCGAGGACTTCGAGCCGGTCGCGCAACGCGGCATGAACCGGTTCCAGCCAGTTCGCCGTGGTGATGAAAAGGACGCGCGAAAGGTCGAACGGCAAATCCAGGTAGTGATCGGTGAAGGTGTGGTTTTGCGCAGGGTCGAGAACTTCGAGCAGCGCGGACGCCGGGTCGCCGCGGAAATCGGCACCAACCTTGTCCAGTTCGTCCAGCAGGATGACCGGGTTGCGGCTTTCGACCCGGCGCAGGGTCTGAATAATGCGGCCCGGGAGCGCGCCCACATAGGTGCGGCGGTGGCCGCGAATCTCGGCTTCGTCGCGCATGCCGCCCAGCGCGATGCGGGCAAATCTGCGCCCGAGAGCGTCCGCCACGCTTTTGCCCAGTGAAGTCTTGCCCACGCCGGGCGGGCCGACGAGGCAGAGGATTGGCCCCTTGAGTTGCTTGCGATGTTTGATGACGGCGATGAATTCGAGCAGGCGCTCCTTCACCTTCTCCAGACCGTAGTGCTGCTCGTTCAGGATCCGCTCGGCTTCCGCGAGGTCAATCTTGTCTTCGGTGACGTGTTCCCACGGCAGCGCGAGAATCCAGTCGAGATAGTGGCGCGTGACGCCGTATTCGGCCGCCGCCGGGGTCATTTGCTGCAATCGGTCCAGTTCCTGGTCGGCCACTTTCTTTGCCTCGGCGGGGAGCGGCGTCTTGTCAATCTGCTCCCGCAGGGCCTTGATCTCGCTGCTGCCGCCTTCGCCCTCGCCGAGTTCGCGTTGGATGGCGCGCAGTTGCTCGCGGAGGAAGTAATCCCGCTGCGTCTTGGAAATCGAAGTCGCGACCTCCGTCTGAATCTTCGAACTGAGCGAGAGGACTTCGTGTTCGCGATTGAGCAGCGGCAGCAAGACGTTCAGGCGATCCTTGACGGACGCGATTTCCAACAGTTTCTGGCGCTCGCTCAGTTCGAGGTTGAGGTTGATGGCGACCAGGTCGCTGAAATGGCCCGGGTCTTCGGTGTTGAGCGCGGCAACCTTGACTTGGTCGGAGAGGGTGGGCGAGAGCTTGATGATTTCTTGAAACTGGCTCTGGGCGTTGCGCAGGAGGGCGGTGGTTTCGACCGTGTCCTCCTTCACGTCACGGAGGAGATCGAATCTGGCGGTGAGATAGGGCTCGGTCTTGGGATACTCCTTGATCTGGACGCGCCACAAGCCCTCGACCAGCACCCGCACGGTGTTGTCAGGGAACTTGAGCATCTTGAGCAGGCGCGCCGCGCAGCCCACCGCGAACAACTCCTCCGGCTTGGGGTTGTCCACCTCCGGCTTGCGCTGCAACACCGCGATCAGCAGACGGTCGCCCGCCACCACGTCGTCAATCAGCTTGATGCTCCCCGGAGTTTCGACCAGCAGCGGAGCGACCATGCTGGGAAAGATGACAATGTCAGAGAGGCCGAGCACGGGCAGGGACTCCGGCAGCGACCGCGAGGAAACCCGCGGCGACGCTTCCGGGTGGCCCGCGACACCCAGGATGCTCACAAACTCCGTATCCGGCGAATCCATCGTCGTTTTCAGTTTGGGATTAGATGCCGCTGAACGCGAAACGATTCAGCGGTCAAACGCCTTCCGAGATTTCCAGCTTGTGCCCCTTGGGATGGGCGTGCGCCAAAGGCACGTCAATCCGCAGGAACCCGTTCAAATAGGCCGCCTTGGCCCGGCTTACGTCGTAGCAGGGCGGCAACTCGAGAGTCTTCTCAAACGGGCCGTAGGTGATTTCCATGGCCAGAAAGCTGCAATGCGGCGACCGGCAACTGTCCGGCCGATGCCCGCTGATGCGGAGGTGGTTGCCCTCGACGGTGATTTCGAGATTGTCGCTCCGCATGCCGGCGAGTTCCACCTTGATTACCAGGCCGTCGTCGGTGGTGTAGAGGTCGGTGTTTGGCTCCCAATGCGCCTTGCCGGAAATGTCCCGGGTGCCGACCATTGAAGATCGGGTCACGAAATGAACGGACGAACTGACTTTGCCCATGTTAACAAGATCGTCGAGGTCGCTCGGGCCTGCGCTCATCGGTGCGGTTCAGCGCTGCTTCACGATGATTCGAGGTCGCTCGCCTTTTCGCGCGTGATAGATGATGGAGGCTCGCGCCGCCCCTGAACCGGTGCTCCCACATCCACAATGCGTGCTGCCCGCCAAGCCCGGCCCGCGCCGGCGGAAGCGGCCCCACCCCAACAACGCGGCTGCTCCAGCCACGATCGCCAACGCTGCCGCCTGCTGCCAATCCATGGCGGCAACATACCGCGAATCGCCCCAGCCGCAACATCTGATTTGGGGCGGACTGAGTGTGTTTGGCAGCACACACAGGTCTGCAGCCTGATCGACAGCGGAAGAAATGTGCGACCTGCCCGCTCAAAGCCGTAGCCGCACATCGTGAGATTGCGGATGGGAGGATGACGCAAACACGAAGCCCAGAGCCAAAACCCCCCGCTCCTACGAGACAGGGCTACCCCGATCTCGTCAGCGACTCCAGCTTCCTGAGCGATAACACATCGCCACCGCGCAGGAAGAAACGGGTGATCTGCTCGCGCAACTGACGGTAAAGCGCCGGATCGGTTTGGGCCAGTTCCACCGGCACATCGCGCCGGGCAAAGCGCACGAGCGCGGCGAGCTCCGCCCAACGCTTCTCCCGCAGATACACGTCAATCTGGGCCTGATCCGCCAGGAGCGTGCGAGCGGTCAATTCTTCTTCCCGGGCATTCATGTTCAAGTTTCCAGCACGTCGAGATAAATCAGATTCTCCGTTGCCCGCTCCCGGGCCGGCGCAGGGAACTCCCCGACGATGCGTCGAACGCGCGACAACTCCGGCCGGTGGCGGCTCAACAGAAACCGGATGTCGCTCAAATCCTTCGGTTCGGCGCGGATCAACTTCGCCGCAATCAGATTCTCCACCGGCGGACGATAGAGATGCAAACGCCCCATGCGCTCGATGAAGACCGGCACGAAGTCACCCACCTGCGTCAACCCTGGCTCGACGAGTTGCAGATACGGGCGCTCCGGTTCGAGTGTCTGTTTCGGGTCAAAGAGCAGCCCGGCCTGTTCCGCCGCCATCTTCAACTCGAGCTGGTCGTAGTCGCTGGCGGGCTTCCAGATATCGAGATCAGCAGAGGTGCGTCCCTCCATGCCGCCGAAGAGGCAGGCGGCGGAACCGATGAGGCATAACCGGAGCGGCGGCCCGTCCTTGCCGAGCCGTTGCGCCAGGTCCTCCAGCACTGCGGACCATGCCTCGCCGTCCAGTTGCAGCTTGAGCGACATTGTGAATGCGCCGACAGCGTAGCGAACTTCGCCGGGTCAATCAAACCCGGAAAATCTGCCGGCCCGCCAACGTAGCTGCGTTTGACAAAACGCAGTCCATTCTCATCCTGCCCGCCGCCCCGACTGCGTTTTGACAAACGCAGCTACACGCCGGAAAGCCAAACCTCCACCAGCGCGTGCCGGTGGAGGTAGTCGTAGCTGCGACGCCGTCGTCGCACCGGCTGAGGGCAACGCCTGCTACGGCTCGACGCGCTGCAAGCGGTAGAACCGGATGCCGTTGGTCAACGCCTGCGGATCCAGCCGGCGGCGGAAACTCACCTGCCGTCTGGAATCCAAGGGCATAAAGACATGCCGCGCGCCGCATCCGCGTTTCCACACGCCGCTCATCACGCAGCCAGGCGTGCCAGCGGTAGTAGGCAAACACTGAAACAAGCGTTGACGAGTTCGGAACCCGCTGGAGAAGTGGCTTGATTCGCCTCGCCGAAATCGGACGCGTTGCCAGTCGCCAGGCTCGACCGCGCTTCACTTGGCCTCGGAACCCGCTGCCGAATGAACCGCGTTTGTTGAGCCGGCGGCGGATGCCGGAACATTTGTCCCCAGCCGGTTCGTCGCCGTGACAGTGCTCACAGCGTCCAGCAGGTCAAACGCGCTGGAAGACTTGGTAGCAGAGGGCCGTTTGGTGAGGGAGTTCAGCGCTGCGGCTGCGTCGCTCTTGAGGCTGTTCTCCTTGGCTTCCATGCGGAGTTTCTTGGCCTTCTCACGCTGGGCGGCTTCCTGCCGCTGTTGGTCTTGCAGGCGTGCCTGCTCGTATTCGGCTTCGCGGCGGAGGCGGGCCTCTTCCTCACGCAATCGCTCCAGCTCCGCTTCGTGTTCGCGTTCGGCCATTTCCTCCTCCTTGGCTAGTTTCTCGCGCGCCTCTCTGGCTTCCTCGCGCCGATCGCGCTCCTCATTCTTCAGGCGGGAGCTTTCGCGGGATTCCGCGTTGGCCCGGGCGATCTGGTCAAAGACGTTGTTGATGTCTCTGACGCCCCGGTCGATGGTATCGCTCATCTCCCGGTTTTGGCGGGCGAACTCGGTGGCGAGGGCATCGGCTTTGCGCTTCGCCTCGGCACGCTTCTCTTCCTGCTCATTACGGAACTTCTCGGCGGCCTCCTGGCGTTTGCGTTCGGCCTCGGCGCTTTGCCGGCGCAGGGCATCCATTCGTTTCTGGGCTTCTGCCTGCTGGCGTCCCCGTTGGGCTTCCGTCTCGCGCCGACGCTGTTCCAGCTCCCGCTGCCGCTGAGGCGACGCTTCCTGCTGGCGGCGCAATTCCTCCTGAATCCCCGCAGGCTGGGAACCGGCCGGGGCGGCTGGGGACGGTTGCGAATTGGGACGCGCAAGACGATCCGTGGCGGTAGCCGCCGGCTGGGCGCGTCCAGATTCCCCGCCGGTTGCCGTTTGGCCCTGGCCTGCGGGTGTGGCCGGCTTTGAAGTGGACGGGCGATCCCTGGCTGCTTTGTCAGGGTCTGCGACCAACAGCATTCCGATGACAGTGAATCCGTTCTTCCAAAACGCTTGGGCACTGGCCGCGTCGAGATAGTCGCTGCCCTTGGTCTCCGGGGTGCGCTTGAACACCTTGTCCCAAGCAGGCGATCCAGGCACGTTGAATCCGTAACCCTTGCCAGGATCCGGGATGGAGGGGTCAAGCTGGACGTAGTAGCGCGGGGTGGCGGGAGCCTGGCAGATCAAGAACGCCACCGTGGAGTAATGCAGCCGCTCGCTGGCTTCGTACTTGAACGAACCGCTGATGACCGGCTCGCCCATCAGCATATCAAGGGAGTATTTCCCTTCGGCGGAGTTTACCTGAACACTGCCGACCTGGGCGGCCTGCATAGATGCCGTGCCTTCGTAGCTGCCAGCGATTGTTCTGAAAGACCCCCCTGCGAATACAAACCAGAAGCAGAGTAACAGCGGTATCTTCGTCATGGGTACTGCGCTCATCTTGACCTGCGCCCATCATCGGCGTTCCACGCCTGCCTCGGCCAGCTTCTCCAAGAACTCGTCTACGCGTTTCATCGCATCGCGGCCAACGATAAACCGGTAGGGACTATCACCATAGTACGTGGGATTAGCCCCTTGATCAACGAGTTTGAGGCGATGGCTCGTGGTGTATTCTTTCGTCAGATACAACTGAACACAATACCATCCAGGCGGCCCTCCTTTGCTCGTTTCGAAACCCTCGATCGCCAAGAACGGGACTTTGTCCCACGTGCCTCCACTGTATGGCGTTCCTTTCCCGTACTCCAAAGCGTAAAGAGCAGATTTCCTGAGGTTGTTGTACTTCCGATTGCTGATGACAACGCCGTCGTCATCAACCTGGAGAGTGTAGTTGTAAAGGAAATTCTTGGCGCGCTCATCGCCATCTATGATGGTCCAATACGACCCAGCAACTGCCTTGAAAGCGGCCCTAATGCACCTCTCTTTCTCTCGGCGCACTTCGCCTTCTTTCCGAGCCTGTTCCTCGGCACGCTTCCTCGCCTCTTCCGCGACGAGAGTTCTAATTTGCTGCACCGTAGCCTGAAACTGCGAATCTGACTGCAGAGGCTGCAAGTCAGCATCCGAAACCACTCGCTGGTAGTCACGATAGCCAAGATCAACTGCCGAGTTCAACATTGTGAGCGCCTCCGCCTTGTCTTTCGCAGCCGCTTGACTTCCCTCTACATTTGTCGGCCAAAGCAAAGATCGAACGGTGTAGAATGAAGCCAGGGTGAGTTTGTTCCTTGGGTCTTTGGGATTGTCGTCCGCAGGCTTCTTGACGATTGCCACTGCCTTCTGGAAGCATTCTGCTGCCTTCGCTTCGTCTTGTGAAGTGCCACGGCCATCGCGAAACACTTGTTCCATCTTGAGCAAGGCTTTCGTCTTGGCCCAGTCGCGGCTCCATTTCCCAGACTCCACAGCCGCCTGGTAACACAGAAACGCTTGGTGCGCGTCTTTGGGAACCCCGTTGCCTTCCTCGAACCTGTTTCCCAGGGTCATCAAGTCGTCCGAGGATCTGGCCTTGGCCCGCAGTTCCGCGCCTTGCACCTCGCGCTCGGTCAGCAAGTCTTCCACCTTGGCCAGCCGGTTTCTGGCCTGTTCAGCAATGCTGGCATCTTGTGCGGCCGTCAGTTTCTGGAGCAGTTGCTTGCATCCGTGGTAATCCTCCGCCATTCCGGCGGCCAGCGCCGCAGAAAGTCCCCAAGCCTCCCGTGAAGGCAGCAGGGTGAAGGCTTCCGCGAACTTCTTCTGGGCCTGGTCGTAGTTCTTGGCGTCCAGGGAATCGGATGCCGCCTTGGCCAGCGCGGCACCCTGGAGTTCCTTCTCGCACTGGTCGAGCGCCGCTTGAATGGCTGGTTTCTTGTCGGCGGCGGCCAGTTCCAACGCCTTTTTCAACAGGGGTTGCGCCTCAGCAAACCGCTCCTGCTTGGCCAGAGCCGCGGCGCCCTGGGCGTAAGCCTCGACCCGTTGCGGATCAATCTGCACTGCGGCGGTTGCTTCCTTGGCCGCGTCTTCCAACCGGCCCTCGCTGCTGGCCGCCCGAATGCGTGCCAGCGCGGCCTCGTAAAGCCGGCTGCGCTTGCCTTCGGGAGTTTTGTCCTGTTCCAGCAGTTTCTTGAGGTCGTCCATTCGCAATTGGGTCTGCACCGAGTCATCGGAGACGGCGTCCAGTTTGATGAATTGGGTGAAGTTGGTGGCGGCTTCTTCCCATTTTTCCTCGGCATCGGCCAGCCGTCCCAAGTGGAGGTACGGCAGCGGGCAAGCGGGGTCCAGTGCGATGGCTTCCTGGTAGCCCGCCCGTGCCGCGGCGGGGTCCTTGTCCCGCGCATAGCGCAGGGCGGTCAGCTTGGCCTGCGCTTCGGCCCGCGCGCGGTCTGGTTTTGCTGCGGCGGGCTGGGCGGTTGCCGGAATCGTCAGGCCGGCGAGCAACAAAACCACGGCCAAGGCGGCCCGGGCGGCGCCGAGGCTTGCACGATCAGGGTGGATGGGCGTTGTATGCATGGTTGAATTCGGTCGGTTCGGATTTCGGTTCAGGTGGCTGATGGCATCACCGAAGTGGATAATCACTTTGGGGCTTCTGCCGTCCAGTCGATGCTGAACAGCGAATCATCGGCAATCCGCCGGATGGTTTCGCTCCCGGCGTTATCGGTGCGTCGCTTCAACGGTAATAAGCACATGGCAATGTTCTCGCCCTGCACCGCCACAAAGGAGGACGCTTGAATTACCTTGTTCGTGAACTGGGATGAGGGGGCAATCGCGGATACTAGAGCCTGTCATGCACTTTAGCCGAGAGGCGTTTTGCAGGTGAATTGACGCAA
>CAZJTM010000233.1:0-9458 GCA_964548925.1 uncultured Verrucomicrobiota bacterium | reverse complement strand
ACCTCGAAAAACTCGTCGAGGTTCGAGCTGACGATGCAGAAGAACTTCACCCGTTCCAGGAGAGGGTTGTCCGGGTTCGTGGCCTCGTCGAGCACCCGCTGGTTGAATTCCAGCCAGCTCAACTCGCGGTTCAGGAAATGCCGCGGTCTGAAAACGGTCTTGTTCACAAGGATCGCAATATACCCGACGCAGCGTGCCTTCCGCAACGATCCACCGGCGAGCCTCAGCGATTCTCATGATGGACCAGATCGGGACGTCGGGTGGGGGCACCCGGCCTACAACCAGGCGGTTTTCTGCGGATGTAGGCCGGGTGCCCTCACCCGGCGGAAGCTGACCCCGTCATCACGAGAGTTGCTGGGCGAGCCTGGATTTGTGACGTTTTGGTGAAGGTCAATTCACCACGACCCAAACGCCCGGTCCCGAGATTGGCCGCAGGGCTGAAATCACAGTCATTCCCCGAACTGGGGGCTGTTTATAACTCGTGGACGGTTCGTCACCGAAGCGTCACTTGGACCGACGCCACGCCGGGCTCCCGGCGTCAGATCATTTCGGACTCCGTGGTCACGGGTTGGGCGTCGCCCTTGAGCGCGGCGATGACGGCGTGCCATGCGAGGATGGCGCACTTCACGCGCGCGGGATACTTGTAAACGCCCGCGAACACGGCGAGTTTCCCCACGTCGCCCTCGCACCGTCCGGTCATCACAAGGTTATGGACCTTGTCAAACAACGCCTGCACTTCCGCGCGGCTCTTCCCCTTCACCTCGCCGGTGAGGATGGACGCCGACGCCTTGGAGATGCAACAGCCCGAGCCCATGAAGCTGATGTCCCGCACCACGTCGCCGTCCATCTGGAGGAACAGCTTGAGTTGATCGCCGCAGAGCGGGTTGTGACCCTGCGCGGAACACGTGGCCGCCGGCAGCTCGTGGAAATTCCGCGGCTGCTTGCAGTGGTCCAGAATGACCTGCTGGTAAAGGTCGTTGACGTCGTCAAACATAGTTTCTTTCGTCGCCGCCGATGTGAACCGGAGAACCCCTCCGCGTTTTCACAACCGCGGCCACGCAATCAATGTTCCGCCAAGTGCGGATTCGCCTCCAGCCGGTCCCACACCAGCTTGTCGAGCGCCGTGCGCGCGGGTTCGTATTGGATGCGCTCGATGATCTCGCCGGCGAAGGCGTGGATCAACATCCGCCGCGCCGTTTCCGGCCCGATGCCGCGGGCGCGCAGGTAGAAGATGGACTCGTCGTTGAGCTGGCCCACCGTTGCCCCGTGCGTGCATTTCACGTCGTCGGCGTAGATCTCCAACTGCGGTTTTGTGTTGGCGGTGGCAGTGTCCGAGAGCAGCAGGTTCTTGTTCGTCTGCTTCGCGTCGGTCTTCTGCGCGATCGGCCGCACCAGGATGCGTCCGTGGAAGACGCCCTTCGATTTGTCGTCCAGGATGCCGTTGAAATACTCGTGGCTGGCGCAGTTTGGCTGGGCATGCTCGACGATCATGTGATGGTCGGCCAGTTGCTCGCCGCGCGTCAGGTAGAGGCCGTTGAGGACGCACTCCAAGCCCTCGCCCGCAAGCGTTGCGCGAATGTTGTTCCGCGAAAGACGCGCCCCCAGCGCGAGGGAATGCAGGCTCACGTGGCTGGCGCGGCCAAATTCGCCATGGAACGCCGCGACGTGGAATGCCTCCGCGGCCTCGTCCTGAAACTTCACGAACTCCAGCCGCGCGCTTTCGCCAGCGGACAGTTCCGTGACGGCATTGGTGAAACAGCCTCCGCCGCCCAGGGAGACGTAGCTTTCCAGAAGGGTCGCTTGGCTGCCGGCCTCGGCGATGACGAGGTTGCGCGGATGAACCGTTGTGCCGCTCTGCGTCGCGGTGGAGACATACACCAACTGAATCGGCGCTTCGACCTTTACGCCCGCCGGGACGTGGACAAAAGCACCATCGAGAAAGAACGCCTGGTTGAGCGCCGCAAAGCCATCCTCCGCCTTCGCCGCGTAACGGCCCAGGTGGTTTTCGATCAGGGTCGTGCCCGATTGGATGACGGCGGCAAGACTGCCAGCCTTCACGCCCGCTGGCAGACCTCCGGGCGAGGAGAGCGCGGAAGCGAAGTGGCCATTCACAAACACCAGCCTTGCGCCCGGCAGGCTGGAAAACGCGAAGCCCTCGAGTTGGGCCGGGGTGACGCCGTTCACCGGCTTCGACACCGGCCGGAAGGGCAGCCGCAAAATGGGCGCGGGGTTCGTGAAGCGCCAGTCTTCGTCCCGCACGGAAGGAAAGCCGAGTTCTTCCAGCCGGCTGATCCCCGCGCGGCGCAGTGCCGCCACCCAATCCGGACAGTGGGCGCGTTTGGCGAACTGCGCAAACTTCCGCGTGTACTTGTCGGCCACTCTGGTTGGCAGATCTTCGATTGGCTGCGTCATGGTCTCTCGGCTCCGGATTGGGCTCGCCGCCAGTGTTTCATCCGGTGTGGCGGCGCGCAAGCCCCGGCGCCGGGCCGAAAGATAGCACGGCACCCGTTGGAAACAACCAGCGCCTGCGACTCCAATCGCTCGCCGATGGCCAGCCTGGAACGAAGCGCCGCGTGCGACACCGACCCACGCGGCATCGCTCACTCCACACGCAACCGGTAAAAACGCTGCGTGCCGGTCCCGACGGCATCCGAGCAGGTGCGCAGGCTGCCATCGCCGATGAGGGTTTCCAGCGTGTGCCAGCCCGTCTGGTTCAATGCCTCGCGGTATTCCACGCAGCAGGTCTTGCCGAAGGGGGCAATGAACTGGAACTGAACCCGCCCGGATTCCAGACGCGGATTCAGGATGAGTGGCGGAGTTTCGGTCTGGGCGGTGACGATGCGAAGGCTCCATCCGCCGGCCAAGCTGCCGGCGTCGCCGCTGGAGGTGTCGGCCACGTAGAGCCGCCACGTTCCGTTCGGGTTCGTGCCTTGGTAGGCGGACAGCGCCGAACCATAGGGCCGGGCGGGAGCGGGGTAAGGCAGACTCTCTCCGTTGCTAAAATCCGTAGGACGATACGTGCCCGAGGTCAGCTCCGTGTCTGACAGAGGCAACGGGGCTTGGTCGTCGAACGTCAAGGTGACGTTGCTGGGTTCATCACCGCCCCCCGCCCAGCTCATTAGCAGAATCGGCGGACCGCTCGGACCGGCCAGCAGGATTTCCAAGTCGGATGCGTAGGTATGCGAGAGACGATGAAGCGTGACGGTGACGCGGCGCACTTCCCCCGCAAGATTCGAGACAAACAGAGTGGACGGATAGGGACTCGCGGTGCCGTACGACGGGATGATGATCGCATTACCCGCCAGGAAGGTGTTCGTGGCGATGCCACCGGGCGGCAGCACGGTGAGCAACGCGGGCGCGCTGGTGATGGCGCCGAGCGCGTTGGTGACCTGGACCGCGTACAGGCCGGCATCGCTGTACTGGGCGGACAAGATCGAGTAAGTGGGGGCGTTTGCTCGGGCGACGATGGAAGTCCCTTTGAGCCATTGGTAGGCGAGCGGTTTCTCGCCGCTGGCTGACACGGTGAAGACCGCCGGGTCGCCCACGCACACGACGGCGTTCTGGGGCGGTTGCAGGATTGTGGGGAACGGCGGGTCGGGCGTCCAGGTGACTTGATCCACCCAAGCCAGGTCCTGGTAATCGTCATCGCTCGAGTCCTTCGCGTAGGACCAGCGCAACGTCTGCGCCCCCTCGGGCAGACGCAGCGTCTTCATCTGCCAGTCCACGTTGCCGGAAATCCGGGTGACCGCCGAAACGCCATTCGTGGTGAACTCGAGGAAGTCGTAGCCGGATTCCGAAGACACCTTCCACCAGAAGCTCAGTTGTCCGGGGCCGAGGACCGTGGTTTGCAGCCAACTCTCCTCATCGTCGGAAATGTCACCGCATTGGGCGGCGTCGCTGCCGTCGTGCGTGATGGCGGACTGCCCGCGCCACACCGCGTTCCCGCCCGTGGTCCAAGTCCAGCCCGGCTGATCCAGCGCCCCGGCCAGACTGATGCCGGTCACGACCGTCAGTTGGGCAACCGCGCTGGTGATGGCTCCGTGCTGGTTGGTAATGACCACCCAGAAGTCCGTGGGCTGGCCGGGCTGCACATTAGGCAGCAGGCAGGCCGAAGTCGTGGCGCCGGCAAGGGCCAGCCCCTCGTTATACCACTGATACCGGAGCGGGGCCGTCCCCACCGCCGTCACCGTGAAAGTGGCGGTGTCGCCTGCCGTCACGGTCGTGGACTGGGGTTGAGTCACGATGTCGGGTGCCGGGTTGGTGAAGAACCGCACCTGGTCCAGCCAGCCGCAGTCTTGCAACGCGTTCACGCTGCCATCCTTCGTGTAGCGCCAGCGCAACGTGTGCGGGCCATCACCCAAGGTGTACGTCTTCGCCTGCCAATCCACATCGCCGGAAATCCGTCCGTCTTGCAGCGTGCCATTGAGATGAAACTCCAGGAAATCAAAGCCGCTCTCGGAGGACACCTTCCACCAAAAGGATAACGTGCCGGGGCCGTGAACAACCGTTTCGAGCCAGGTTTGTTGGCTGTGCGAGATCGGGCCGCTCTGCGCTGCGTCTTCACCGTCGTGAGTGGTCGCCGACTGCGTTTGCCAGTAAGCGCCGCCGCCCGATCCCCACGGCCAGTCCGCGGTGTCCAAGGCTTGGTTGAACGCCCCGCTCAAGTCCCACACCGGGAGCGTGAAGGTCGCCGTGGCCACTTGCTGCGTGGAACCCGAGTCCGCGACCTGCACGGTGAACTGATTGGTGCTCGTGCTGGAAGCCGTGCCCGCAATCACTCCCGCGGCGTTGAGACTCAGACCGCCGGGAAGTGCCCCGCCAATGACGCTCCATGTGTAGGGCGGTTCTCCGCCCGACGCCCGTAGCGTGGTGGAATAGGGCAACCCCTTGTTGGCGGCGGGCAGTTCCGCGGCCGTGCGGATCGTCAACGGCAGCGGCACGGCGTCAAACATCACCACCGTGGGATCGCCCAGCACGTGATAGGCAGTGTGGTAATACCGCGCGCTGGCGGGACTGCGTTCGTGGACGCGATACAAGCCCTCATCAATGGCCTTGCCGACCGTCACGCCGCGCGTGGCGCTCATGGCGTCAAACTCGCCCATTTGCATCCACTCATCCTCGTCCCAATAGGTGTTGTCCGTGGCCCCGACATACGTGATGCCCCGCGCTGTGGTTTGCAGCCATGCCTCGCCGAAGCACACCGTTTCGTCGAAGCTTCCCGCCACACAACAGTGGCCAATGACCACCGGCACGTGGGGGATATTGTTCAGCCCGGCCAGTGCCGTCACCCCGTAGTCATAGCGCACCCAATTGAACTCGCCAGCGTGCCCGGAGTAAATGACCCCGTCGGTGCCCGCGTTGATGTGAGCGGTCAGCACTGAGGCGGACCCGATGTTCTCGTATAGCCGCGTGTTGTTGTTCGCGGGTGGAATGCAGTTGTTGATGCAATAGTCATGGCCCCGCTCGGCCTGGGCGTACTCGGAACTGCTGTAGCCGTGGGAAACCCAGGTAAGGTCGCCCACACGGTTGCTGAGCGACTGGGCGAACGTGGCGACCTTCTGCACGAATTCGCCGATCGCGGCGGGAGTCCGCAGCGATACGCGCCCCAGGACCGTGTCCTTGCCAAGATAATCCGCCGTCGTCTCCCCGGCATCCATCAGCGCATAGGGCAGGTCCGTCGGGTGAACGTCCATGAACGGCGGCACCTGCGGCGTGTCGCCGACGATCAGGACGTAATCCGCCGGGAAGATCGCGTAGGCATCCCGCACCAAACTGCGGATGCGGTTGGTGGGCGTGCCGTCGGCGACGACCACGTCCTGCACCTCGAAGCCATCCGCGATTTTGCGCGCCGACAACGCGGGCAGGCTGGCGCTCAGTGAGTCGGAGGACACCAGCAGGATGCGCTCCGGCGGACGGGCCGCACGCTGGAGAGCCACGTCCAGGCGGGTGCTCTGCCCGGCTTGCACGACGACGTTTGACACCACATGCGTGGCGTAATCGGGCGCCGTGAAAACCAGGTGATACGTGCCCGGCAACAGCATCCGATGATAATCCCCGACTCGCGGATCCGAGAACACGCCGTGCTGGATGCCCAGCGCCTTGACGGCCGCGTAAACGGGCTGCCCATTCGCCGCGTCAGTGACAAAGCCCCACGCGCCCGTGTGGACCGTCTCGATGTAGCTCAGCAAGGCGTCGCGGTTGTCCTCCCAGAACTGGGGAATGTGGCTGGCGGGCGGTTGTTTGTCGGTTGAGAGTTCGAGGGTGACCTCGTTGCAGCCCAAGTAACGATAGCTCCAGTCCTGCAAGCCTCCATCCACGACATACCATGCCGCGCCGTTGACAATACCTTGGGGAAAAGTGCTGCTGCTCCACATCGGCAGATTGCGCGTGGAATACTCCAGCGAGACAAACCGGAACATAGCATCATCCGGCGTCGGCGAGTTCACCGCGCCCAGTTCGTCGTCGTCGTAGGGGTAATTCACCACCAGCGCGCCCCCATGCAAATTGGCAGCCAGCGTGAAGCTGCGGTTCGTGCTGAATTGCATCAGGCTGACCACCTCCGGCGGACGCCCGGCCAGGCTGGGCGGCGGACCAAACACCGGATTGCCCAACCCGCTCCCGCCGCCGTCGGGGAACGACCGGTTCAAGTCGTAACCCGAGGCGTTGAAATGCGTGCCCGTCGCATGTCCATCGGGGTTGAGCAGCGGCAGGACCCAGATTTCCGTCGTGGCCAGCAGGTTCGCCACACGCGCGTTGGTGGCGCTCGCATTGGCCAGCAGGTCAATGAAGTAGAGGCACAGTTCGACGCCCAGCGGTTCGTCGCCATGCATCGTGCCGGCGAGCCGCACGCGGGGCTTGCCCTGCTCCAAGTCCGGCTGGCTGGTGAGCTTCATCGCCCACAGCTCGCGGTTTTGCACGGAACGGCCAATGGAGATAAGGCGACACCACTCGGGATGGCGGTTGGTGTAATCCTGAAGCTGTGCGGTCAATCCGGCGTAGTCGTGATACACTCCGAGACCCTTCGCGCCCTTCGGGGACTCATCCTGCGGCGACGGTTGCCGCCCAAGCTCGCGGACCTTGAGCCCCGCTTCCTTCAACCGCCGCACTTCCGCCTCCGTGGCAAAGACCTCGGCCCGGCTCCTGTCGCGCAACTCGAAATTGAAGCCCTCGCGGTCGAGCCACTCCAAGTCGCCCTTTCCGCGTAGAACCACTTCCACCACGGTGATCCCTCCGGGTCGGGGGCCGGCGACTTTGGGGAGGTCCGGCGCCGCGTAGGTCAACTCCAGCAGCAGTTCCGTGGGATAGCGCACTTCGCCCGTGGCGGCCTGATAGGCGAACGGTCGCGCAATGATGTCCACAAAGTCCCGCCCGCGCTTGCGGTAAGGCAGCACCTGCAAGTCGCCGTTCCAGGCTTTCTGAAACTGTTCGGCCTTGGTGCCGGAATAGGCGGCGGCTTCGACGAGGAACTTGGCCCGGGCTTTGGCCTCGGGCAGCTTGGGGACGGGTTTCTGGTGTGGCCACAGCGGATGCGGCACCTTCAGCACTTGGACGTCTTGTTCCACCGCGCGCACGCTTACCTTCAACCCTGCGGGCACCTCACAGACATGGTGGACGAAAGGCAGGGCCGGGTGGCCAAACTCGTTCTCGGTGCCGCTTCCCTTCACCGCGAGCCGGCTGTATAGCTTGCCATCGGGGCCGGTAACAATGGTGGTCTCCGGCGGTGCGACGGCCAGCACGATTCGCTGGCCCTGCGGCAGCGGCTCTTGCCTGAGCACCTTGACGCCCGATTCCTGGGCCTGGCTTGGCCAGGCAAAAGACATCGTCAAAGTCAACACCGCGCCTCCCAGCCATCGCTGGCGGATCTTTCCGTGGAGAACAACTGCCCTTTTCATAATGGTGAATTTCGACCCGCCACCGCTTCGCTGCTCAAACATCTCCGCGCGCCGCACGGCTTTGCCGCCCGCACGGATGGAGTGTCGCGTGAGGGTTATCTCACGCCGGACGAAAACGGGTCAAGCCCGCATTGCTGCCTCGTACATGAGTGTCGCGAGGGAGTTGTTCACTCGGCAGCCGTTTTTCGCTCGGGCCTTGCGAGTTTGCTCCCGGTGGCGGACGGCCAGTCAACTCAACCTTCCCGCCCGTCCCCCACGATGAACGGCGCGAACTCACTGTGGCAATGCGGCGGGATGCGGACCTTGAAGCGCGCGGTCCTGGCGTAGAACCGGCGCTCCACCACTTGCCCGATTTCGTGCAGGCGCGCGATCGCGTCACCGCGCTCGTGTGGGATGGCCATCTGCACGAACTCGCGTTCGGGCCGGATGCGCGTGCCGATTTCCGCCAGCAACGCGGGCAGGCCCTCGCCCGTCGCCGCTGAGATCGCAACGGCGTGCGGGTGGCGCTCCACAAACCGGCCCGCCACTTCGCGGTTCGGCAGGAGATCGGTCTTATTGAAGACCATCACGGTCGCCTTGTCCGCCGCGCCGATCTCGGCGAGCACGACGTTCACCGCCGCGATTTGTTCGTCCGCCTGCGGATGGCTCGTGTCCACGACATGCAGGAGCAGATCCGCCTCGACGACTTCCTCCAGCGTGGCTTTGAACGCCTCGACCAATCCGTGTGGCAGTTTGCGGATGAAGCCCACCGTGTCCGAGAGCAGTACGTTTTGGTTCGTGGGCAGACGCAGGCGGCGCGTGGTGGGATCAAGCGTGGCGAAGAGTTTGTCCTCGGCGAGCACGTCCGCGCCGGTAAGGGCGTTGAGGAGCGTGGACTTGCCGGCGTTGGTGTAGCCGACGATCGAGGCGAGCGGCCACTTCTGGCGCTTGCGCCCACTGCGCTGGATGGCGCGCTGCTGGCGGACCTGGTCCAATTCGCTCGTGAGCTTGTCAATGCGCTCCGAGACCTTGCGCCGGTCCACTTCGAGTTGTGATTCGCCTTCGCCACCTCTCATGCCGATGCCGCCGGATTGCCGCGAGAGGTGTCCCCAGAAGCGCGTCAGCCGTGGCAGCAGGTGCTGCAACTGCGCCAATTCGATCTGCAACTTGCCTTCGCGCGTGCGGGCGCGGTGGGCGAAGATGTCGAGAATCAGCGACGTGCGATCGAGAACCTTGCAGTTGAAAATGCGTTCGAGGTTGCGGCTTTGCGCGGGCGAAAGCTCGTCGTCGAAAATGACCGTGTCCACGTTTTGCTTCCGGCAATGCGCGGCGAATTCCTCCGCCTTGCCCTTACCGATGTAAGTGGCGGGGTTCGGGGATTCCAGCTTTTGCGTGCCTTCGCCGAAGACTTCGCCGCCGGCGGTGGCGGCCAGTTCAGCCAATTCGTCCAGGGAATCGCGGGTCTCCGCGGCGTCGCGCGCCTTGAGTTCCACGCCCACCAGGAAAACGCGCTCGGTGCGTTTCGTTCGAGTCTCGATCAGTGCTTTCAAGTCAGGTCAATTTCGACCGCGAAAGCATAGCGGACGG
>CAZJTM010000232.1:0-9525 GCA_964548925.1 uncultured Verrucomicrobiota bacterium | reverse complement strand
TCTGTTGGGCCTCACGCCGGCCCAAGCCCGCGCCAAAGGGTAGCAACCCTCTGGACACCGGTTTCACAACCCCCGCAACTTCCGCTCGCAAATCGTCCGGGATTTCGTTGCCACCAGGTAACGCAGGCAGTCCGCGCAGTCATCGCCCCCGACGCCGTCGTCATCGGCGTCAATTTTCAAAACATCCTCCGGCCGGTTTGGATCGTGTTGCAATGTAGGCAACGTCTCGATCAGCCGCCCGCACCGTTGGTGAATGAAAAGCGTGGGCCGGATGTTCGCCTCAACGTCACCGAAGCGCGTCATGATTTCCGCCCACCCGTTGAGTCGGTCTGTGTTCGCCGGTCGCAGTGTGATACCTTGCCGGGCATACTGCGCCGCCACCGTCGTGCCGTCGCTCTGACGCGAAAACACATCCGCGCCCGCCACGAACCGTTTCAAGTCGCCAACCTCCAGCTTCCGGTCGCCGATCTTGTGCCGCGCGAGCATCGCCTTGATCGCTGGCGCGTGACGTTGCGGCAACCAAAGCCGCTCCGCGTGTTCGTCCACCACAAACAGGTTGCCGTCGCCGTCGGTGCAGCCGAGCAGCACCACGGTGTAATGCGCGAAACCGTAGTCCATCGCGCAAAACCATTCCCGCGCCCGCGTGTCGTCGAAGTTCTCGACGACGTGAACCTCGCGGCGCAGCGCCGTGAAGAACTGGCCGGCGGCGATGTCCCAATCGCCATCCAGCCAGGCGCGCCGTTGCCAGCCGCTCAATCCCTGCAACACCCGGATATATTCCGGGTTGTTCCACCGATTGTCCGTCACCCGAGCCGTCACGAATCGCGTCTCCGTCTCCCGGCGTTCGAGCATCGGCGCGACAAAGCGTGTGCGATACCACGCGTGACCTACACCCCCCGGATTTGTCGTGGAATAAATGCGTGGACGCCAATTCGGTTTGCTCGTGCGGCAGCAGGTCGTGATGTCCTGGTATTTCCGCGCAGTGAGCGTGGTGGCTTCCTCGATGCCGATGACGTCGTATTCCAGCCCCAGGTAGGCATCAATGTCCTTCTCGTTCTGGAAATGTCCCGCGATGATGCGCGATCCGTTGTTGAACGTCAGGATGCCGCGGAAGGCGGAGAACTCGTGACCGAGATTCGTGAATAGCTTCCGGCGCAGATCCTCGAAGTGCTCCAAGTTCGCCTTGCCGACCTTGCGGAGCAGCAGGCATTTCAACCCGGGCACGCGCTGACAATCATCCACGCCCATCTGCGCCAGCAGCCAATGCGACTTCCCGCCACCGCGAGCGCCGCCGTAGCCGATGGCCGTCGGCCCATCGGTCCGGTCGCACATCCGCGCCGCCGCGCTGGCAACAAGTTGCCGCTCCTGCAGGATCACATCGGCCCGCTCGAACCGCTGCATCTGGTCCTTCGGACAGCCCGCGCGCCGGCCAATCAGAAAGTAGCGTTCCCAAGGCGTCATGGCTTGGTCTCTCCTGTTTGCGCCGCCAATTCCCCTGTTTGCGCTCCCGGACTCCCTGTTTGCGCCGTCAAAACCCTGTTTTGCGCCCGCGCTGGCCCTCCGACGACTTCGACATCCACCACTTCGCCGGGCAACGGCTCGCCGTAGATTTTTTCCAGCGCCACCGTGACCTCGACGCGCACCGCCGGCAGATCGTCGCCTTTGCGCCGCTCGCCGTCCGTGCCGAGGCCCGTCGCCAGCCGCCCCAGCTTGCTCGCGATTTCCAGCATCCGGGCGATGTCCGCGAGGTTGGCGTAAACTTTCTCGCGCTCCATGTAGGCGTCCAGCCCGCGTTTCGCGGCGGCGATGGCCCGTTCGTGCATCGCCCACTCCGTTTCGCGAAGTTGCTGTTCGCGGCTTTCCCATTCCGCCGCCTTGCTGCGCGCCGCGGCTTCGATGGCTTCGCGCTCGACGATGGCGAGGTGTGCGCCGTGCGCCGCCACCCGCTCAGTCCACCCGAATTTCGCTGACCACCGGCGCACAAGCTGTTCACTCTTGGCTAACTTCTTTGCCACCGCAGCGGTTGACCGCTCCGGCCCAAGACTCAGATACAAGCTGAACGCGGCGAACGCCTTGTCCGATTCGCGCGGTTGTTGTTCAAATGGTAACGGCATGTTGTTCCTTTCAGTTCTTTAGGAAGGGTTGATGGCATAGACTCCGCAGCACCGGATTCACGAACTCGCAATCCGGCGGGAGTTGGTAGCAAACATCATGACAATCCCGCTCCCCCCGACGCCGGCGCAACGGCGGACTCACGTCAATCACGCGCAAGGCAAACACCGTTTCGCGGTCGCTGGCGGCCCAGCCGTTCGCCCGCGTTTGCCCGCACTGCCCGCACTCGGGTTCGCAGTAGTCGTTCACGATGCCGCATTCACAGGCCCACTTCATGACGCCCTCCTTTCATCATCGATGACATCCTGGTAAAGCACCCGCCACACGTCCCGTGCGGCGGCATGGTCGCAGAGCTCGAGCGGACACCCGGCGGCGTAATAGGCATTCGACCGCACCACGCCCAGGTGCGTCACCAGATCAGGCGGCGACTTCGCCAGCCGACCGGCAAACCGATTGAAGATCGCCACGCCCGACAAATCGGTTGCAACCCAAGTCGGCGGCAGTGGCCCGAGGCGCGGCGGGTTGAACAAGAACCGGAGCAACCGTCCTGTTCTGCTGTCCTGAGTTATTACCTTCTTAACTTCATTACTCATATCTTAATACCTTTCTTACCTATGGAGACTTCTTTGATTCTGATTCTGATTCTGATTCTGAATGGCATCCGTGAGGCAATGCGTCCGGCAATGCCTGCGGCATTGCGTCAAGCATGGCCCTCCCACCGTTTCTTTGCCGCCGCGCTGCCGAGCTTGGAGCGTTGCGCGAAGATTTCCTGCGACTTCCGCCACTCCTCACGGCAACGCGGCTGATGCCACAACCCATTTTCCAGCCGGAAGTGATACCGGTTGTCGAAGATGATGCCTTTCGTGCGCGCCCAATCACTGCGGTCGCAGCAGCAGACGCGGCGCAGGTATTCGTCATCATCCGGCAGACCATCGCAGCCGGTGTGATTCCAGTAGTGCCAGAGCGCGCGGAGGTATCCCATGCCGACGGCATCGGGATAACCGGCGATGGCCTCGAAAAAGTCGTTGCCGTAAAGCGGCAGATAAGCGGAGGGTTTTTTCATGTGTTCCAGATGGTGTTGTTGAGGGTGTTCTCGATCATCGCGCGCGTGCCGCCGAGCCGGACGAACTCCCGCACGTCCTTGGCCGGCGGCACATACACGGCGAAGGGCAGTTTCAGTTCGCCGCCGACCTTGCGCGCCCCGTCGAGACCGGGTTTGTCGTTGTCGGAAATGATGACGACCCGGCGGCAGTCGTAACGCCGGGCAAAGACCTTGATCTCCGCGCCGCCGCAACAGCAGTTGGGCCGCCCCACGGCAAACAGGCCAAGCTCGACGGCCGCCGCGGTGTCCGTTGGCCCTTCGCACACGAACAAAGTTTTCTGCGCGGGCACGGATGCCAGGAAGACTCCCTGCCGACTGCCGCGCACGGCGAACTTGCCGCGCTCGTTGCGCAGGCGAATACCAACCACGTTGCCGTAGCCGTCGCACATCGGAAACGCCCACGCCGCGTGCGGGGCAGCCCAGGCCGCGCCGACCGCCACCAACGACGGCGTTGAAACGCCGAGCGAAGTTGCGAACTCCGCCAACGCCGTCGGCGTAGTTGCGGCGAGCCAGTCGCGCATCAGCTTCGTCGCATTGATCGTTGGTGGCTGCCACTTCGGCGGCGGTCGCAGGTGCGAATGGTTCGCACCTGATTCGCCGGGGCGGTGCATGAAACCGCCGGACTTCGCCGGCCGGTCGGATTGCACCCGCATACACTCCACCCAGCCGTCGCCGAACACGCGACACCAATCCGGTTTCTTGCAGACCGGGCACGGATGAGATTTGGAAACACGCGTGAAACTCATGGCGTCCCTCCATTCGTCGCCTGCGTCCCATCCGTCCCATTCACCACCGCGAAGAAATCCTCCATTGACCGCACCACATGCACGGCGTGGCCGAGCTTTTCTGCGTGATGCTTCAGCGCGGCTTGCGCGGGCGAGAGCTTGCCCGTCCGCGACTTGCACTCGACGAAAAGCACGCGGCCACGGTCGGCCAGAATCACGAAATCCGGTTCGCCCAGCGTCCGGCAGGTGCGTTCGGCCATGCTGCCGTGCAACGCGATCCAGCCGCGTCGCCGGCACTCGTCGAAAATCTCCTCGTGGAGGCTCGCCTCCCGCACCACGCCATTCCGCGCTCCGCGCTCCGGACTCCGCGTTCCAAAAAGGTGCGGATTCAGTCGCCGCAACGTGTCGTTGGGAATGATGCGATTCAGTTCCACGATGGATCTCCTTGTGGTGCGGCCACTGGCTTGCGCCACCCATTTCGCGCCAGCGCATCAATCGTCGCCGACGCTTCCGCAAAGCTGACCTCTGTGCCGTAGCCGTATTTTCGCAGCACCTTCGCCTGCTTGAACGAACACAGCTTGCCATCCCAGCGCCGGAAGATTTCCGAAATAAGCTGCTTGCCCTGGGCGAATGAAAGGTTGTCCGGATTGATGCCCTGCTTGGCAAGAAGTGACCGCTGTTTCTCCGTGAGCTGCTTCACGTTGTCCCAGCCACGCGGCTTCACCGGATCGAGGTGCAGCACGTCGAACGGATCAACCGACTGCGTCGTGAACCGCGCCGTCGCCACGAGTCGCGCCCGGCGCGCGGCTTCGGCCAGTCGCTTCTGCTCCTGCAACTCCGCTTCCGCTTCGTCCAAAGCTTCGGCCATCTTCACCGGGCCGCCCGCCTTGAGCGACCGCGCTACGGCCAACTCCAACGCCTCTTCGCTCACCTTGCCGCCGAGAATGTCCGCGCTCGTGACGAGCTTGTGTTTCCCGGCGTTGCCGACGAAATCCACGACGAGACACGACGGCTTCGCGCTCGCGGCAATCGCCGCTTTGCGCTCTTCCGCCGTCTCCGGCCCGTCCACCACGCCGGGCAATGGCCGTGTCGAACGCCCGACCATCTGTGAATACAGCGACCGGCTTTTCGTCGGGCGACCCATGATGACGACCTCGACGCCCGGATCGTCGAAACCCTCGGTCAGCACGCCGCAGTTGCACACCACTTGGATTTTGCCCGCGGCAAAATCTGCCAACACTTTCCGGCGCTCGTCCCGGTCCGTCTTGCCGCACACCCACGCCGCCATTTCCGCGCGATGCCGGTTGAAGATTTCCGCCGTCATCTCCGCCGCTTTAACCGAGGCGGTAAACACGAGCGCCCGGCGTTGCCCGATGATCGTCAGCGACGCCGACGCCATCTGTTGCAGATTCTTCTCGGCCTCCATCACGGCAGCCAGATCGCCGCCGTTCAAGTCGCCCGCCGTCGTGCGGATGCTGGAATAATCCAGCCCCTCGACGTGCACCATCTGTTGCTCGATCGGCACGAGCCAGCCGTCGTGAATCGCATCCAACACTTCGTAGTCGAACGCGACGGATTGAAACACCTGCCCCAGCGCCTCCTCATCGGCGCGGTCCGGCGTGGCCGTGACGCCCAGGACTTTCAGCGCCGGATTCGTGCGGTAGTAATCAATCACGCGCCGATACGTCGGCGACGTGGCATGATGCGCTTCGTCAATGATGAGCACGCCGAATCGTTGCGGATCAAACTTTGACATGCGCCCGCCGCCATCGCCGCCGGAGCATTGCGTCTGGATGGTCGAGACGACCACGCGCGACGCGCCGAACAGCCCGCCATCGGCGCGGTATTCGCCCATCTCCACGTCGGCGGATAGGCCGGTGACGCGCTGGATTTTGTCCCGCGCCTGGAAGATCAATTCCTCGCGATGCGCGATGACCAAGGCCCGGCGCGGAAACATGCGCCGGATGACATCGGCGAACAACACCGTCTTGCCGCCGCCCGTCGGCATCACAACGAGCGTGGAATCGTTGTCCTGCCACTCTTTGAAAATGGCGTCGGCAGCGGCGAGTTGATAAGGACGAAGGTTCATGTCATCCTCCGTTTGTGAAGCCTTCTCTCGAAAAGGCATGTGTTCCGCGCCGCGTCAGAATCGCTGCGCTGTGGCTGGCGATTGGTCTGCCGCTCTACGTTCTCAGCACCGGGCCGATTGCTTGGGCGACCAACGATGGATTGCACCCCCGCTACCTGCCCGAGGAAGTGAATGTGATTTACCTGCCACTCGCTCCGTTGATGAAAGTCGAGTGCATCAACCAAGCCTTTTACTACTACACGGCGGTTGTTTGGGGCGGCTTTCCGGCAGGCTACACAACACTTTGATTTTGTGCCTCCGCGCCTCCGCGTCTCCGCGTTGAAAAAATTCGTGTTCATTTCGTGTGGTTCGTGTGTTTCGCGGTTGCCCATCAATTGAGGTGCGCTTTCTGCCACGCCAGATGCCGCCGGAAACGGCGCACCTTTTCCCGGCGGCAATGCGCTTGCGCGCAACGAATCGTCCAGCGATGAATCACGCCGAGCAGCCGAAACCACAACTTGTCGAGTTTGCGAATCATGATCAGTTCCTCCCTTTCGCCCGCGCCCGGAATTCCTTGTCCTCGCGGGTGACGCAGGTGTTCCAGCGATGTTCGGAAATCAGCCCGCGCCCTTTGCAGAGCGTGCATTTGTCGGGAAGCTGGCCCTGACACGTCGGGCAGACCGCGAACGGCTTCGCCGTCTTGATGTCCGTCCACGCCTGATCCAGTTGCGACAGCGCGGAGGAAAAGTTGACTTCGGCGAACAGCTTGTCCTTGTTCTCCTGGGCGGCGCGGAGCGCGCCTTTCACCCGGCTGAGCGCCGTCAGCATTTCCTGCACTTCATCCACGCGCTGCCAGAGCGGAATGAGTTGCGTCGGAATCGGCCAGCCCATGCCGTCCAAGATTTGCGACGGTGGGGGCGGCAACTGCGGTTTCACCGCAGTCTTGCCCTCGCTGCCGTTGGCGACGGTTGACGCCCGTCGCTGCATCGGCGGGGGAGGCAATTTCCGCTCGCGACCATCCAATCCGATGACCGTTTCCGGTTTCTTCAACCCACCGTTTTCGGTGAGTTGTTTTGACACACCTTTCACTAATTCCTCGGAAACAAGGCACATTTTGGCGATGACAGGCAAACTCGCCGCCGGAAATTCCCGGACAGCCAATTCAACCGCGTGCCGCTTGTCGGCGTTGGTCCGGCGCAAGCCGTGATGCGCGTTGCAACCCAGCGCGAACTTGAGCGCATCCGATTTGCCGCCCTTGCGGACGTCACACTCGATTTGCGTCGCACCGATCCGCAGCGCCGCGTGGATTCGATGGAATCCATCGGCGGCGATGGTGCGGTTGCCATCGTGAAACACGATGACCGGCGGAAACTTCGCGCCCTCGGCCAGGGCCTCGGCGTAATCCGCCACCGTCGCTTCGTTCAGGCCCGCCCGGACTTGCGTCCCGGCGTCCGTCACAATTTCAGAGAGTTTGATTTTCTTGGTCATAAGTTGTGTGGGTAGCACAGGCGTCCCGCCTGTCCCTTTCGGCGTCTCGCCGAAAGAATTCCCATTTCGTGTGGTTCGTGTATTTCGCGGTTAAATCAGAAACGCCTTAGTCCCCTCGGCGTCTCTGTGTCTCTGCGGTGAACTACATCGGAATCGCATCTTCGAACTCCGCCTTGAGTTTGCCCCACTCATGCGGCTTGAGGTCCGTGTTGGACTTGTTCGGAAACAGGCGCGCGATGGTGTCGAACCAGACTTTCTCGATGACATCAGCGGCCTTGCCAGATTGCGCTTCGTTGAGCGCCGCCCACGCCTCTTCCATCGTCGCCGCACCTTGCGGTGGGCCACTTGGCGGCGGCGAAACGGGCGCAGCTTTCGGAACGGTCGGGATTTTCGGCGTGGCGGGTGCGGCTTTCGCTGCCACACCGGCCAACGCTTGGAACTTGCTGCCATATTTCGCCAGCACCGAGCGGCGGTCTGCCGCCGCGGGCGTCTTCATGCCGCCACCCAGCGGATTGAGCCATTGGCTCTTGAAGTATTGGCCGCCCTTGTCGCCGGTCTCCGGCCCGCCGACGATCTCGAACTCCACCGAGCGCATCGGCCCGTTGTCCTCCGAGTTGTCCATGAGCCAGAACGGATCAGCGCCGTCCCAACCGAACACTGCTTTCAGCGTGTCCGTCGTTTTGGTTTGAATCGTTCCGTCCGCCTTCACGAGCACGAGCGTGTGCTTGAAGGTGAACCCGGTTTCCACCATCACGCACGGCACTGCGCCGCAAAGTGACCCGGTGGACGCTTCGTAAATGACCAGTTGGCCATTCAGCTTGCAGACGTATTTGCCCTCTTGAGGGATTTCCATATCAGTCCTTTCGTTTAGTTGTTGCTGTGTTTGTTTGTTGGTGGCAGGTGCGGCACGCACGGCGGGGGCGGAAGTGCCGTTGCCGGTTTGGGAGTGAACGCCTGGACAGGCGAACTTCCATCGCTGTCCTCGTCGGAATACATCCCCAAAATCGAAGCCCACGAATAGCGGCGCAGATAAGTCAGCGTGCTGCCGGCGGATTGCACCTTGGATTTCCCTTTCTCCTCCGTGAGCGGAATCAAAATGCGCTCCGCCACGAACTCGCCCGACTCATGCGTGAGAATGGATTCCACGCCGATGTAATCTCCGGTAGGGCGCGTCACTCCGTGCGCGCCGCTGCCATTCGTCCCGTTCGTCCCATCCGTCCCATTGCCCAGGCCGAGGTTCGGCCCGCTGATGGGGAACTGCACAAGACTCAGCTTGTGCTTCGCCAGGATCGGGCGGCTGGCTTGGATCACCGAACCGAGCGATGCGTATTTCGATTTGAGAAACGGGTTGGTCGCGTCGAACACCGCGACCGGCATTTCCGCCTGTGCCTTGGCGAGCGCCGTCGCCAGGTGCGTGATGGTTTCAGATTTCGTCATAAGTTTGGTTCTCCTTGATAGGTGGCTCGTGTGGTTCGCGGTTAAATCACCCCGCAGATGCGGGCGATTTCGATTTCGATTTCCACGTCGCGCCGGTTGTAGGCAATCGCGCCCTCGCGATCCGCGCGCCAGAGCATCGGGAAATCGCCGCCGTGCCCGAGTTTCGACGGCAGGCCGAACACCCGCGCCACGTCCTCGACGCCGTTGCCGTCAAACGATTTTCCGAAGGACAACAATTCCAGCGTGTCGAAGATGTTTTCCGCCCACTGAGGCCGACCCTTCCAGAACGAGAGAATCGTCGCGGGCACTTTCAAACCGTGAACACGGGCGCGGTTGATGAGCATCGGCAGGTCGAAGCTCTTGACGTTGTGCCCGCCAGCCGCCACGCCGTCGGCCAGCGCATCGCCCAGGAGCGTCAGGAAGTTGCCGACCAATTCCTTTTCCGTGCCGCCGGTGAACGACTGGATGCCTGCGTCGTCACCCGCGCCGATTAGCACGACCTCGGCGGTCTTCCAGTTGAGCGCGGCATCAGCGAGATAATCCGCGCGCTTCTTGGCGATGCTCGCCGCGATCTTCTCCGGGTCTTTCAGATT
>CAZJTM010000231.1:0-9567 GCA_964548925.1 uncultured Verrucomicrobiota bacterium | reverse complement strand
GGATTTTCAAACAGGCTCTTAGCGCCAGTTTCTTGGAGTGTGGCAGCCGCACGGCGGAAAGCCGAGACGCGCTTTTGATCGCTCTACGGCCCGACCTGCCGCACGCGGTAGAACCGCTGCGGCGCCGCCGGGCTGAGCGGCGGCGCGCCCCAGGGGCCGCCCGCGTCCTGCCAACTCGCCACGGTGCCGGCGCTGCCGAGGGTCTGCGCCGTTTGCCAGCCGGGGACCGCAGGGTTGGTCGCGGTCAGCACGTCGTAGGTCTTGCCCGGGGCGGCTTCCCATTGCAACGTCGCCACCGCCTGCGCGGCATCTGGCCGCAACGCCGTGAGCCGCGGCGGCAGGGGCGGCGTGATCGTGAGCCGGTCGAACCGGGCATTGCGGTCTTCCGGTGGCGCGTAGAAGTCGTTCAAAAACGCCAGGCCAATTCTGTGGGTGCCAGTGCTCATGGACAACGTGACGGCGTAGCGCGAGAGGTTCGTGGTCGTGAGGAAGAAGTTCGTCCGCGAGGCTCCGTTTACGGTGATGCCGATCTGCGGCAACACCCCGGCGGCGGCGTCCCCGCCCGCCAGCACCTCGAAGGTGTAACTGCCGGCGGTGGTAAACCGCACCGTGGTTTCGATGCGTCCGCCGCTGTTGAGGTGCGCCAGCCCGCCGTTCGTGGAATAGGCTGCCACGTTCACATTGGTCATCGTCTCCGCCTCGATGGTGAGCGTCGGCAAGCTGCGGCAGGCGGCGCCGAGATCGGTGAGCAGGCGACTGGCGAAGCGGTTGGCTTTGGTGGCGTTCTTGGTCTCGCTCTCCCACGCGATTTCGTCGAGCACGAGCAAGCCATTGCCTCGGCGCACTTGGGCCACCGTCCCGGGGCTGGTCAGCAAGGTCGCGGGGCTTGTGTCCGAGTCCCGTCCCCAGCGGATTTTGTCGAGGAACAAATTACGATCCTCGTTGGGTGGATTGTAGGCGTCGTTGTCGAACGAAAGCGCCAGTTGGTGCGTGCCCGGCGTGAGATCGGCGCTGAGGGTGTACCAACTGAGCGTGTTGGAGGCCACGGTGGCGTGGTCCACAACGCGCCCGTCCAGCTTGAGGGTCATCACCGGCCAGTCGCCGAATGCCGGCGTGCCGCGGGCCAGGACATTGAACAGGTACGCGCCGGGTTGGGTGATGGTGATGTTGGTCGCCGAGGAGCCGTTGGCGTAGTGCCACCACCCGCCCGAACTGGCGCCGCCCGCGCCATTGTGGGCCATGTTCTCGACCTCAATTGTGGCGTAACTCACCAGGTCAAACTGCTTGCGGTAAAACCGGCGGGCGACGTTGGTGGACAGCAGTTCGTCCCGGTTCCAATCCCCCGCCTGCTCCACCCAGTAGAGGTCATGGTTGTTCAGGCGCACGGCGGCCTGGCTGGCCTCGCGGCGCAAGACCAGGCCCAATACGCTGTCCACCGGCGTCAGCTCCGGGAACAGCACGGGCCGCGCGGCGGCAAGGAACGCGCTGTCTGGCCGATGCAGCAGCAGCGTGCCACCGCGCCCGAGGAAGTTCGTCAGCGTTGCCAACCGGGCGGTCGCTTCGTTCCACGCGGTGTTGCTCCCGGCCACCACCAACAGGGGATACAGCGCGGGGTCGCAATCCGTCACGCGACCGGAGAAGTTTTCGGCCAACAGGCCGAGTTCGGTCAGCTTCAGCGCCGCCGTCGAGTTGGTTTCCGCCAGCAGGGCCACGGGGCGCAAATCCGGGCGTTTGATTGCCGGCCCACAGTAATCGAGCAACCGTTGGAGCAGCACCCCCGCGAGCGGCTCGACGTCGAAACGCTCCGTCAGCAGCCACTGCGAAGCGAGCAATCCCCCGCGGCCGATGGGGAGTTCGACCGCTGCGGCATGCTCCAGCCCGTTGCGCGAGCCAACGGCGGCAAGCACGCGGAAGTTGCCGCGCGCGGGCGACGCGACCGTTCGGGACACAAGCCGGTGATCACCCGCCCACCACCGCAAATCCTCCGCAGTCAGGTCTGCGGTCACCGGATGGTCCGGACTCGGAAACGCGAAACTGGCGTCGAAGTTCCGGAGGGCCAGTTCGCCCGGCATCCACGCCGGGTAGTTCGTCTGCTCCAGCACCAGCACCCAGCCGCCGCGTCGCGCGAAGTCTTGCCACTTCGCACCCAGCGTCCCGCTGCCGACCTCGGGAACCGGCTCGTTGGTAAGGGCGTGCCGTCCGATCACGAGCAGGTTAAACGGATCATAGGCGGAGACACGGAGGTCGGTGACGAGGGTAAAGGGCAGGCCAAACCGGTTGAACAATGGAGCCGTGGCACCGTGCGGGTCGTAAAGGCCCACCTTCACTCCAGCCGGCAGGGTGAGCGTGATGCGTGGCCCGGCGGAGAACGACGCGGTGTTCGTGAAGACGACACCCGAACCTTCGCTGAGTTCATAACGCAGATCAAAGCTGCCGGGGGTCGCTGGCACTTGAAACGCAATGCTGTTGCTCCAATGCCCGGCGGGTGGCAGGGCGAAGGCACGGCTTTGCCAGCCGCCCGTGCCGGAATTCCAGCGCAGTGTAAAGTTCCCCCCAACCATGCGGTCGTTGAACACATGCACTGTGCGCGTGGCCGTTTCGCCCGCGAAAAACCGCGGGTTGTATTCCTCGGCAAAGACCAGGTTCGGATGGTAGGCCGCCTTCTGGACCTGGTAGAGATGGTTTGATTCCGGGAACAATTCGAACTGCCCCCACGCAACCGCCGGGTCCTCGAACATCGTCCACGGGCAGATGCCGTTCACGCCGTAGGCGCGGTAGGCTTCGATCTGCATCCGCCACGTCAGGCCCTTGGCGAGGTTGCGATAGTAAGCGCGGTCACCGTAGGCCGCCTCGCCAAACAGAATGGTGAAGTCCGACGCGGACGTGGACGGCACCCAGAGGAATTCGCCGATGTAAAGCGGCTTGGCGCGATTCCAAATCCATTTCCCGCCCGGCTCCCAGTCGCGGTCAATGGGCTGGTGCATCCACCAAGCGGCATTGGGCCAGACGTGGTAATCGGGATACTCGTACGGGTAATGCAGCCCCACCACATGCGCCTCGCCGTCAGGATCGAGGTCGGCCTCGTAGGTGATCGGGCGCGTCGGATCCAGGCTCTTGACGACGCGGCCCATCGCGGCCAGTTGCGATTCCGTGGCGGCATACAGCCGTTCGCCGCCGCAATGGAGAATCTCGTTTTCCAGACTCCAGAGCACGATGGACGGGTGATTGCGATCACGCTTCACGGCCGCCGCCAGGTGTTGTGCGTAGTTGCTCCAGAAATTCGTGCTGCCGAGCTTGTACGCCGCGGGATCGCACCAGACCGCGCATTCCTCGACAATGAGCAAGCCGACTTCATCCGCGATCTCGTACCACGGTTTGTCCCACGGCTGGGTGTGCAGGCGCAACGCGGTGTTGTTCCCCGCCTTCACCTCGAGCAACACCTGGCGGATTTGGTTGGACGAGCGCAGATCAGACGGCGGCCACGTGGCCGCGGCCAGCAGGTTGATCGGCGTACCGTTCAGAAAAAACCGCCCGCCCTCCGCCCAAAACTCACGAAAGCCAAAGCGGGTTTTAATCTGGTCCGTGTCGCTGCCGTTCGCCACGGTCGTCTCCAAATGATAGAGATACGGGTCCAGATGCGACCACCGCCGGGCGTCCGGCCAAGGGGCGGCGATGTCGAGTTGCGATGTCGCGCCGGGGGCGATGACAAGTTGCCGGTGTGGTAGCGTTAGGACTGTGTTCGCGCCGTCCAGCACGCGATTGGTGACGTTCACCGTCTGCGTGGCGGCGCTGTCGTTGCGCAACATCAGCCGCACGGAGAGTTGTTGCGTGCGAACAGACGGCATCACGAATACATCCGCGATAGACACCGCGGGGGTGCTGAGCAGTTTGACGGGCTGCCAGATGCCGTATTGCTCGTAGCGCCCGCCGATGGGGGCGATGATGGTGTTCTTCACGAAGTCGCGCGCGTTCTGGCCCGCCGGCAGGGCGGTGAAATCCACCGTTCCCTCAAACGTAGCCGTCCAGTCCGTCACGCCGACGATCAGTTCGTTGGTCTGCCCGACCCGTGCCGCGCTGGTAATGTCGAGTTCAAACGGTTCGTAGCCGTTGAGGTAGCCGCCCACATAGACGCCATTGAGCCAGACTTGGGCGTTGTATTTGACGCCGCCGAACCGGAGCTTGAGCCACGAGCCGGCCATTGCGGAGGGAATCGTGAACGTGCGGCGAAACCACGCGCGCTCATACTGGTAACCGGAAAGAAACCCCGGCACGGTCATCGTCTGCCACGTGTTTGTGGGCGGGTAGAGAAGCTGACTGACCTTCTGGTATTGCCACGATCCGCCCAAATCCAGTTCCGACCGCGCCGCCTCGGCAGTCCACACCGTGGCGACCACCAACCCAACGCCCAGCCTCCTCGCCCAACGGCGTCCCGAATTCGTCAAACCGACATCACTCATTGTGACCAGACTACGGCGTTTGCCGGCCGGCCTCAAGCGACCGGAACGAAATTCGCCATCGCCGACAAACAAAAAGCTGTCGCCGCTTGGGCTCTTGGGTTAAAAGCCTCGGGACAAAGCACACTGAACCTGAAAGGCATTAAGCATGGCGACCAAAACCATCATCAAACCCGCGAACTCCCCCGCCGCCGTTGGCCCGTACAACCACGCCGTCCGAGTCGGCGACCTGCTGTTCTGCGCCGGGCAGATCCCAGTGGACCCGGAGACTGGCAATCTGGTTACGGGTGACATTAAAGTTCAGACCGACCGGGTGCTGCAGAACGTCCGCGCGATCCTTACCGACCAGGAGCTAACCTTCGCCAATGTCGTCAAGGCCACCGTGTTCCTCACCAGCCTCAACGATTTCACCGGTATGAACGAGGTCTATTCCCGGTACTTCACCAAGGATTTCCCGGCGCGCTCAACCATTCAAGTGGCGGCGTTGCCCAAGGGAGCGAACGTGGAAATCGAAGTTGTGGCGCATTTCTAAAGCCTTATAGCGGCGTCGAGGCCGAGCGCCGCAAATCAACTCGGAATTGGCGGCGCTTTGCCGCGCCGCCGCCACGAAACGAAATGCCCGTCGGAATCCAACTCTTGATTGCGTTCGCCGTGGGCGGCCTGCTGGGCCTGCTCATCGGCTGGCTGCTGGGGCGCGGGCGCGCTGCACCGGCGGATGACCGGTTGGCCAACGAACTGCGTCAGCAACTTGCCCAGCGGGAAACGGAGTTGAGCCAAGTCCGAACCGAAGCGAGCCAGGCCAAGACGGCTTTGGCCACCGCTCAGGCCAATCAAGCGGGCGCGGAGAAACTGCTGGCCGAGCAACGCGCCTTGCACGAACGCACGCTGACGGAAGCCAAGACCGCGCAGGAGAAGGCGCTGTCCGATCTGCGCGAGGCGTTCCGGGCCTTGAGTGCCGAGGCGTTGAAACAAAGCGCGCCGGAGTTTCTACGGTTGGCGGAGCAGACGTTTGGCAAGCTGCACGAGTCGGCCAAGGGGGATCTGGCCCAGCGGCAGGAAGCCATCAAGGGCTTGGTCGAGCCGCTCAAGCAGCAGTTGGAAACCTACCAGCGGCGCTTGCAGCAGAACGAAACCACGCAATCCAGCGCGCTCGGCGAGGTAAAGAAGCAACTCGAAACGCTGGCCCAGCAAAGCCAGTCGCTCGCTGCCGAGACGCAGCAATTTCGGATGGTGTTGAAATCGAATCAGGCCCGCGGGCGTTGGGGCGAGGAGACGCTGCGGCGCGTGGTCGAAGCCGCAGGCATGAGCGCGCATTGCGATTTCACCGAGCAGTCCCCCGGCGACGAAGGCAAGCCGGACTTGATCGTGCGGCTGCCCGGCGAGCGCGTGATCATCGTGGACGCCAAGGTGCCAGACTTGGATTTCCTGAACGCTGCGGAAGCCGCCGAACCGGCGAAACGCGCGGAAGCCCTTGCCACGCACGCCGCCAAGCTCAAAGCGACCATCAAAGCCCTTGCCGACCGCGATTACCCGAGCCAGTTCCCAAACGCGCTGGATTACGTGGTGCTGTTTTTGCCGGCGGAATCGTTGTTCAGCGCGGCACTGGAAGGCGACCAGGAACTCATCGTCTGGGCGGCAGGCAAACGCATCCTGCTCGCCACGCCGGCCTCGCTGATCGCGTTGCTCCGCTCGGTGAGCGTGAGTTGGCAGCAGCATGCGCAGACCGAAAACGCGCGCGAGATCGCGGCGGCGGCGCAGGAACTTTACACGCGCGTCGTGACGTTCACCGAGCACCTGGAGAAGATTCGCGGCGGGCTGGAAGCGGCGAACAAGGCGTTCAATCAAGCTGTCGGCAGCTACGAATCGCGCATCCGGCCAAGCGGTGAGAAACTTCAGAAACTCGGCGGCGGCGCGCCGGGCAAAGAGCTGGCGGATGTGCAGCCGCTGGACGCCACGCTGCGCCTGCCGCCGGCGAATTGAAATGCGCGGTGCAGGTCAACTTCCGGTAGCGGCGTCTCGGCAGAGCGCCGCCATTTCTTGGCTGTCACATTGGCGGCGCTCTACCGAGACGCCGCTACGCCGATGGATGCACGTGGTGGTTTGGGGTGGCTTGCTCACCAGCCTCATGGCGGCCACAGTAACTCGCGCTGCGACTCTCGAACGGCTGAAATACAATCACCCCGGCCTCGTCGTGGACCTCGGCGTTGGTCTCTGGGCGTGGCCGCTGCCGATGGATTTCGACGGCGACGGCGATCTGGACCTCGTGGTGAACTGCCCGGACAAGCCTTACAACGGCGTCTATTTCTTCGAGAACGCCAGCGGCGACACGGCGAGGAACAAGCTGCCGGTTTTCAAGCCGGCGCGGCGCATCAGCCAGGGGCTGCAAAACGTGCAGGTGAGTTTCGTGAATGGCGAGCCACGCGTGCTGTCTCCAGCGGCCGAGTATCCGAACTTTCGAAAGACTGGACTCGACGAACCCACGAAGTTGCCGTTGCCGGCAAATGTTCATCTCCACAAGGTCCGCGGTAATTTCTGGCGTTACGTGGACTATGATGGCGACGGCCAATTGGACATCGTCGTCGGCGCGGACGATTGGACCGACTACGGCTGGGACAACGCCTACGACGCGGCGGGTACATGGACGAACGGGCCGTTGCGCGGCTTTGTTTACGTCGCGCGCAACGAAGGCTCCACCGCGAGACCCAAGTACGGCAAGCCGACGAAAGTCATGGCCGGCGACAAGCCCGTGGAAGTCTTCGGCTGGCCGTCGCCGAACTTCGCGGATTTTGACAGCGACGGCGATCTGGATTTGCTGTGCGGCGGGTTTCTGGACGGCTTCACGTATTTCGAGAATGTGGGTTCACGCACGGCGCCGCGGTACGCCGCAGGCAAGCGCCTGAAAGCGCCGGACGGCCAACCGCTGGTGATGGATTTGCAGATGATCACGCCGACGGCGATTGACTGGGACCAGGACGGCGACCCGGACCTCATCGTCGGCGACGAAGACGGGCGCGTGGCGTTCATCGAAAACACCGGCACATTCACCGCCGACCGCACGCCGCAGTTTCTGCCACCACGCTACTTTCAGCAGGAAGCCGACGATCTGAAATGCGGCGCGCTCGCCACCCCGGTCGGGTTTGATTGGGACGGCGACGGTGATTGGGACATCGTCAGCGGGAACACGGCGGGTTACATCCTCTTTTTCGAGAACCTCAGCGGCCCGGGCGTGGAAAAACTCCGCTGGGCCGCGCCGCGGTTGGTTGAGGCTGATGGAAGGGCCATCCGCATCATGGCCGGTCCGAACGGCAGCATTCAGGGCCCGTGCGAGGCGAAGTGGGGCTATACGACGTTGAGCGTGGCCGATTGGGACGGGGATGGTTTGCCGGACCTGATCGTGAATTCGATCTGGGGCAAAGTGGTTTGGTTTCAGAACGTCGGCCCGCGCAGTCGGCCAAGGCTCGCTGCGGCGCGACCAGTGGAAGTGGAATGGAACGGCGCGCAACCCACGCTCGCGTATGGCTGGCTGCGACCGGAGGGGAAGGCCCTGCTCACCCAATGGCGCACCACCCCGGTGGCGGTGGATTGGAACAAGGACGGGCTGATGGATTTGGTCATGCTCGACCAAGAAGGTTATCTCACGTTTTTTGAGCGCGCCCGGCGCGACGGCAAGCTCGTCTTGCTCGCGCCAAAGCGGGCTTTCCGAGGGGAGAACTTCTCAGTCACGGACAGCCGCCACACGATCCTCGACGCAACCCCCGGCTTGATCCGTTTGAACAACGGCATCGCCGGCAGGAGTGGACGGCGCAAGTTGTGCGTCGTGGATTGGGATGGTGACGGGCGGCTCGATGTCTTTGCCAATTCGACAAACGCGAACTTCCTCCACCAAACCGGTATCTGCGATGGCCTTTTCTGCTTTCTCGACGAGGGCCCGCTTGCCAGCCAGAACATCGAAGGGCATGACGTGAGCCCGACGACGGTGGACTTCAACGGTGACGGCCTCCCGGATTTCCTCGGCGGCGCGGAAGACGGCCGGTTCTACTATTTGCGCAACCCACGGACAAAGTGATGCGCGGCTCGCGTGCCATTGCGAATCAACCCTGCGCCTCATGCACATGGACGCGCACGAACCGGCTTGGCGGGTTGATCCTCGCCGGCTGGCTGGCGTTTCCGCTGGTGATCTTCGGCCAATCGGGCGAGCTGTCAGCCGTGGCGGTGGCAAAGCAATTGGATGCGGCCAAGACCACGCTGGCCGGCGAAGTCACGGCCCGCCTGCGGACCAACGCCATTCACGGCAGTTACACCACGATCTGGCGGCAGTTCGAGGACGCGGCGATTGACGCGCTGTGCGCGGTGCTGCCGCGGCATGTGCAGGGTTTGGGGCTGACGAATTTCGACCGCGGCACGACCGGGCACGAGAAGAATCGCGTGGCAGACCTGGCCATCGTGTGTTCCGACGGCGCGATCGAAATTTCCATCAAGGCAGCGCGAGCGTCTGCGAATCCAGAAAACGACCTGGGCACGTTCCGCGATCACCCGAACCGGAAGCGGCTGTTTGCCGCGTCCTTCACCCTCTGGGTGCGCTACCGCGAGGCGGACGGCGACATCCGGTGCGACCGCGTGTTCTTTGACCGCTCGTGGCGGTTCGTGGGCAAGTCCTTGCTCGTGGACGGCGTGAAGTATCGCAAGAAGGACGGCAACCTGCGGCCCAAACCTTGGGCGATGTTCGAGTCCGGCGAGAGCTTCTGGAAGACCGAAGCTGAATTCGAGGCGGCGGTGAAGCGGGCGGAGCTTTACCGCGCCAACGAACTCATCAAGGAATACCTCGACGACTTGAGCGAGGACGACCGGCGGCTGCTCTACGAGCGGCTCAAGGAGGAGTTTGACGCGCCGAATCTGCGGTGACCACGTGCTGGCTGAAGGGCGAGGGGTTGCTTCCGGCACAATTGAACACGCGCGGCGTAGCCCACGTGCGGTCGGATACAAAACTGGGCGCGCCCTTCGTGAGCGAAACCGAGGCGACCTGCCCACAAGGTCAATCGCTGCACCGGCTTGCTAATGAGTGTCTGGCCGGAAACGCGTGTTTTTTGAAGTGGCACGGGACACGGAGGGCGGC
>CAZJTM010000230.1:0-9587 GCA_964548925.1 uncultured Verrucomicrobiota bacterium | reverse complement strand
CGGGCACATCTACAGCATCGACTTCACCTTCATGAACAACAAGTTCTACAACAGTCTGCCCAAGGACATCCAGCACCTAATAAGCGACGGGGGTGACCACCAGCGTGAGCAACAGGCACAGTGCCTGTCCGCCAATCACCACCACCGCCACCGCCCGCCGCTCCTCCGCGCCCGGGCCGGTGCCGAGCGCCAGCGGGAGCATGCCGGCGATCAGCGTCAGCGTCGTCATCAAGATCGGACGCAGGCGCTCGCGGTTGCCTTGCAGAATGGCGGCGGCGCGCTCCATGCCGCGGTCGCGCAGCTTGTTCATGTGGTCAATCTGGAGAATGGCGTTCTTCTTCACGACGCCGAAGAGCACCAGCAGCCCGAGGGCGGAATACAAGTTGATCGTCTGGCCCGCGGCCAGCAATGAGACGAAGGCGAAAGGCACGGACAACGGCAGCGACAGCAAAATGGTGAACGGGTGGATCAGGCTTTCAAACTGCGACGCGAGGATGATGTACATCAGAATCACCGACAGTGCGAACGCCCACAGGAACTCGGTGAAGGTCGTTTCCAGTTCGCGCGCCCGGCCCGAGACGGTGGTTGAGTAGCCCGTGGGCAGGTTCATCTTCTCCACCTCGGCCCGCAACGCAGCGATGCGGTCCGCTTGCGCGAAGCCCGGGGCCACGGCGGCGCGCAGGCTGACCTGGCGCTGGCGGTCGAGCCGGTCAATCCGCGACGGCGTCTTCGTGGAGACGAGGCTGACCAGGTTGTCCAAGCGCACCAGTCCCCCGCCCTGTCGGGGCACGAACAGCCGCGCGATGGTTTCCGCATCGTTGCGATCGCCTTCCCGCAGGCGCACCTGCACGTCGTAATCCTCGTTCATCTGCTCGTCGCGGAAGCGCGTGACGCGGGTGTCGCCGCCCACCATGATGCGCAGGGCGCTGGCGATGTCCTGGGTGTCCACGCCCAGCTTGGCGGCACGGTCGCGGTCAATCACGGCGCGCAATTCAGGCTTGTCGAGCTTGAGGGTCGTGTCGGCATCCTGCAGTCCCAGTTCCGGCGCGCGCAGGCGCAATTCCTCGGCGAGATTGAACAGCGTCGGCAAGTCGGAACCAAGGATCGCGAAATCAATGTCGAAGTTCGGCCCGCCGCCCACGAAGGTTTGCGGGTTGCGCACGGCGATGCGCACGTCGGGGAGCGCGCGCAGCCGCCGCCGGATTTCCTGCTGGATGTCGCGTTGGGTGTAATTGCCCTGGAAGGCGCGCCACGGCGGCCACTGCAACAACCGCCGCCAGCCGAACGTGCGTTCCTCGTGCGGCGCGAGGCGCACGTAGAAGTTCGCGCCGTTCATCCCGCCGAGGAAACCGCTCCCGGCGGAGGCCAACACGTCGCGCACGCCGGGCACCGCGCGCAATTCCTCCTCGATGCGCAGGGCCACTTCGTTCATCGCACCCAACCCCGTGCCCTCGACCGCCGTCACGCGCACGTCGAACTCGCCCTCATCCACGTTGCTCGGCAGATACTCTTGCCGGACAAGTTTGTAGAGCGGGACGGACGATGCCATCACGAGCGAAGCCACCCCGGCCACCAGCCAACGGTGTCCCATGCACCACCGCAGCAGCGTGGTGTAGTGGGCGTCAATGAAGCGATAGAAACCGCCGCGCGATTTCGGCTCGTGCCCGCCGCCGCCCACCCGCAACAGCCGTGCGCTCATCATCGGCGTGAGCGTGAACGACACCAGCAGGCTGACCAGCACTGCCACCGCCGCCGTGATGCCGAACTGGTAGAGAAAGCGCCCGGAGATACTCGACATGAACGACACGGGCACGAAGATCACGACGAGACTGAACGTCGTGGCCATCACCGCCAGGCCGATCTCCGCCGTGGCCGCACGTGCCGCCTCGAACGGGCGCATCTTCTTCTCCTCCACGAACCGGAAGATGTTCTCGAGCACGACGATTGCGTCGTCAATCACGATGCCGACCATCAACACCAGCGCCAGCATCGTCACGCTGTTGAGCGTGAAATCGAGCGCTTTCATCATGCCAAACGATGCGATGACCGAGGCCGGGATGGCGACCGCCGCGATGACCATTGCCCGCCAGTTCCGCATGAACAGCAGCACGACCAGGCACGCCAGGATGCTGCCCAGGATGAGATGCCGCTGGATTTCGTGCAGCGCCTCGTAAATGTAGCGGGACTGGTCGCGGATCACTTGCACCTTCACGTCCGACGGCAACTGATCCTCCAGCGCACGCAACCGCTCCTTCACGCCTTCGATCACGGCAACGGTGTTTGCGCCGGACTGGCGGATGATGTCCAGCGACACGGTGGGCACACCGTTCAGTCGCGCCACCGAGCGTTGCTCTTTCGTTCCATCCTCGGCAAAGCCAATGTCCCGCACGCGGATGGGTGAACCGTCCCGCGTGGCCACCACCAGATCGTCAAACGCCTTCGGATCGGTGAGGCGGCCCATCGTGCGCAAGGTTTGTTCGCGCAAGTCCGTGGTGACGTTGCCGCCGGGCGTGTTGGCGTTCTGGCGGGCGACCGCGTCGCGCACCGCGGTAATGGGAATCCGGTAGGCCGCGAGCCGATCCGCGTCCACCCAGATGTTGATGGCCCGGGAGAGGTCGCCGATCAAGTCCACCAATCCGACGCCCGGGGCGCGTTCAATGTTCTGCTTGACGATCTTGTCCGCGATCTCGGTCAACTCGCGCCGCGAGCGGTTGCCGGAGAGCGCCAACGACATGACCGGCGATTGGTCGGTGTCGGATTTGGCGATGGTGGGCGGATCAATGTCGCGCGGCAAATCGCGCAACACCGTGGACACGCGGTCCCGCACATCTTGCGCCGCCACGTCAATGTTCCGGTTCAACTCGAACGTGACGACCGTAAACGACGACCCCGCGCCGCTCACCGAGCGCAGTTCCTTGATGCCTTCGATTGTGTTGACGACTTCCTCGATGGGCTGGGCGATCTGCGATTCCGTTTCCTCCGGCGATGCGCCGGGCAAGCGCGTGAAGACCCGCACGGTCGGCAGGTCCACCGAGGGGAAGCGGTCCACATCCAAGTTCAAGTAACCCGCCGCGCCGACGACCACCAGTGTCAGCACGATCATCGAGGCGAAGACCGGCCGGCGAATGCAGATTTCGGCGAGCTTTTGCATGAGACGCTAATTCCAAAAGCCACAGCCCGATATCCGAGGCCAATCTGAAGCCTGAAATCCAAAGTCGGAAACGCCTCGTTCAGTACTGTGGCAGCGGACGTGGATCCGCTCTGACTTCCTGGAGAATGGAGCGGACTCACGTCCGCTGCTACAAGGCATGGAAGGCGTCTCGGGAACACCGGATTCGCAAGAAAAAAAAGGAACCCGACCTCTGCACGAAGTGGCCAAGCTTGCGGCGTTTGGCTTGGTTTCGGATTTCGACATTCGGATTTGTTTCGGGTTTCGGATTTCCGTCCACGCCTCACCGCGAATCGTTGCCTTCACCCGCGATCATCACCGTCTGCCCCGTCCGCAACCCGCCGGGCTCAAGCACCACAGTTTCTCCCCCCGAAAGACCCGAGAGAATCTCCACCCAATCCGTTCCGCGCCGACCGGTGGTCACGGGCGTTTCGACCGCTTTGCCGTTTTGCACGGCAACGACTTTTTCAATCCCGGCGAAAACGGTCAGGGCATTGGCAGGCACGCTCAAGCCGGAGTCCTGTACATCAACGATAATCCGGGCGCGGGCAAACAAGCCGGTCCGCAGCGCGCCGCGATTCGGCACATCAGCCTCCACAGGCAACATCCGATCGGACTGCCGGATTGACGGCGAAACCCGCGTGAGGGTGCCGGAATAGACATTCGTGTCGCCCTCGACCGACAACAGAACCGTCTGGCCGACACGTACGGCGGACGACTCCCGCTCCGGCACGTCGAGCCGCAGGCGCAGCGGATCAGTCTTCACGAGCCGGATGATCGGCGCCCCCACGCTGACGTAATCGCCGGAATTCGCCAAGCGCTCGGCCACGACGCCATCGAACGGGGCCTTCACACGGGAGCGGGAAAGATTCAGACGCGCGATGGCCTCGGCGGCTTCTGCGGCCTTTACTTCGGCCAGTGCCTGCTTGAAATCCGCAATTGCCTGGTCGTACTCACTGCTGGAAGCAATTCTATCCCGCTGAAGCTCCTGAACGCGCTGGAGGCTCCGCGCTGTGTTGGTGGCGCTGGCTTGCGCCTTGGCGAGATTGGCGGCGGCCTGACGGGCGAGCGCGTCGTAGGAGGCCGTATCAATCAACGCCAACTCCTGTCCGGCGGCAACGCGGTCGCCGAGATCCACGAAGGTCTTCTCGATCTGGCCGGCGACCTGGGCCGCCACGGTCGCCTCGTCATGCGCGGCAAGCGTGCCGACCACCATCAGCATGCGTTCCATGGGGCGGCTTTCGGCCCGCGCCACCCGTACAGGCTTGGCCGTGGCAGTACCTGGCGGCTTGCGTTCCGGCGGCAACTCCTTGCCACACGAAGCGAGGAGCGTGGCCGCCATGCCACTCACGAATCCCAGTTGAGCCCAGTTCCGTTTCATTGCCGCAGTCCATCAAACCCGAATCACACCCCGGCTGCAAGCAACTCCCCCAAGCTATTTGGCGAATACGGGGATTTCTTGCGAGCCGGATGAACGCTCGGCCTGGGCGAAGTCGCGCGCAATGGCGCCGGGGTCTTCGCCGACATGCTGCTTGGCGATCAAGACGTAGATGGCCGGAATCACCAGCAGCGTGAAGATCGTCCCCAGCGCCATGCCGGCGACGATGGTGATGCCGATGGAATTCCGCGCCGCCGCGCCCGCGCCCGTGACGAGGGTGAGCGGAAAGTGGCCGGCCACAGTAGCCACGCTGGTCATCAACACCGGGCGCAACCGCACCAGCGCCGCCTGCTTCGCCGCCTCAATCTTGCCGAGGCCGCTCCGCTGCAGTTCATTCGCGAACTCCACGATCAAAATGCCGTTCTTCGACACCAAGCCGACGAGCGTGACCAAGCCGACTTGCGAGTAAATGTTCAGCGTCGTGGTCCAGCCGTCGGTGAAGAAATTCATCCCCTGCCCCGGCATCTTGAGAAAACTGAAGACGAGCGCGCCAAACATCGCGAGCGGCACCGAGCCCAACAGGATGATCAGCGGGTCGCGGAAGCTGTTGAACTGCGCGGCGAGCACCAGGAAGATCAGCGTCAACGCGAGGAGGAACGCGGGCAGGAACTTGTTGCCTTCCGTGCGCAACTGTCGGCTCTCGCCCGTGTAGTCCACGGTGTAGCCCTTCGGCAAAACCCGCGCGGCCTCGTCTTCGAGATAGCGGAGGGCCTCGTCCAGCGGGCGGATGGCCACGCCGCTGAGCTTCACCGCATTCAACTGCTGGAAGCGGTTGAGGGAGCGCGGCTCGGTCTTTTTCTTCAGCGTGGCAAACGTGCTCAACGGCACCAACTGGCCGTTCGGCCCTTTGACGTAGTGGTTTTCCAACTGGTCTGCGGTGAGCCGTTCGATGCGCTTGAGTTGCGGGATGACCTTGTAACTGCGCCCGTCAAAGTTGAACCGGTTCACGTAATTGCCACCCACGAGCGTCGCTAGGTCCGCGCCCACCGAGGCCATGTTGAGCCCCAGGGCGGCGACCTTGTCGCGGTCCAGCACCAACTCGACTTCCGGCTGGTCAATCTTGGTGTCAATGATCGGCGGGAAGGCGAAGAGGCCGCTGCTCGCCGCCTTGAGTTGAATCTGCCGCGCGAAGTCGAGAATGCGCTGCGGGTCGGCAGTCGAGGCGATGATGAATTCCACCGGGAACTGCCCGCCGCCGGGCAGTGCCGAGGGCGTGGCCACCATGCTGCGCACGCCGGGAATCTCCGAGAGATTCGCCTGCACGCCCGGCACAATGTCAAACACCGTCCGTTTGCGCTCGCCCCACGGTTTGAGCACCAGGCCGGCGAAAGCATTGTCCGGGAACGTGATTTGGAAGGTCTTCTCGGCTTCCGGCACGGTCATCAGCCGACGATTGACTTCTTCGGTGTAGAACGTCGTCTGGTCAATCGTCGCGTCCGCCGGAGCCTCGACAATGCCCATCACGAACCCTTGGTCTTCCGTGGGGGCGAGTTCCTTCGGCGCCATCATGAACATCGGAATGGCCAGCAGACTCAGTGAAATCCACACAATGTAAACCGCGGGCCTGGCCTTCAACGTCACGTCCAAGACGCGACCGTAGAGCCTGCGGAAGCGGTCGAAGTCGCGATTGATCCGGCCGGTCAGGCCGCGTTCCTCACCTCCGGCGCTAAGGAGCTTGGAGGACATCACGGGTGAAAGCGTCAACGCAACGATGCCGGAGATGAACACCGCGCCCGCCAGCGTGAAGGCGAACTCCCGGAAGAGCGAACCCGTCAACCCGCCCTGCAAGCCGATCGGCGCATACACCGCCGCCAGCGTGATGGTCATCGCGATCACCGGGCCGATGAGTTCGCGCGCCCCGAGCAACGCCGCGCGCCGTGGCGTTTGGCCTTCGCGCACATGCCGCTCCACGTTCTCAACGATGACGATGGCGTCATCCACGACCAAACCGACCGACAACACCACGGCCAGCAGGGTCAGCAGGTTCAGCGTAAACCCGAAGACCTGCATCAGAAAGATGGCGCCGATGAGCGAAACCGGAATCGCCACCAACGGCACCAACACCGAGCGCACCGAACCGAGGAAAAGGAAGATCACGATGGCCACGATGAGCAGCGTCTCGCTCAGCGTCTTCAAGACTTCGCGGATCGCGTCCTCAATGTACTTCGTGGCGTCGTAGGCGATGCCTGCGTCCAAGCCGGTGGGCAGTTCCTTTTGGATTTGTTCCATCTCGGCGCGGACACGCCTGATGACGTCCAGCGAGTTGGCGTTCGGCAGCACCCAAATGCCCATGAACACGGCCTTCTGCCCGCCAAAGCGCACCTCGGTTTCGTAATCGTCCGCGCCCAATTCCACATCCGCGACATCACGCAGTCGAACCAGCGTGTCGCCGGACTGGCGGATGACAAGGTCCTGAAACTCGTCCACCGACCGCAAATCGGTATTGGCGGAAAGGTTCACCTGCACGAGCGAACCCTTCGTGCGGCCCACGGCGGACAGAAAGTTGTTCGCGGCCAGCACCTCGCGAATGTGGTTGGGGTTGATGTTGAGCGCGGCCAGCCGGTCGGGCTTGAGCCAGATGCGCATCGCAAACGTGCGTCCGCCCAAGATGTCGGCGCGTTGCACGCCCTCCAGCGCCGAGAGGCGTGGTTGCACCACGCGGACGAGGTAGTCCGTGATCTGGTTGGCTTCCAGGATTTCCGAGTTGAAACGGAGATACGCGGAGGCGAACTGCGAGTCGGCGGCCTCGATGTTGATGATCGGCACCTCGGCTTCCGGCGGCAGGTCGCCGCGGACCTGATCCACCTTCGAGCTGATCTCCGCCAACGCCTTGGTGGCGTCGTAATTCAGCTTGAGCCGGGCGGTAATCTGCGACAGGCCGAGCTTGCTGCTCGATTCCAGATACTCGATGCCGTCCGCGGCGGCGATGGCGCGCTCCAGCGGCGTGGTGATGAACCCGCGCACCAAGTCGGCGCCCGCGCCGATGTACACCGTCGTGATCGTCACCGAGGCGTTCTCGCTCCGTGGGTACTGGCGGACGTTGATGGAGCGGATGGCTTGGAGCCCAGCAATGATGATCACGAGATTCACCACCAGCGCCAGCACCGGCCGCCGGATGAAGAGGTCGGTAAAGGATTTCATGTTCCAAAACGCGCCGCCGGGCATCCTGCCCGCAGTTCAGATTTGTTTCTCAGGAGTGTCCGCATGGAAGGACATGGTGTTTCCGGCAGCATGCCGGGGCGCCTCAACTGTCCGCCGGGCGCGGTTTCTCCGAAGCCTTGGGCACAACCTCGTTGTTCTCCTTCACGGCCATGCCGTTGCGCAGCTTGAACTGGCCCGCGCTCACGATGCGCTCACCGGCCTTGAGCCCCGCCTCCACACTGATGAAATCTCCGCGCCCGCGTCCCAACCGCACGAATTGCTGGCGCACCACCAGCCCGCCTGCGGAATTGGTCGCCGGCTCGATCACAAACACGGAGTCGCCGTACGGCGCGCTCAGGATGGCGGTGGCGGGAATGACGAGAACCTGCCGTTCCTCGGGCAGCAACACCTCGACGCGGGCAAACATGCCAGGCCGGAGCAATTGGTCGGGGTTCGCGAACGTCGCCTGCAATCGCACGCTGCGCGTGCCTGGATCCAAGTCGGGGTTGATGGCCGTCAGAGTGCCCTCGAACTTGTTGCTCGCATACGCGTCCGTCACCAGAGTGACTCGCATGCCGGTTTGCAGTCGCGCCAACTCTTGTTGCGGCAGCGAGAATTCCACATACACCGGCGAGAGTGCCTGAAGCGAAACGATGGGTTTGCCCAGGTCCAGGTTTTCGCCCAGGTTCACCAGCCGGAGGCCCAGTTTGCCGGCGAACGGCGCGCGGATGGTCTTCTTGGTGATAACGGCGCGGATGGCATCCGCGTTGGCCAGGTGCTGCTTCAACGTGGCTTCGGCCAGGTCAAGGTCGGCCTGGGACACCGTGTTATCCGCGCGAAGTGTGCGCGCCCGCTCGGCATTGACCCGCGCCAATTCGACCTGGGCCTCGACCGCGCGGAGCTGGGCCTCTTCGGAAGACGTGTCCAACCGCACGAGCAGATCGCCTTTGGCCACGGTGGCCCCGGACTCAAAGGCGATCTCGCGCACGGCGCCCGCAATCTCCGGCGTGATTGTCACGCCCTGCACGGCGGTCACCGTGCCAACCGCGCGGAGCTGGCCTTGCCATCGCTCCTCACGCACCACAGCCGAGGACACGGATTCGGCGGGCTCCGCGGCGGCCGCCCCGGCGGCGATGAGCGTTTGGATTTGCAGGACCTTGATGCCGGCCAAACCTCCGGCGACAAGCAAGATGATGAATACAGCGATGGCGATGCTTCGTTTCATGCAGGGGACGACTTTAAGAGGATTTCCTGGAAGGGCGCTTCACCTCTCGCGGCGCCGCGGCCCCGGAAAGGAACAAGTCCACGATGCGCTCCGCCACACGGCGGTCCGGTTTGCACTCCGGCATGACCAGGTTCGCGGCCAGATAGAAGTTCGTCAGGCCGTAAATACCGTATGCCAGTTCGCGGCTGTCCCATCGGCGGTCCAGTTCGCCGGCTTGCTGCGCCTTTCGGATAAGGGCATGCACGAACTCGAAGTTGCGCTGGCATTTCTCCTGGCAGTTCAGGCCCTCCGGCAGTTCGCCCGGCGCGGCGAACATGGTGGCGAAGGAGATGCGGACCAATTCGCGGTGCTTCGCGAAATAGGCGAACAAGGCGGTCAGGATGGCCTCCAATTGCCCGCGGATTTCCCGACTCGCTGCCGCCGCCTCTTGCAACAGCCGGTACCGCGCGTCGTGTGCCTCGTTGACCAGCGCCTGGAAAAGGCCGGCTTTGTCCGTGAAATAGTAATAGAGCGCCGGCTTGGACACCTTTGCGTCCGCGACGATCTGCTGGACTGACGTGGCGGCATAGCCGGAGTGCGCAAACCGCCGGAGCGCGGCGCGCAAAATCTCCTGC